>CAIKPM010000014.1 GCA_903829325.1 uncultured bacterium
AGCGCTTAGCGTACACCTTTTGTAGCTCACGGCGATTGCTCTGCGTCACCCCATCCCCCTTGCCCCCTTCGGGGGTCTTGGGTAAGAATCGGGTTTGGCGCGATGATGGGCTCATAGTAAGATTTTAGCTGGCGCGATTCGTGAGCTTGTATCTGATTACGAGGTTGTGGTAAGATGAGTACGTGATACGGGATTTCGCGGATGAGGGTACCGAAGATATTTACTACGGACGCGACACCAAGTTAGCCCGTTCGGTCTTACCTCGAGATCTTCATCGCAAGGCTCGAGTCAAGCTGACAGAAATAGACTACGCTTCGGTAGTTGAGCACCTAAAAGTACCCCCTGGCAATAGGCTCGAAGCTTTGAAAGGCGATCGTGCTGGTCAGTGGTCAATTCGTATCAACGATAAATATCGAATCTGCTTTTTGTGGTCTGAGAATCGTGCCCATTACGTCCAAATTGTTGATTACCACTGAGTGAGAAGGAGTGCACATGCCGCGGAAAAAGAATGATCCGCCACCGATACACGCAGGCGAAATTCTGGCAGAGTCTTTCCTTGAGCCATCGGGTCTGACGCAAGCGAAATTTGCAGCCGCTGTGGGCGTCACTCCAGCGTACGTTTGCGATATTATTAATGGCCGCCGCGGTATCTCGGCGGAAATGGCGCTGCGATTTGAAGCCGCTCTGGGGATGCCGGCACAATTTTGGCTCAATGCACAGAATGCGGTCGATCTGTATCATGCACGCAATAATAAGGCTGAAAGAGAGAAACGCAAGAAAATCGTTCATCTGGTGCTTGCTAGCACGTAGCGGGGCGTAATTTCCCCTGCTCGTGTGCACCTACTGCGCGACGTTCGCTGTGCCGATACTCTTTCTATGGCGACAGCAGGGTTAGTGGTTGAGGGGCTATCGAAACGGTATGGGCAGCGTTTGGCGCTCGATGCATTGTCGTTTCATGCACTGCCGGGTGAAGTGCTCGCGGTATTGGGGCCGAACGGCGCTGGGAAATCTACCGCGTTTTTGAGCCTCAATGGCTTACTGCGTCCTGATCACGGACGGATTGTGCTCGACGGTCAGGTGCTTGAGCATAATCGTGGGCAAGTCATTGCGCTCATCCCTGAAACCCCGGATGTTATTCCGATGCTGACGGTCTGGGAGCATCTTATTTATGCCGCTAAACTCAGTCGCTTGCCACTGGGTTGGGAAAAACGTGGACGCGAATTACTCGAACGCTTAGGCTTAGGCCCAGAACGCGATACCCTGGGGAATGCGCTCTCAAAAGGCTTACGGCAGAAGACGTTAATCGCTACAACGGTGTTGATCGATGCGCCCGTATTAATGCTCGACGAACCGATGATTGGGCTTGATCCCCAAGCGCAACGTGAATTGCGCGAATTATTGGTCGAACTTAAAGCGCGAGAGCGTGTACTACTGATGAGTACGCATATGCTCTCAATCGCGGAATTACTTTGTGATCGTGCATTAATTTTGCGTGCTGGCCAAACCTTGGCTCAGGGCACGATCACTGAATTACGCGAGCAACATGCACGTTCGCTCGAAGAGCTCTTTCTTGAAATCACCGATCCCGACTGCGTTGCTCCCAGTCCGTGAGTACTCGCCCAGCAGCTAGCGTCGCTAGCGATGTTCGTACCCTGCTTTGGCGTGATGTACGTGGCTGTGCGAATGCGATTCGCCTGATTCATCGTGAGCCCGTGCGCTTGTTGGGCTGGTTATTCTGGATACTCTTTTTTGGATGGAAGTTGCTGCAACTCACGCGTGCGCACGGAGCCTCTGCGCATGCCGAACTGGCTTCACTCATGGATATCCCCGCGGCGATGTTATTATGCATCGCAGCTTTGGGCTTGGTGCGGGGGGAACACCCCGCGATCGCTTTTTTTGCCTCGCCTTTGGAAGCACGCTGGATGGTTGGTTCACACCTGCGGCCTTGGCTTAGTATCTTGTATGTACAGATTCGTAATGTCTTCGATCGCTTGCCGTCGTTTACGATTTTTCTTGTTTTTGCGATGGCATTTTGTTTACCACGCGGACACTCACTGGGACAGTTTCTCTTTGGCTTAGTGAATATTATTTTACTCACGGTTTGTAGTCGCTTGTTATCGCTACCACGAGAACTCGCACCAGCAGCGCTGCAGCCGCTGCTCATTGGTTTGGGCGTGGTCGTTGGCTGTGTTGGTGCCTTAGCAGCAGCGGAAGCTGGCGCGCAGATGCTCAGCGTGAATATTCATTGGCCGGGTTTCGTGCCGATTTTGCACCCAGGTTTAGCTTTTGTAGCGGCAGGGCGCGGAGATCTGCGGGTAACGCTCTTTGCGGGTGGGGTGTGTGCGATTGCGCTGGGCTCGTTGGTACGCCTAAGCCACGATCGCTACCCGGAATTATACGAGCTTTCACGCGCCGGCTGGGAGATGCGCAGTCGTTTCCGCGAAGGGCGGCTGAACGATAAACCTATGCACCTGCGTGAGCAAACCGCAGAAGAGCTTGCGCGTATACCGAGTGGAGCGCCGGTATTGTTGTGGTTGAATTGGCAAATGTATTGCCGGCAGCATGTACGCCAATGGCCTTTGATGCGACCTTTGCTCGGCTTGGGGCTAGGTGCGCTTGTGGGCCTTTTGCATATCCCGGTAGACACGCTCCTACGTACCTTCGGCGTGATTTTTGGCTTAACGACGACGTTTTCAAGCTTGATTGACGCTCATCGGATTGGCCGAACAATTCGTCACCCTATTTTTTGGTTGACCACGACGAGCTTTGCTGAGCGGCTTTTTATGACGCTTTTGAGCTGGTATTGGCGTTCGGCCCTGGATCTCGTGTGTTTTGGCTTAGGGGCGTTCGCCACAGGCGTCGCGCCGATAGCTTGCGGCGTCTTCGTAGGCGTCACGCTTGTTGGCGTGTGGTTGCAAAGGTGTGTCGGTTTATTGGCCTTTGCATTACTTCCCAGCAAAATCGACCTCAGCGGCCCGACCGCTTTCGCGCGTTTTGTCTTAGCGCTGGTCTTCATGACACCGCCGCTTATCGTGGGTTTGGTCATCACAAAACTCGAGAATCTCTTGCTGGGTTATAGCTGCGGCGCCATCTTGGCAATCATCGAAGCCCAAGGGTTAATAATCTGGGCCAGTCGCTTACTCGACGGCCAATTCGACAAGATCTTAGGCGGCTAATCTCTGGGGATGTCTGTATAATTTTTGTTAGCTTGGGAGGCTTCTCGCCTCTGGGACTATCACTTCCTAGAACAAATGGCTCCCCCTTACTTCAAAAAGACGCCGTGGACACCGTTCATTCATGAAGGTTGTGTTTACGATCTTGCGCATCTCGAAGAGTATGAGTTTTCAGTTATAGACGCTGATGCTACAAGCCGTCGTATTGTTGTCACGTTTAGTGATCATTGCTTTACCCGCAAACCGTTATTGCAAGATGATCCAAAACTAATCTATCCTGGTGCTAGTCGCAACCCTGGCATATTCTGTTTTGTCCGCTACGAGCATACTCAAAGACTTCCCGAGTATATTACCCGTGCATCAAACGGCAAGGTATGGAACGTATCCGAATATCAAGAAAATTTCGCGGTCTTGCCGACGATTGATCACGAGGGAAAACGGATATTCTATGCAGTAATTTTTAGTCTTGAGCGCGCGGGGAAAGATCTTCCAATCGATCTACACTTGCGCGTTCGTTCTGCGTACCCGTGCGACAAAAAACTACCCTCAACATTCGGCGAGATAGGGTTTACGAAGCTAGTGGCACTTACGATGAGACGCAAGAATGTTCCACGGATTAACGATCCACATCGCAAGCGTCCACGCCTGACATAAAAAATAGACCCTTTCGGGTCTATGCGGTTCCAGCAAGCCGGAACCTCGGGGCGAACGCTCTTGCCTGTTTCCAGGCTATCCGTCCAGTTCAGGACGAACCCGGCATTGGGACCGGGCGGGGCTGGCTGTTCACACGCCCATACTCCAGCGATCTAACACCAGTATAACGCTTTTAAATAAAATGTCCATATTCTAGGGGTATCTTATACCTCTGAGCAGACTAGGCGGTGTGAAACCACCTTGGGTCGCCTACTGAATCGACAAGCGAATCATGTTTTTCGTGTCGCTTCCCTCGGATTCTGTGTGAGGCTGGGCTTCGATGATGATCCGGCTGTGCGTGGGGAGCTGTTGGGCCAGTAGCGTGTTTGAGAGTGGTGTCGTGATGGCGTGTGCGATGGTCTGGCTGATTGCCCGGGCTCCTTGGCCGGTTTTGAGGCTTTGCGCAGCGATGATCGCACTGGCTGCGGGGGTGAGGATGAGCGTGACGCCGCGGGCGGCGACCCGCTCTTGCAAGGCGCGGACTTCGGCAGCAACGATTGCCTCCCCAGTTGCCTGGGTGAGGGGTTGGAATTCGATCAAATCATCGATTCGCTCGAGCCATTCGCCACGGATCGCGCGTTTGAGCGCACTTGCGGAGAGCGTGGCAGTAAAAATGACAATCGCATGGCGGAAATTGATGATTCTGCCTTTGCTGTCGGTTAATTGGCCTTGATCGAGAATTTGCAACAGCAGCGCAGCGACATCGTGATGCGCTTGTTCAAGATTGTCGAAGAGCACCACCGAGTATGGGTGTCGGCGTAAAGGCTCGCGTAATTGACCGGGGTCATCGTGCCCAGCGTAGCCCGGGGGTGCGCCGATGAGGCGCGAGACAGCGTGGGATTCGGTGTATTCTGATAAATCGACCCGGACAAAAGCAGTGCTTGTGCCGAAGAGTACGCTCGCGAGCATACGAGCTGTTTCGGTTTTGCCAACCCCGCTAGGCCCGCAAAAGAAGAAGCTTCCCACTGGTTTCTGCGGGTCTTTGAGTCCGGTGCGTGAGCGCCGAATCGATTCCGCAATGCGCGTTAATGCCGCTGGTTGGCCGATAATTCGCTCGGCGAGGGCGGACTCGAGCGTGAGCAAATCTTGATTATGGCGCTGGCTGAGCTGATTTGCGGGAATGCCCGTCCATTTCGCAATGACCGTTGTCACCGCATCAACGGTTACGGTGGACTCGCCGCGCAAAGCCGCGGCAGATGCCGCTTCGTCCATCACGTCGATTGCTTTGTCGGGCAGATTGCGGTTGGTTACATAGCGCGCGGAGAGCGAGACCGCGGCCTCGATTGCCGCGTCGTCAATGTTGACGCGATGGTGTTGGCTATAACGTTCGCGCAGCGCACGTAAAATTGCCACGCTCGCGGCGAGCGAAGGTTCGGCGATCATCAGAGGTTGGAAGCGCCGCTCTAGGGCCGCATCGACTTCGATATACCGGCGATACTCTTCGAAAGTGGTGGCCCCGATACACTGCAACTCACCGCGGGCTAATTCGGGCTTGAGCATCGACGAAAGGTCCATTGCGCCCTCCGCTCCACCAGCGCCAACTAGCAGATGGAGCTCATCGATGAACAAAATAATTTCGCGTGCGGCCAGACGCACTTCATCAAGCAGACGCCGAACCCGACTTTCGAATTCTCCGCGGTATTTGGTGCCAGCCACGAGGCTCGCAATATTCAAGGCGAGGACGCGTTTGTTCAGCAATGCTGCCGGAACTTGGCCGCTTGCGATCCGGTTGGCGAGCCCCTCAACCATCGCGGTTTTTCCGACTCCAGGCTCGCCTAAAAGCACCGGATTATTTTTGCTGCGGCGGGCCAGAATCGCGATCATGCGTTCAATTTCTTCATCGCGCCCAACGACGGGGTCGAGCTGGCCGGCTTGCGCGGCGGCGGTGAGGTCGCGGGCAAAGGTCGCCAGGGCGGGTGGCTGGTGACGAAGACGCCGGGTTAAGCGTTCCGCGAGCACCGAGGCACCCAGCATGACCACGGTCGCGGAGACCGCAGCGGCCAAAGGAAGGATTGCGTTTCTGCGGGTGTTTGCGCAGCCTGCGCAGAGATTATCGGGAGTCGTCGCCTGATGAGCGCCACAGGCAGTACACATAACCAGCATGAGAAGGGGGATTCCGAATCCGAGGACGGAGGACCCGTTGCAAAGAGGCCTTAATTCAGATCACATCATGTCCTATGTGATTACCGAACCGTGCATTGGCACCAAAGATACTTCTTGCGTCGATGTTTGCCCCGTTGACTGCATCCATACCAACGAAGCTGCCAACCAATACTATATTGATCCCCAGACCTGCATCGATTGCGGCGCCTGCCTTTCGGCCTGCCCGGTTGAAGCGATTTATCCGGATTCGGACGTGCCGGACAAATGGAAACAATTCGTTGAGATCAACGCTGCATTTTTCGAGGCTGGCGGATCTTAGAACCGATTCACACCGTCGTCGTTCGGCAGGTCACGAAACAGTTTCAGCGCGGTCGCGAAGTAGTGACCGCGCTTAGCGACGTTTCTTTTCGCCTGCTGCCTGGCACGATGACTGCTCTGGTTGGCCCGAGTGGATGCGGTAAGAGCACTCTGCTCAACCTCTTGGGTTGCTTGGATCTCCCAACTGCGGGTGAAGTTGAAATCGCTGGCGTGGTTACACAGCACTTAGCGGATGACGCGCTTACTGCTTTGCGTCGTGATCAAGTCGGTTCGATTTTCCAGGCCTTCCATTTGATCAGCGGTCTCACGCTTGCGGAAAACGTTGCAATTCCGCTTCAGCTTGCGCGCGTTGCTCGGCCGAGGGTTGCCGAATTCGTCCAGGCTGCGTTGGCGCGAGTGGGGATTCTCGAGTTGGCGGATGTCTTGCCGAGCCAGGCTTCGGGCGGACAGCAACAGCGTGCCGCGATTGCGCGGGCTATCGTGCGCCCCCCTGCGGTTTTATTGGCCGATGAGCCAACCGGGAGCCTCGATTCGCACAACGGTGCCCTGGTTATGGATGTGCTACGCAAACTCGCCGATGACGGCCAGACGATTCTCCTCGCCACGCATAGTGCCGAGGCTGCAGCGGTGTGTGATCGGACCCTTTCTCTGCGGGATGGCTGCCTAATCACGTGAATCTCTTTTGGGCGCTCGTTGGCCAGCACGTGCAACGCGAAAGATGGCGTGCGCTTGCAACGGTACTGGCGGTTGCCTTTGGCGTGGCGTTGGTACTTGCGATCGATTTAGCGAACGATAGTGCAGTCGCATCGTTTACCGCCTCGGTCAACGTGGTCGCGGAGCACGTGAATCTTCAGGTTCTTGGGAGCGGGCCAGGGTTTAGCGAAACAGCGTATCAGCGCTTAGCCCAGGCCCCACAGGTGCAGGCTGCCGCACCTGTGATTGAAGGCGAGCTGCAAATAGGTGCGGTCCCGGGCGATCCTTTGTCTGGGGATGTGTTGCATGTTTTAGGGATTGATGTTGTGCAGCAAGCGGTAGCCGCCAATCTTGACCAATTGATCAACGAACACGGCGTTGTTTTGGGAGCAGAGTTGGCGCAGCGCTACCATCTGCGAACGGGGCAGCTTCTGCATGCCTTGGCCGGTGCGCAACGCGTTGCGTTGCCCGTTGTCGCAATTCTGCCCCGGGCGCTGCCGGGTGTGGATTCTAGCGTTGTCTTTATGGATATTGCCACTGCACAGGAGATCTTTCAACGCGTAGGCTTCCTGGATCGGATTGACCTCACCGTAGATCCGGCGCAGCGCGAGAGTGTTGCCCGCGTGCTTACTCGCTTCTTGCCTGCGGGTGCGCGGCTCATCACGCCGCAGAGTCGGCTTGGCGAAATTCGACGGATTTTGGCAAGCTTTCAGATGAATCTCGCCGCGTTGTCGTATGTGGCTTTATTGGTCGGCGTTTTTTTGATGTATAACACGATTGCGATTTCGGTGGTGCAGCGACGAGGCGATATTGGCTTATTGCGTGGTTTAGGGGCCACTCGTCGTCAGATTTGGGCCTGCTTTCTAGGCGAGGGACTGATCTTTGGATTTTGGGGAGCCCTGGTCGGATTAGCATTGGGCGCGTATTTAGCTCGTTATGCGGTTGCGGCCGTTACCAAAACCGTCGCAAGTATGTATGTTGCGACCCATAGCGATGGGGTCGTGTACAGCTGGTGGCCTTTTGTGAAGGCGTTTGTCTTCGGGGTTATTGCAGCTAGCTTGGCAGCGCTTCAGCCAGCGCAAGAGGCTGCGGCTACGCCTCCGGCCCTGACAATGCGGACACGCAGCGCGGAACTGCGTTCGCCTGGCTTGAGTCGCAGAGCGGCGGTGCTCGGTGCAGCGGTACTCGTCGTTGCCGGAGTGTGCACGCGAGTGCCGGCCTTGGGTGGGGTACCGGTATTTGGGTACGTCGCCGGCGTCGCTCTTATTTTTGGCGTTGCTGCGCTCATTCCAGCGGGAATTCGCGTGACCGCACTGAGTTTGCGGGTACTGGGCAGGCGACTAGGTCCCACGACCCTACTCGCGGCAACGAACCTAGCGGCAGCCCAACGGCGGAATGCGGTTGCCGTGGCGGGCCTGATGACTGCGGTGGGCATGATGGTTGCGATCGCCGTTCTGGTTGGTTCGTTTCGGACGACGGTGGTCGCTTGGGCTCACGATACCTTGCGGGCTGATTTGTATGTGCGCCCACCAGGTGCTGCGGACGCTTCGTTTGCCGCGCGACTCGATGAGGGACTTGTTGCTCGGCTGGGGCGTGTGCCAGGGATTGCCGCGCTTGACACTTTTCGGGCGATGAGTTTGCCCTTCCACGGTGGTTTGACGACACTCGCTGGAGTTGATATTCGCACGGTGCTTGCTTATCAACAATTACGCTTTTTGGATCGTCCGAAGCTTGGTGATCTGCAAGATGCGCTCTTGACGGGTCGTGGCGCCTTGGTGAGCGAGCCTTTTGCGACGCGCTTTGGTCTTGGCGTCGGTGATCTTGTGCCCGTTCCGAGTTTCACGGGTGTGCATACGCTACGAATTATGGCGATTTATAATGATTATTCGAGTGATGCAGGGGTGGTGCTGATTGAACGAAGCCAGTACCAGCAATGGTTTCATGATACGAGCGAGAATTCGCTTGCGATTTACGCCAAGCCCGGCGTCGATCTTTTTGTGTTACGTTCACGCATATTGCAGGCCGCCGCACCAGCGCAGATCGAGATTCAATCCAGTCGCGAACTCCGTACGTATGTGTTAACAATTTTTAATCGGACTTTTACGATTACCTACGCGCTGTATGTCATTTCGATTGCGATTGCCATTGTCGGTGTGATTAGTACATTTTTGGCTTTGGTGTTAGAGCGGCGATTGGATATTGCAATTTTACGCTATTTGGGCTTGACGAAGTTTGGTGTCGGCAAGATGATCTGCATTGAAGCTGGCGCAATTGGCTTTTTGGGTGGCAGTTATGGAATTGCGCTTGGCCTTGGACTGGCCGCGTTGCTGATGTATGTGATTAATCGTCAGGCTTTTGGCTGGTTGATTACGTTACAAATGCCTTGGCTTTTTCTGTTTGAAGCCTTTGTGTTGGTGATTGCTGCGGCAGTTGTATCGAGTATTTGGCCGGCGCGGATCGCGGCGTCATTGCCCGCTACCGGAGTAACCGACGATGAGTAGCTTGCTTGGATTGTGGCTAGCAATTCTGGTCTTGGCGCAAAGCTTTTCGATCGCGACGGCGCCATACTATTACGATTTTCCGCGCGATCATGCAGCGCATGATACGTATCGCACCGAATGGTGGTATTATACCGGTCATCTTCAGGCCGATGATGGTCGTCAAGTCGGTTTTGAATTAACCTTTTTTCGCGAGGCTTTGGCACCCGGTGACCCGCCGCTCTTGGCCGGGCAAAGTCGCTGGCGTGGGAATCAAGTCTACGCCGCCCATTTTGCGTTGAGCGATATAGGCGGGCAGCATTTTTTTTCACAGCAACGTTTTTCTCGCTCCGGACTAGATTTCGCGGGCGCTGATCAACGGAGGCTTGCGGTGCACCTTGGGGACTGGAGCTTGCGGCGTAATGCGGATGAGACAATATTCTTACACGCCGTGAGCGCGGGGCATCGACTTGACTTGACACTGCGCAGCGAAAAGCCACTGGTGATTCATGGTCGCGGAGGCATTACCAGAAAAGGTGCTTGCCGTAGCTGTGCTTCGCACTATTATTCTTATACGCGTCTGGCGGCTTCGGGCAAAATTGCCCTGGGCAAATCGTCCTTCGCCGTGCGGGGCGAGGCTTGGATGGATCACGAGTACGGTTCGAGCCAGCTCGAAGCTCAGCAAGTGGGTTGGGATTGGTTTTCGCTCCAATTGCACGATCGGCGTGAGGTGATGTTTTATCGCCTGCGCACCAATCGTGGTACAAGTAGCCCGCAGTCTAGCGGTAGTCTGGTTTCCCCCGACGGTCATGTTGAAGCGCTCAATCGCAGCGATTTCCCCTGCCGAGTGCTCAGCGGATGGACGAGTCCGACGACACATGCAACTTATCCGTCGAGTTGGCAATGTACGCTGCCCAAAGCTGGATTGGTTCTGACCCTCGTTCCGCGCCTACTCGATCAAGAATTATCTGCTCCGACTCCTGGCAGCATTCCTTACTGGGAAGGTGACGTCGCGGTTTTGGATGCACAGCATCATGAGATTGGCACGGGGTATGTGGAGCTAACCGGCTATGCTGGGCCGCTGCGTTTGTAGCGAATGCGTATTGGGGCAAGCTGAATAGGCTGATTCACACGTGGTGACTCATTATTTGGCGGTGTGCGCGGGCTTTCTGGGGCATCATTTGGTTTATACCGTTGGTTGATAAGCTCACGATATTGTTTATATCGAGTGTCTTGGCATCGCGCACCGCCTGTCTTTTGGGCTACGTTTTCCAACGCACACCTGAAGATCTGCATCCCATCAATTCTAGCACTGGATGCGTGGTTTTGGTTTCGTAGGAGCGCCATTGCAAGACGTGCCTCTGTTTCGGCTTCTGCATTTTGTAACACTGCTTCAGGTAGAAATGCAGCTTTTTTAAGATCGTCAGCACTCGCAAAGAACTGGTCATAAACGTCAGGTTTTTTTTGATCAAATTCGGGAAGCTGTGTTTTATGGGGAGCTGTTGTCGTTTTGTTGACAAGAGCATGACATTTTAAGTGGTTGCTGAGTTGATCAAGTAAGACCATCTGTTTTAGTACGGTTAAATTTGGCGGATATGCCTTGACTTTATCTAGCATATTCTTTATTTCGTCCTCTGCTTTTTCGCAGAGTTTTTTGGCACTGGCACGTAATGGTTCTGCCGCTTCAGAGCACAGATTTGCAAGATTGGCCAGGTTGTCAATGTAGTTTACTGTGGCTTGCTCTATCTTGTCGGGATATATGCCAGGTTCAAAATGGTTTTTACCACTTGGTAGGCGCTGTATATGTTGCTGAAACTGATGGTACTGAATTGGATCATAAATATGCCCGCTCACACTGATCATATACACCTTCCACCGAGTAGCAGTAGGTAACAGAAAAATCGCCTAGCGCAAAAAGCTGGCGATCGCTGTATGCCGCGTGTGGTTCTCGCTCGATTGTGGCGGGCCTTTTCGCGTGCTTGCGGCCTTAAGCAGGAGGGGCTTCTGGGTTGGGTTGGAAAACTGCTATGCAGTCGGTGAGCGCTTGCTTGCCGCTTTTTTGTGCGGAGTCGTGAGATTTTTCCATGAAGTTGATGGAGTATCAGGGCAAAGAGCTCTTTAAAAAGGCCGGTATCCCCGTGCCCAATAGTGCTCATGCCGCTACCGCGGCTGATGTTGCCGCTTTTATCAGAGCGAACCCCGGTTCGTGGGTGCTCAAGAGTCAAGTGTTCGTCGGGGGACGTGGAAAAGCTGGAGGCATAAAATTTGCCGACACCGCTGAAGCCGCGACCCCCATCGCCGAAACCCTCCTGCGGCTGGTGATCAAGAACAATCAAGCCCCGGAAGGGGAAGCGGTTCGCTCTATCCTCGTTGAGGAAAAGCTGGACATTGCGAGCGAAGCGTATTTGGCGATTATGTTGGACCGAGCAACAAAGCGTCCGGTGTTCATCGTGAGCGCGCAAGGCGGGATGGATATCGAAGAAGTCTCGGAAAAACACCCCGAGGCGATCGTCAAATACGCGGTCGATCCGGCGGTTGGGTTTCAGCCATTTATCGCGCGCGATCTGGCGTTTGCGGCGAATCTGCCAACTGGTTATCACAAAGCGTTTCCGAAAATCGCTCAAGCATTGTATGAGCTATTTTTTTCCTACGGTGCGAATCTCGTCGAAATTAATCCCCTCGTTTTAACCAAAGATGGGCGCGTTTTTGCTTCCGATGCGAAGGTTGAGCTCGATGATAACGGACTCTTCAAACACCCAGAATTAGCTGCATGGAAAAATGACAGCCCTGGTAATGACGATGAAGCCGCCGCGGTTGCCATTGGCCTAGGAATGTCAAATTATGCCAAACTCGATGGTGATATTGGCGTTATCGCTAATGGCGCTGGGCTTGGGATGGGCACTATGGACGCGATTCGTAATGCGCATGGCGTTGCGGCGAATTTTCTCGATATAGGCGGTGGTGCTCAAGCGGCATTGGTCAAGAAAAGCTACGCGTTGGTCGTGAGCAATCCTAAGGTGAAGGCGCTCTTCATTAATATCTTTGGTGGTATTACCCGAGGCGATCAAGTCGCACTGGGAATTGTCGAGGCACTGAAGGGCGATGACCTGCGCAAAGTCCCGCTGGTGGTGCGTTTGACTGGTACCAACGAAAAAGAAGGTCGTGCTATTTTGGCAGAAGCCGGGATGCATCCGGTTGAGACGATGGACGAAGGTGCGGCGCGTGCTGTTGCCTTTGCGAAAAGCTCAGGAACGTAAGGAAGAAGACGATGTCGATTTATCTTGACAAGCAATCGAAAGTGATTGTTCAGGGCATCACGGGACGCGAAGGTGCCTTTCACACCGCGCGGATGCTGGCCTATGGCACAAACATTGTCGGTGGCGTGACTCCTGGCAAGGGTGGGACGACGGCTGAAAGTGGCAAGCCGGTTTTTAACACGGTCCGTGAAGCTGTGCAAGCGACGGGTGCGACGCATTCAATTATTTTTGTTCCGCCGCCATTCGCCGCTGATGCGTTGTATGAAGCGCATGCTGCTGGTATCAAGCTTGCGGTGTGTATTACCGAGGGAATTCCCGCCCACGATATGCTCAAAGTTGTCGCTACGACTCCGGGCATGCGGATCATCGGGCCCAACTGTCCCGGTCTGATTACGCCGGGTGAATCGTTGGTAGGCATTATGCCTGGCCATGTGTTCACTCCGGGTTCAGTGGGAGTGATTTCGCGTTCTGGTACTTTGACATACGAAATTGTTGACATGTTAAGCCGGGCGGGCCTTGGACAGTCCACCTGTGTCGGTATCGGTGGCGATCCGATTATCGGGACGACATTTGTTGATTGCTTACGGGCTTTCTCGCAAGACGAGAAGACCAAGGCGATTGTGCTCTGCGGTGAAATCGGTGGCAGCGACGAAGAAGATGCCGCTGCCTTTATCGGTGAGCATCTGCGGAACACCCCTGTGGTTGCCTTTATCGGTGGCCGTTCGGCACCCGCCGGCAAACGGCTCGGGCACGCTGGTGCAATTATCTCAGGTAATACCGGCACGCCGGAGAGCAAAGTCAAAGCGTTCCAAGCGGTTCATGTTCCCGTAGCGGACAAGCCGTCAGACATCGCAGCTTTGCTAAAGCAGCGTTTGGAATTGGTCGGCGCCCGCTAATCTCGCGTTCTTGTTCTGAGCAGCCTTCGTGGTAGCTGAGCCGAATGGCTCGGGCAAGGCCGCGAGGGCTGTTTTTTCCTGTTACGAATAGACCCGCGATGAAAAAGTCGAAGCATGAGTTTTTGTTTCTGTTAACGCTTTTTACGCTGGTGAGCGTGTGGACCAATCGGGTGCATTTAGGCTATGCATTGACCCATGGTACGTGGTGGTACTTGGGTTTTTATGCCACGATGTATCTGCTCTCTGTTCTGATTATTAGCGGCCTGGCTTGGGTGCTGCATCGAGTTGAACACAAGAAGCGACAGATCTCTTAGCACACTGGCTGCATCAAGCGTGTGTGAATTTCTCGCCTTGCAGTGCCGATACTAAAGACGGAAGCGCGACAGCTTGCTCTCGCGTTGCCTCCTCATTCGGCACGAAAGGGCGTTGTAGATGCTGAGAGCTCGATTGCGATGCTCGTCGCGGTTGATAGGCGTGGCTTTAGGCCTTGTTCTCTCTTGGGCGAGTGCTTTGGGCGCAGATATTACTGGGCGTGTGAGTGGCAGCGTGCTAGATGCTCATGCCCAGCCGGTTGCTCACGCGGTCGTAACGATGCAAAGTGCCGCTCAGGCCCAAAGCACGCTTACCGATGCTCAGGGGCATTATGCCTTTGTCGCGCTCTTACCGGATGTGTACACACTCACGGTCCACCATGCTGGCTATGTCGACGCCAGTCGGAGTGGTGTGCTCGTGCAGGCTGATCTTGTGAAAGATGAGTCCTTGACGCTTGCCCCCGTGATCGCTGAGATCGGTCACGTCACCGCGCATTCACGGTCTTCGCTCTTGCAAAGGGGAGTAACGGCTGATGTCTATTCGCTTAATGCGAGCCAACAAGACGCAAGCCGAGCATTTGGCGGCGGGAACGACCGTGACTCGATTACCTCGGCTATTGCGAGCGTCCCCGGGGTGTTCGTCCCAGTGGGGCAGCAAGCAGGCTGGGGACAATCGGTGTTCTTGCGTGGGGGCGATTGGTCCCAGACTGGCTATGAGTATGATGGAGTCCCGCTCAATCGTGTTTTTGATCAATATGCACAAAGCCCACTTTCGTCGCTCGGGACCCAGGAAATTCAGGTTTACACCGGGGCCGCCCCCGTAGATCAGCAGACCGAGGGCATTGGCGGCTATGTAAACCAGGTTGTCAAGAGTGGCACCTATCCGAATTCGTTTCAAGGCGATATTGGTATCGGGGGGCCAGCGTTTTATAATAAGGCCAATTTTGAGTGGAGCGGCGCAGATGGACCCGATAAGAAATTTACCTATTACCTAGGTGTCGGTGGGTACGGCTTTTCGCAGCGCTTGATTGACCAAGACAACGGTGCCGACCTCGCCTCGGTATATGCGCCGATTGTGGGGTACACGCCGCTCAGTTGCGCCGCGAGCATTGGCACGTGTTACGCAAATGGTGCGACAACGAATTATATTGGTTCTCTGCCGATTCAACCCAACGGATACAAAACATTGCCGACCTTGTGGGGGCAATCGCCCGCAGGTTCAGATGAAGAAGTGGTGGGGAATGTGCATGTTGCGATTCCGCATCATCGAGATACACAGAACGATGATCTTCAATTTCTCTATACGAACTCCCAATACCACAGTACTCCGGATGCTTCGGTGAATGGCTTGGGGGCAGACAATGTGCTAGCGCTGGCTCCGTATTACGTTGATCAAAATCAATATAATGGTCCTCTGTATCAATCCTTGACGAATAGCCAACTCGGAAATATCTCGAATATTCTTTTTGCGGGGCATTCAAGTGCAACCTATAATGACCCGTTACAGGCGAATCAGAGCGATTCACAACTCAATGAGTTTTCTTTAGAAAAATTGGCATATCGGCATATGATGGGTAGCGATGCAAGCCTGCGTCTGACCTTATATCATGACGACTCAAGCGAATGGCAGAATGGTATTGTCGTACTCTACATTCCGTATGCCGCGGGTCCATACAACGCGGATTATACGCTTGCATCTCATACGAATGGCTTTGATGCTGCTTATACCAAACAGTTGCATGAAAAAAATCTTGTGAATGTTGATCTGAGTCAAGAAACGAGCACTTCTCATCGTCTCAATAATCTCGTTGCCGATTTTTATGGAACGTCTCCGGTGGCGGTGTTGGTTGATAGTACGAACCCACTCGGCGGCTGTTACGGTGTTGTTGGAACGGGCACTCAATTGACGAACTGCGCTTCGGGCGCTGCTGCTTCTTATGGCTTGCCAGGCGTTGCGATGCCGAGCAGCACGTATCAACTGGCTCCTACGGCGAATAGTCCGAGCTTGAGTCAAGCAAGTAGTTATACGTGTGGCAACGGACCGTGTGAGTATTACACGGTTTCGAATGGTGCAAACGCAGTCGTGAGTGATGTGACTGCACAATTCACTAATTTTTCACTGGGCGATCATTTGACGCCGTCAAAAAAGCTGGCGCTTGATCTGGGTCTGCGTTTTGATCTTTTTCATTATCTGATGGGTAATACGGACACGCCGGCCAACAGTCTCTTCGTCAATACATACAACCAACTCCATTGCATTCATGGCAACACGATTGTGTCGAAGGAGTCATCGAGTCAAGATTGCTCGTCATTCGGTCCTGGGTATGTCGCGACGGATTTGAGTGACCAAAGCCATCCTTTAACGTATACTGCGATCTCCCCACGGTTTGGTGCGGCGTACACGCTCGATGATGACAATATCCTGCGTTTTTCCGCTGGGCATTATGTTCAGCCGGCTCCTGCTTCTGCGGAGCAAGCGGCGAATAGTGCCGCGTTTTACCCGGATCCGAATCAATATGCAGTGTACGGGTTAAATAGCCCCACGCGTAATGTGCAACCAGAGACTTCGAATAATATCGATCTTTCCTGGGAGCATCAATTTGATGCGAGCACCAGTATGAAGATCACGCCTTTTTATCGCACGACCAAAAACGAATTCGCTGATTTAGTGATTGATCCCAAGACGGACTTTTTAGCCTATGTGAACGGCCTTAATCGAGAAAGCTCGGGAGTCGAATTTGCGTTGCGGCATGGAAACTTCCAGAAAAATGGGCTTTCGATGATGTTCAGCTACACCCTAACGCATAGCCTTGCGCAATTCGCCCAATCCCCAGCGGGTGGTTCGTTTGTGACCATCGCGAATCAAAATCTTCAGGCCTTTAATGGCTTTACCTCATTCTGTGCGAGTAATCCCAGTAATACCGTTTGCCCGCAAACACCCAGTGTGGCGGCAGCACCTTGTTATAGCACGACGGTTGGCGCGAGTGGCTTGGGTGCTCCAGCAGCCAACTGTGGGGCGGGCAGCATCGCCAACCCTTACTGGAACGCGAAACCAGCAGCACTCTTAAATCCCAATGCATCATACCCGGCGTATAGCCAGCCCTTGGGAACGGGTGCGGGTGGTGGTTCAACGAGCTCAACGATGCCTAATGTTGCCTCATTGATCTTCAACTATCGGCGCAATCGTTTTGCGGTTACTCCTTCTTTCCAGTATGAAGCTGGAGCTCGCTACGGCAGCCCGTTAGCTGCCCAAGGGGTCAATCCGGCATCTTGTACCGCTGGTCTAGCGAGTGGCGTATCGAATGATCCGCGTTACCCTAATGGAGTGCCAACCATTGCCGCGAACGCTGCACCGTATAATGCTGCTTCGTGTTCTGCGGTGATGGCAATTCCTGACCCATATACCGGGACTTTTGATCGCATCGGTGAGTTTGTTCAGCCTTCATTGTTAACCATGAATTTGCAGATGAGCTATGAAGCTTCGAAAAATGCAACCATCGAATTAACGGCAACTAATCTGCTTTATCGCTGTTTTGGTGGCAGTAAGGTGCCTTGGGGGGCTGGCAATGTTGGCTGTAACTATGCTCAGGCGACACCCTATGTTGGCAATGTGTATAACCCTGGTGACACGATTCAGCAATTAGCACAGTTCCCGTATACGCCGGTGATTAATCCCGCGGTTCAATCCAATACGGCCGGAGCACCGCTTCCATTTGAACTGTACTTGGACGTAAAATTCCGGCTCTGAGTTCCAGGAAAGCGGGCCATCCCATAGCCAATGCCGCGCACCGTGGTATATGGATATTATTGCGAAGACTGTGCTGAAGGTGTGTGGCCTGCGACAACGCGCATGGAGCTAAAATGGCTTCGGGACCGCGAGCGGTTAGTGCGGGAGGTCGCGAGTCATCTTGCTGGCGGGGTTGACTCTTGGATGGAAGAAGGCTTGACGTTTCTCTATGAGCATAGCGGGCATAGTCTCATGATTCGTGAGCGTAATCGCTAGCCGTATCTCTTTAACGTGGAATGCGCAGGCGTTGGCCGGCGATCAGTTGGGCGTTTGCAAGATGGTTGGTACTGATGATGCGGTCGATCAATGCATCGCGTTCACTTGCACCAGTCGCTTGGCGAGCAGCGATGGACCACACGGTATCGCCTGATGCCACGGTGATGCTGTAGCTACGGTGGAGGGTTGCGGCATCGGCGTGTAGCGACGGGATGAGTGGGAGCCACGTCAGGAGGCTGAAGCCGGCAAAGATGAAGATCGGCATCAGTCGGAGCCGGCGGCGGGGTGAAACGCATGGGGAAATTCTCATCGTAAGGCAACCTTTCTGCGAACGTGTGTTCGATTTTTGTTCAGCTTACTTGAGGGATGTGGTCTTTGTCAAGAGTTTTTACGAACACGTGTTTGCTTTTTCTGAATGCGTATGGTAGGCTCAGGATAGTTCGAGTCTATCGGGCTATTGCGTGCAGATGAGGAGGCGGTGTGCCATCCAAGGACGAGACGACCGAGCGTCAACGACATATTTTGGAAGTGATTCACACCTTTACCGCCGACCATGGCTACCCACCATCGGTGCGAGAAATCGGCGAGCGGGTCGGCTTATCATCGTCTTCGACCGTCCAGTCGCATCTGCGGACCTTGGAGCGTCGAGGCCTGATCTCGCGTGATCCCACGAAGCCGCGTGCGCTGGTTGCGCTCGACGGCCCGGTGCGCACACCCGCCCCACCCCAGCATGAATATGCCGTTTTGCCAATCGTGGGGCGTGTTGCCGCAGGTATTCCGATTACGGCTCAGGAGAATATCGAGGGCGAATACGTCGTGCCGCCCGAGTTCGCGCGCGTGCTCGGAGCTTTCTTACTGCGGGTTGTGGGCGACTCGATGATTAATGCGGCAATACTCGATGGGGATTTACTCGTTGTGCATCCGCAACCACAAGCCGATAACGGTGATATTGTGGTTGCTTTGTTAGAAGACGAAGCAACCGTAAAGCGATTTTATCGTGAGTCCGGGCGGATTCGTTTGCAACCCGAAAATTCGACGATGCAACCAATTTATGCTGATACGATTACAATTGTTGGCAAAGTGAAGGGAGTCATCCGCTGTCTCTAGAGCCTCTGATCAAACTGGCTGCGGCTCAGCTGCCTGCCCATACGAAGTTTGCGGAGCCGGTGCTTCGAGCTGCGCGCCAAGTGGCCGACTCTTTGCTCGCGACAGAACGCGAAAGCACTTTACGTGCGGCCGCTTGTGCGAAGGTCTATGGGGCATTTTTGCGCGAGGGAATTGCCGAGTTCGAATTAGCTGGCACCAGCGGATACGGTTATCATGATGCGGCACGAGAACACTACGAAGCACTAATTGCCCGCCTCTATTCTGCCGAGCGTGCCTTAGCTCGGATGACGATTGTCAGCGGCACACATGCAATTGTGCTTGCGCTCGCGGCTTTGACGAGCCCTGGTGGGCGTATTCTTGTTGCAACGGGGCGTCCGTACGATACGCTCCATAATGCTCTATCCCAGGCTCCTGGTTCGTTAGTAGATCACGGGATCGTTTATGATGAGGTTGCTCTAGACCAGGCGGGGCGCGTGGATTTCGCTGGAGTTACATCTGCTCTACAAGACTCGACTAGGCCAGCCGTCCAGGTTGTGTTCGTGCAACGTTCCCGTGGTTATGCACCACGGCCCTCGTTGGGTATTGCTGATATTGCCGCATTGGTTACAAGCATCCGTGCGGTTGCCCCGCATGCGATTATCGCGGTCGATAATTGCTATTGTGAATTGGTCGAAGAGCAAGAGCCAATTGAGGTTGGTGCTGATCTGGTGATGGGCTCGTTAATTAAAAATCTTGGCGGTGGTCTCGCACCCACTGGCGGTTATGTTGCTGGTCGCGCTGAGTATATCGAGCGAGTTGCGACGCGATTATATGCCCCAGGCTTGGGTGACGCCTTGGGGCCAACCTTAGGTTTAGGTCGTTTATTTTTTCAGGGCTTGTTTATGGCGCCCACCGTTGTCTGGGAAGCGATTCGTGGCCTCAATTTTGCTGCGGCGCTTTATGCGCAATTAGGCTTTCGAGTTGACCCTTTGCCGCATGCGCCTCGTCGGGACATTGTGCAAGCGATTCGTCTCGGTTCGTTGGCGCAACTCGAACACTTTGCGCAAGCCTTGCAACCGGCTTTACCAATTAACGCACGCTACCGTCCTGAAGCTGGGCCGGTTCCAGGCTATAGAGATCAAGTGATTATGTCTAGTGGTTCGTTTATTGGTGGCGCGACGATTGAGCTATCGTGTGATGCGCCGCTGCGTGCACCATACGAAATGTATCTCCAGGGCGGCCTCAGCGCTGAGCATGTTGTTGTTGGCGCCTTGCTGACGGCTCAATCACTTGGAAAAGAGTAGCCAGCTAGTTCCTTGTCGTACCACACGATGCCAGGTGCTGGATCTGGGAGAGGAGCGACTTCGTGTCGGGAACTGCAAAACAACCTGTAAACGAAAAACGTGAATATGTTCGCACTGCGGTGGCCTTGGCTGCTGAATACGGGCTAGTTTCGGACGCTACCAAAAGCTGTGGCGAAATTGTGAATCTTGGCGGCGGCGGCGTGCGTTTGGCCAGCGCCGAAGATATCCCGGTCGGTTCTATTGTAGAGTTACGCTTTGCACTACAGCCCAACGAGCCAGCAATGCTCGCGCGCGGAAAAGTGGTCCTATCATTTTTTGAAGGGGCAAACTCGCGCTTTGCGCACGGGATTGCTTTTACGCAAATTGCCCCCGATGATCAGCAAAAGATTATTGCTTTTGTTGCGCAGCAGACCGCAGCCGCTTAGGCGCTGCTACCGCCGCCGCTGAGGAATCCATAAAAGAAATACTGATTGCCATCAGCGGTGGTAATCGTAATGCGGGTGTCGCCCATTTGCGCACCCGTAATTTTTTTGCCAATCATGGTGTTGAGGATCTCTTGGGCCTCCGCAAACTCGGCGGCGCGCAGTGCGTCTGAGTCAACATCTATGAGCTCGAGCAGTTCTTCGACTCGGTTTTTCATCCGTACGGCCTCATCTCCACGTCGGGGTTTCCATGGGCTTCACCCTTGTAGGGGAGAAACCCCTTGCTCGCGCTAATTTGGCCGGGGTGTACGTTCTGGAAATTATGAGCGGGCCGCTTGATGGAACGCGCTGGCCGTTTGAGCGCGAGATTACCATTGGCCGGGATGAGTCGCTTGCGCGGGCTTGTATTGCTTTTGATCGCTACCTTTCGCGTTCACACGCGCAATTGGAAGTGCTTGACGGACGCTTGCATCTCCGCGACTTGACCAGTCGCAATGGTACAACCGTCGCGGGTGAAGTTGTGACCGATGAATACGTTGAGATCGGCCAGCGCTTTACCTGTGGCCGCACGAGCCTCTGTGTGCGCTACGAAAGTGCAGCGCAGAAAACCGCCTTGCTCGCCAATCCTGCGCTCGAGATCATTACCTCGAGTGCCGACATGCATGCGCGCCGTCCGGTAGGCCCGATTGGATTTGTCCCGACGATGGGCGCCTTACATGCCGGGCATGTGGCACTCATCAAGCAGGCTCAGAGCGAGTGCGCCTCTGTTATCGTCTCGATTTTTGTGAACCCGTTGCAATTTGCCGCTGGGGAAGACTTTGATCGCTACCCACGCGATCCTGAGCGCGACGTGCAGGTGTTGACCGAACACGGTGTGACCCAGCTTTTTGCTCCAGCGGTTGGCACTTTTTATGAAAGCGACTTTAGCACGAGTGTTGATGTTGGCTTATTGGGCGAAGTCTTTGAGGGCGCGCTTCGGCCGACCCATTTTCGCGGAGTGGCAACGGTTATTACCAAATTACTCAATGTTGTTCAGCCAACCCGGATATATCTTGGTCAAAAAGATGCACAGCAGGTTGCTGTCCTCAAACGAGTGATTGCGGATCTTGAGATTCCCGTTGAGCTGGTCGTCGTGCCGACTGCAAGAGAGGCCGATGGGCTTGCTCGCTCGAGTCGGAATGTCTATCTCAATGCTGGCCAACGGCGCCGTGCGCCGATACTGCATGCGGTGTTGCAGACTACGGCAGATGCGTATCGTCAGGGTGCGACTCGTGAGCGTGCGTTGGCGCTTGGACATGAGTGTTATCTGCAGAGCGAAGGCTACGATGCTGTTCATGAGAGTTTGCAGTATCTCGAAATCGTGCACGAGGCGACGTTCGAGCCTTTAGCAGAGGAAGATCGCAATCTTGAGCATGGTTTAGTGATTGGCTCGTTGTGGTTGGGCAAGGTGCGTTTGCTTGACAATGTCCCCCTACGCCCACGCGCAGAATAAACACATGCGTATCGTACTCGGGGTTTGTGGCAGTGTCGCTGCATATAAGGCGTGCGGCTTGGTCAGTACGTTGGTGCAGCGTGGCGATGAAGTTGAGGTTATCCTTACCGCTGATGCGCAGCGTTTCGTTGCTCCTCTCAGCTTCGCCGCGCTAACCCGGCGTCCAGTCGCGTCCGACCTGTGGGATCAGCAGGTAGCTTTACAGCATATCGACTTGGTGCGGCGGGCGGATCTTTTGGTGATAGCCCCCGCGACCGCTCACATGATTGCGAAGCTAGCGTTGGGGCTCGCTGATGATCTGCTGAGCACAGCTGCGCTCGCCGCGACGATTCCGATGGTGCTAGCTCCGGCGATGAATAGTGCAATGTATGAGCACCCGGCAACTCAGGCGCATCTGGCGACACTACGCGGTCGAGGGGTACGCATCGTTGAGCCAGGGAGCGGGTTTTTGGCCGAGCGTGAACAGGGTGTTGGGCGCTTAGCGGAACAGGCCGACATTATCCAGATGATCGATGCTGCTCTGCAGCCTGTTCCAACAACCCGCTTATCGCGCGTGTTGATTACGGCAGGGCCAACGCGTGAGCCGCTTGATCCGGTGCGCTTTATTTCGAATGCGGCGACTGGAGAAACGGGCATTGCTTTAGCTCGTGTTGCCAAAGAACGTGGTGCGCACGTACGGTTATTATTGGGGCCGACGAGCTTGCCCGTGCCTGCTGGTATCGATGTCGTGCGCGTTACGACAGCTGCCCAAATGTGGGATGCTGCTCTGTCTGCGGTAGAGTTTGCGCCGGAATTGGTTGTAGCTACTGCCGCGGTTGCTGATCACCGTCCTCGTGAGATTTCCGCGCATAAATTAAAAAAAGGGCGCGATAGTTTTGATTTGGTGGAATTTGTTCCGACCGAAGATATTGTGTTGGGGTTACGCCAGGCTCTCCCCGATGCGTTTGTCGTTGGTTTTGCCGCAGAAACCGAAGAACATCAAATTCATGCGACTCGTAAACTTGTCGCAAAAAACCTCGATGCGATTGTTGTCAACGATGTGCGCGATGGGCGCGGCTTTGGCCCAGTGGTAAATCATGCCGTGGTGCATTTCGCGGATGGGGCGAGTGTTGATTTTGGTCCCTTACCAAAAATGACTTTTGCTCAACGCTTTTTGGATGTGCTTGAGGAACATATCTAGGTGGGGGCAGTCAGCTTATTATTGACGATTGATATTGGGAATACCGAAACAAAAATCGGTCTTTTTGCACAGCGTGTGCTCGTCCATACCTGGCGCTTGCAGACGAATCGCCAACGTACTGCCGACGAATATGTCATGACGATGGCGCAGTTTTTATTGCGCGCGCAGATTGAATTGACGCGGATCCGGGCGGTGGTTGTTGCGAGTGTTGTGCCGACGGTCAACCAAGTTGTGCAAGAAGCCTGCCGCTTGTTATTCGAGCAAGAACCCCATTTTTTTCGCCCGACTGAGCAAACGTTGATGCCGATTGCTACGGCGCATCCCGCCGAGGTCGGGGCTGATTTGGTGGCGGCTGCAATTGCTGCTCGGTACCGACGGGGAGCGCCGGTTATCGTTATCACCTTCGGGACGGCGACGGCCTACGCGGCGGTTGGTGCCAGCGGCGCGTACTTAGGCGGTGCGATTGCCCCAGGGATTCAGATTGCGCTCGATGCCTTAATTCAGCGTACCGCCAAATTGCCCCAAATCTCCCTCGAATCGCCCCCGAGCGCGATTGGGCGTACCACCGTCGAAGCGCTGCAATCAGGCTTATTGTTCGGGGTGGTTGGCCAGACCGAAGGCATTGTTGCGCGGTTTCGTGCTGAGTTGGGAGCGCAGGCTCCCGTCGTCGCGAGCGGTGGTTTTGCGGCGACGGTTGCGCAGCATACTGCCATCATCGATGAAGCTCTGCCTTACCTTGTGCTCGAGGGTCTTGCACACTACGCCGAAGCGAACGGAATCAGTTAGGCCTCACTGGATGGCGTTCGTTGTTGCTCCGGCGTTTTGATCGACGACGTAGTGGTAATCTGTCATGTTGTTTTGGAATTTATCTAAGGGCATACTGCAGGTTTGGCCTGAGTCCCACGGATTATTAAACTGTATCGTATTATTTGCTTTGTCAATTCCGATAACGCTGACGCAGTGACTTCCCCCATTCGGATTGATGGTATTTGTACCGGCGATATTCATGACCGAAGGAAGTGCGTTTGCGTTGATCGAGACCGTGACTGGTTTGCCAGAAGCGACCGCTGATTGAAAACCGCTGGTGAACCCCGGGGTACTCGCTGAGCCGTATACCGCCTTGGTGGTATCGCCGGTCAGTAGAGTCATCGCATTGCTGCTATTGACTTTATCTGACAACGCCATATGACCGTGGTCTTCACTCCATTGGTTCGCTGCGACTTCCAGGACTCGCGTGGTGGTGTCTCCTGAGCTAAAGAGCGGATTGCTGCCATTGCCGAGTTGCTGTTGCGATACGTTGTATGTCTTATGATTTGGATCGCCAGGGAACGTGACCGAATACCCGCCGGACCCGTCTGAATGCACGAGGCTTGCGACTTGTGCGCCTTGGCCTTTACTCTGTAAGGCAGAAATTGCCCCGAGGAAGCCGCAGTCATTGGCTTGCGCGCCCTCTTCTGATGCGCCGATTGGCCCCGTCGCAGCCGATTTCGTTGTGCCCGACGTGCTTGCCTCAGCGGATGAACTTGCTTGCGTGGACGAGTTTGTCGGGGTAGACGATTGCGTAGTGCTAGATGAAGCTGTGGTATTTGATGACTTCGCCCCACCCGACGTACTCGACGAACTGGTCGTAGTTGATGGGGATGTCGAAGCTGTGGCGGTATTTGAGCTTGCGTGCGTCGATGACTGTTGGCTGGGCGACGCTGTGTTCCAACCGCTTGGAGACGTATTGGCTGAGCTCTTGCTTGATTCAGATCTCAGGTGCGGGGCTGCAGGGGTGCTAGTCGCTGGCGAGGCTTCGGGTAATGGCGCGGATCCAGACCCGTTACCAGCACTGGGCGATGCACCACTGTTCGCGCCAGCATCGCTTGCGTCATCATCCGCATCGTCGGCATTGCCACTCGCATTTGAGCTAGATTTCAGTTCTTGAGCGAGGATCTTGATCAACTCAGCCATGAGGTTTTCAATGAGTTTCATCTGTTGCTGAACTTGACTCGAGCCACTCCCAGCGTTAGCGCCGGAGGCAATGCTGTCAGCGTTCGGGGTTGCGCTATTGGCCGTGCCTAGCGCCCCTTGCCCATTAGCATAGAGACCCGAGGTCGGCAAAGCTTGAAATAGGCCCTGGGTAACACCAGAAATATTCATTGATCATTGAGCCTAAAGAGATTAAAGAAAAAATAGAGTATGCGAATGAAAGGTCAGCAAATTTACGCTGGTCAGTATATTCTCTTCGCCGCATCGGTTCTCATTGGAAAAGAGACCAAAGCCTCTGCTCGACGAGCAGAGGCTTTGGTCTTGTGGTTGTGCGGAGGCGAGCTTGGGCTAACTCGCTTTGACGGGGGGCTTGAGCTGCTGGCGCACTTTGGCGATCACCGCGTCGGTGAAGCCCGAGGTGGTCGTTTTGCCGCCGAGGTCAGCGGTACAAATCCCCTCATTGACGCAAGCGAGCACCGAGGCTGAGATCGCTTGTGCAGCTTCGCTTGCCCCGTCAACTTTCGCATACGACAGAACCGCCGCACTGGCGAGGAGCATCGCCATCGGGTTTGCCACGTTTTTGCCGAAGAGACGCGGCGCCGTGCCATGCGGGGCTTCGGCCATCACGACATTGGGTTGGAACGAGTCATCGAAGGCTAGCAAGGTTGACTCGGCTGCGGCAATCGTGCCGTACAGCTGCATCACTAAGTCGGAAAGACAGTCCCCGTCGCGATTGAGCGAGGGGATGACGACGGGTTGTGTGAGCCCTGAGATCAGTAAGGCATAGGTCGAGTCGATCAGCTGGGGATCATAGGTGACCCCAGGGTGACGTGCCGCAGCGGCATCCATTTCCTCTTTGAGCATGCCTTCGTATACCGGGCTGACGGTATATTTCGGTCCGCCGAATACTTTTGCATCGTGGCGTTCGGCGTAGAAAAAGGCGTATTCTGCGACCGCGCGGCAGACGCTGCGTTCGATCCGTTCGGTGCGGAAGGCTACTTCGTAGTCGCCGGCGCCTTCGCGCCATTCCTTTGCCTCGTACGCATCGCCCACTGCCATGCGCACCACCGCGATGGGATGCGTGATGCCGGCTACCGGCGTCACGCCAGGGAGCGGGCGGCCTACGCGGAGGATGACTTTGCCATCGATCGCTTTGCGCACGATCGCATTGGGAGAACCGACGTCGCCCTTGGTCTCGGGGGTAATCGTTGCTGCTTTGAGGCCCAGTCCCGTGCGTTTCATCGCTGAGGCAGCTTCGAGGACTACCGTATTTTTGGTCGCGCGGCGATTTTCCAGAGAAAGATCATAGTGCTCAAAATCGACATCGATGCCGGTGACCGATCCATCAAGGACACGGAGCGCCTCAACGAGCAGCTCTTGGCCGGTTTCATCTCCTCCGAGCACGACGATAATGGGTTTCGCCACGAATTTCATCCTTTCTCTGGACAGGGAGATGGGGATTTGTGGAAGTCCTGCCGTCTGGCCTGCATCTTGGCAAGGGAGCTGAGAGGTTTGACGATAACGCTGTGGGCGAGTAATGGCACCATCACGAAAAGCAAATCATTCCAAGAAAAATCTCCGCTTTGAAATAGTGGGTTTAGGTATGCTTGGCTTCGGCGTGCTCTTCGCGATGCCGATGCTCATGCCAGACGGCCATGCAGGGGCTGTAGGCTATTTTGTGCGCAGTCCACTCGTATATCTCTTTGGCCGTATGGCGTTCGGTGTTTCGGTCATCTTTTTTCTCGGTGGGCTCGGTTGCTTTCTCGAAGAAGTTCATGAGGGTGCCAGTGCCGGCGCGTTGACGCTAGTCACGGCTTTGTTCGTGTTGATCGATATTGCATGGGCCCAGGGCAAGATTGGTAGCTTCATTTCTGGCGCTTTGCACGCCACGTTTGGCGAACTGACTTTCATCGTTCTGATTATCGCAGCGTTGATGATCGTATTCCATATCTTTGAGTGGTCGGTCAAGCGGGCGATTGGCCGTGGATTGTTGTGGGCTCGCACGATGCTTCAGGCTTTGTTTGATGCGCGCTTACCGCATCCGCGCCATATTGCACTCGCGATGGGCTTGGGCGGCGAGCGTGAAGCCAATCCCTCGGATTCTGATGCACGCAAGCGTACGCGTAAGCAGCCGGAGACCTCGGCCTCCGCTCCGGTCATGAATACGGTGCTCGAACTGCCGCGTGCCGTCGCCGAACCACAACCACCCTTGAGCGACGACGTCGTCGATGTGACACCCAAGCCCCAGCAAGATGCCGTTGTCAGAACCGTGCACGAAGATCTCCGTTGGAGTGATGCCGCAACGGTTGAAGGCCACACCGCGCAAACGTTACGTCAGCGTCGCAACTACGTGTTGCCCGATCTCGCTCTTTTCGATCAACCGACGGTCCAAGTGACCGACGAAAGCTCACGGGCGAAGCTTTTGGTCGAAACCCTAGCTTCATTCGGGGTCGAAGCTCGTGTCGTTCATACCGAGCGTGGGCCGTCGATTACCCGGTACGAGCTTGCGCCTGCTCGAGGCGTAAAAATATCGCGTATCACTTCACTTGCTGACGATATCGCACTTGCCTTGGCCGCTACTTCCGTGCGTATCGAGGCTCCTATCCCGGGGAAATCAGCGATTGGGATTGAGGTCCCGAATGCGGTCGTGTCGATTGTGGCGATTCGGGAAATTATCGAGGCCTTGCCTCCGCTTTCCGATATCGCCTTGCCGATGGCTTTGGGCAAAGATATTACTGGTCGGCCGGTGTACGCCGATCTTGGTAAAATGCCTCATTTATTAGTGGCAGGCGCAACCGGTGCGGGCAAAAGCGTTTGTCTCAACAATATTATTGCGTCGTTACTTGCCACTGCTACGCCTGATCAGGTGCAGTTGTTGATGATTGACCCAAAACGGGTTGAATTAACGGTTTATAATGGTATTCCACATTTAGTCAAGGACGTTATTACTGACGCGCGCATGGCGGCCGGAGCTTTGTTCGAGATGACCAAAGAGATGGATTCGCGTTACGAGCGTTTTGCACAAGCCAGCGTCCGTAAAATTGAAGAATATAATCGCAAATTTCCCGATGAACAATTACCGTATGTTGTGATTATTATCGATGAGCTTGCTGATTTAATGTTGGTTGCGCCAGCGAAAGTCGAAACCACGATCTGTCGTTTAGCCCAGTTAGCCCGAGCCACGGGGATTCATCTGATCGTTGCGACTCAGCGCCCTTCGGTTGATGTGATCACCGGTATTATTAAAGCCAATATTCCTTCGCGGATTGCGTTTGCGGTTAGCTCGCAAGTCGATTCACGCACGATTCTGGACATGGCCGGAGCCGAACGCTTGCTCGGTCGAGGCGACATGCTTTTCTTGCCGATTGATGCCCCGAAACCCCGACGTGCTCAGGGTGCCTTGATCACCGGAGAAGAAGTATCGCGCTTGGTTGCTTTTTGGGCCGCGCAGGGACGTCCGAAGAATTTAGTCGATGTTGAAGTCGTCCCGATTGAAGATGAAGATTCGGGCAAGACGATCGATCCGCTCTCCTACGATGCCGCCCGTTTTATCATCGAATCGAATTATGCCTCAACCGCTCAGCTCCAGAGCCATTTCCAGATCGGTCATCCCCGAGCGGTGCGCCTGATGAAGTGCTTGGAAGAGATGAAGGTGGTTGGGCAGCACGAGGGCACCAAGCCCCGCAAGATCTTGATCGGGATCGCCGACCTTGAGCTGATGTCGTCACGCTTTGGCAAAGGTGTTGAAGAAAACGTTTCTCTCTTTGAAGCATAAGAAGTCATAGCGCCCCTCCTGGGCGTTATGGTATCAAGAGAGCAAGGATGTTTGGATAGATGGGAGTGCAACGGCCGTGGTAGTGAAGTGTGACCCTGCTCTTGAGGCGATTGAGGCTAAACTTGAGCGGGGGGAGTCGCTTTCGCAGGCTGATGGTGTCGCTTTATTGCGGACGCCTGATTTGCATACCCTAGGTAGGTTGGCATTGGCCGCCAAGCGCCGCAAGAGCGGTGACAACGTGTATTACGTTTTGAATCGCTATATTAATTCGACGAATGTGTGTTATGCCGATTGCCAGTTCTGCTCTTTTTCTCGCTCCGAAAAAGATGCGGATGCAGTGCGTATGTCGGGTGATGACGTTTTTGCCAAGGCGCTTGAGACCGGAAGCAATTTTAATCAGCTGCATATTGTTGGCGGACATGATCCCCGGCAATTATCGCTCGATTATTGGCTGCCGCTGATGCGTCGCTTTAAAGATGCGTTGCCTCATGTCCAGCTATCGCTGTTTACTGCTGCGGAAATTGATTATCTAGCGCGCCGCCACCGGCTTTCATATGATGTGATTTTAGGACGTTTGCGCGAGGCTGGGCTTGATAACATCAACGGTGGCGGTGCTGAGGTGTTCAGCGAGCGCTATCGCAAAATTGTCTGCCCAAAAAAAGTTGATGGCGCGCATTGGCTAGAGATTCATGAAGTTGCGCATCGTCATGGTATTGCTTCGAATGCTACGATGCTGTACGGCACGGTGGAAACGCTCGAAGAACGCGCCGAGCATTTTGTTCTGTTGCGCGAATCCCAGCAACGCTCCCCAGGCTACAACGCGTTTATTCCCTTGGCATTCCATCCCGATGGCAATGCGCTCAATGATTGTGGGCCGACGAGCGGCCTTGATGATTTGCGGATGTTCGCAACGGCGCGCTTGATGCTTGATAATTTTGATCATATTAAAGCGTACTGGATGATTCAAGGACTGAAAATTTGCCAGGTCGCTTTGCATTTTGGTGCCGACGATATGGATGGCACGCATGGCTCAACCGATGAAGAACGCATTTACCATAGTGCAGGTACCGATTCAGGCCAATATGTTGATGATCGTGAGTTCCGCCGGCTCATTACTGCAAGTGGCTTCGTCCCAGTCCGCCGTAATTCGACTTATGATGTTTTTGCCGCCGATTGGAAACCCGAAGACGGCATGCCCCAGCGCGTCGCTGTTGCGGTCTAGCGTCCAGCGATGTTCGCTTCGGGCCGCATAGCGTATACGAATGATCTGCCACTCTATGCGGCGTTTGATGAAGGGGTCCTGAATTATCCCGGCCCGCTTCATGAGGACGTGCCTGCGGAATTAAATCGTTTGTTGTTATCGGGAGAGTTGGGCTTGAGCCCCATCTCAGCGTATGCTTATGCCTTGCATGCCGAAGAGCTCGCTTTGATGCCTGATGTCTGTATCGGCTCACGGCACATGGTATGGTCAGTGATTTGCGTGAGTCGCACGCCCTTAGCGGATTTGTCTGGCGCCGTGATTGCCGTGACGACCGAATCAGCCAGTGGCGTGAATTTGTTGCGCGTGCTGCTAGAACGCCGTTTTGGTGTACAGGCTTCTTTTGAACGGGTAACTGATCCATTCGCGGCCGCGCAAGCTGGCCGACCGACCCTCCTCATTGGTGATGTGGCGATTGATGCACAATTGCATTTTCCGGCCGAATGCATCCACGATTTAGGCCAGGTTTGGCATGCCTGGACTGGCTTGGATATGGTGTATGCCGTCTGGGCGGCTCGGCGGGATGTTCTGCAGAACGAGCGTCCAGGGGTCGTTGCTGCTTTGCAAGCGTTGCGTGCAGCGCGAGCGTGGGGCTTAGACCATATCGAGCGAGTGATTGAGCGCGCGCAAGCGCTGCATCCGCGTGCGGCTGGGGTCTACGAAGCCTATTATCAGACCTTGAACTTTTCGTTTGATGCACCCGCGCGCGCTGGGCTTTTGCGTTATTGCCAAGAATTGCATGCGATCGGTGCCATTCCAAGATTACCGATCATTGAGCCGGAGGTGTTTTGTGTCAGTCGCTAGTTTGCTCGATCACGCCGCTACAGGTGGCCGTCTGAGCGTGGCCGATGGTGTCCGCTTATATCGAGAAGCGCCTTTGCACGAACTCGGTGCGGCGGCGCATTATCGTCGGCAGATGCTGTATCCGGAACCTGTTGTAACATACGTTATTGATACAACAATTAATTATACGAATATTTGCAATGTCCACTGTACCTTCTGTGCCTTTTTCCGTCCAGAAAAACACGCCGAAGGATATACGATGTCGCATGAGCAGGTGCTTGATCGCGTTAAATGGGCGGCAGATCAGGGTGCCACGCAAATCATGATTCAAGGTGGGGTAAATCCCGAGCTGGATTTATCGTGGTTTGAGCGCTTGTTTGAGCGTGTGCGTCGCGAATTTCCCGAGGTCGATATTCATTCGCTTTCGGTTTCGGAAATCAATGGACTTGCGAAAGTGGAAGGCATGACTGCGCGTGAGGTGCTCGAGCGCTTGCGCGATGCGGGATTAAAATCATTACCTGGCGCTGGTGCTGAGGTCTTAGTCGAGCGTGTTCGGCAGCGAATCAGCGCTCGCAAAATCGTCCCGGATGAATGGATCGGCATTATGCGCGATGCACAACTACTCGGTTTACCGACGACTGCAACAATGATGTTTGGCTCAATCGAGCGCGACGAAGAACGCATCGAGCATCTGGAAGTTATTCGTTCCTTACAAGATGAGACAGGCGGTTTTACGGCATTTATCCCGTGGTATTACGTGCCGTACGCGACTCCGCTCAAGGGTCAAGAGGCGACGGGGCTTGAGTATCTGCGTGTGCTCGCGCTTTCTCGGCTGTATTTGCACAATATTCCGCATCTCCAAGCCTCGTGGCTGACACCTGGGCTGAAGATGGGCCAACTTGCGCTGTTTTACGGTTGCGACGATATGGGTGGCACGATTCTTGAGGAGCGAGTTGTTCATGATGCGGGATCAACGAACACGGCGACTCGTACGCAACTCGAGAATATCATTCGCCAAGCGGGCTACACGCCGGTCATCCGCGACACCTACTGGAACCTGCGCCCGGAAATGGCGCTAGCGACGTAAAGCGCGCTTACCCGGGAGGGTAGGTGTCGAGTGCTGTGGTGATATCCGCGATCAGATCGTCCGCCGCTTCAATGCCGACCGACAGGCGTAAGAGGCGGTCGGTGATCCCGCGGCTTTCGCGCTCTTGCTGAGGGATCGAGCCATGCGTCATCGTTGCTGGATGGCACATGAGCGATTCAACGCCACCTAGGCTTTCTGCGAGGCTGAAGAGCCTCGTTGCTTTCACCACGGCTTTGACGCGGTCAAAATTGCCGCGCATCGTGAATGAGAGCATCCCGCCAAATCCCTGCATCTGCGCCCGGGCGAGCGCGTGCTGGGGATGGCTCGGTAAGCCGGGATAATTGACGCTCTCGATATCATCTCGCTTAGCCAAAGCACTCGCCACTGCCAGAGCATTGGTTGCGTGTTCGCGCATACGGAGGGCAAGCGTTTTCGCGCCGCGCATGGTCAGCCAGGCGTCAAAGGGGCTCGGTACGGCTCCACACGCATTTTGATGGAAACGCACAGTGGCTGCGAGATCGGGATTATTGCTAATCACGACTCCGCCCACGACATCGCTGTGGCCGCCGATATATTTTGTCGTTGAATGCACGACGATATCCGCACCCAAACCGAGCGGTTGCTGGAAATACGGCGTTGCGAACGTGTTATCCACAACCAGAACCTGACCGGACTTGCGCATACCGACAATCGCTTTGATATCGACCAAATTGAGCAGTGGGTTGGTTGGGGTTTCGACCCAGATCATCTTGGTTTCTGGGCGCAAAGCTTGGCTCACCGCTGCTGGGTTGCGCATATCGACGAAGGTGAACGTCAGACCGTAGCGCGGCAACACTTTCGTGAATAAGCGGTAACTGCCGCCATAGAGATCCTCGCTGACGACGACGTGATCTCCGGCCGAGAGCAGATTGAGCACGGCCGTGGTGGCGGCCATGCCACTGGCAAAAGCGATCCCAAATTCGCCGGCTTCGAGGGCGGCCAGTTGGCGCTCTAAGGCCTGTCGGGTCGGGTTGTTGGTGCGGCTGTAATCAAAGCCACGATGCTCACCAATGCCTAGCTGGGTATACGTCGAGGTCGCAAAGATGGGGACGATCGTCGCGCCGGTCGTCGGCTCTGCGGCCTGACCGACGTGGATAGCTTGGGTGGCAAAAGCGAGATCGGCAAGCGGTTGTTTAGGCATTGTTTTCCACTGACGTTGAGAGAAAAGTGATGATGTCTTGGCGGGTTAAAACGCCGATCGGTCGGTTCTGCTCGGTGACGACAATCGCTGAATTCGCGAGCGTCAGCAGCTTGTACGCGCGGTCTACTTCAACCGCTGCGTCGAGGGTCGGGAAGGGGCGGCCCATGACGGCTTGCACCTGTTTGTGCAAGAGATCCGAGCGATCAAAAACGGCCTGCATGACCGCGACATCGTTGATGCTGCCCACAATTTCAGCGTCGCGCATAACCGGAATTTGCGATATTTCATAGCGCCGCAAGAGATCGAGCGCACGATTGACGCTATCGGTTTCGGTGACGGTGATCATCGGTGGTAGCGGCTGTTTGCTCCCCAGCACATCGCCAACCGTGGCGATGCGTCGTTCTTCGGCGAGGAATCCGTTGGTGACCATCCATTCATCGTTGAATATTTTTGACATATAGCCACGCCCCGAGTCGGGGAAAATCACCACAACGACCGCGTCGGCTGGCAGACGTTGGGCGAGTTTAACCGCCGCCACGGCAGCCGTACCCGCGGAGCCGCCGACCAGCAAGCCTTCTTCGCGAGCGATCCGACGGGTCATCAGAAACGACTCGCGATCAGTCACGCGCATCATTTCGTCGATGACTTTCATATCGATGGTGTCGGGCAAATAGGACATCCCGATCCCCTCGACGGCGTACGATTTGGGCGTGTCGCCGGAGTAAATCGAGCCAGCTGGATCGGCGCCGACTACGACGATATTGGGATTCTGCTCTTTGAGATAGCGCGCGGTACCCGAGATAGTGCCGCCGGTGCCCAGGCCGCACACCAGATGGGTGATCTGGCCTTTGGTTTGCCGCCAAATCTCAGGGCCAGTGGTGTGGTAATGCGCGTCGGGATTGGCGTGGTTGTGAAATTGATTCGGCTGAAACGCACCGGGGATTTCGCTCGCTAAGCGATTCGCGACGCTATAGTACGATTCGGGCGATTCGTTCGGGACATTGGTCGGGGTGATCACGACTTCGGCACCATAAGCGCGCAAGAGGTCGATTTTCTCTTGAGACATCTTATCGGGCATCGCGAGGATGCAGCGGTAGCCGCGAATGGCTGCGGCCATCGCTAGTCCAGAGCCGGTGTTGCCGCTCGTCGGTTCGACGATAGTACCACCGGGCTTGAGATCACCGCGCCGTTCGGCTTCGATCAGCATCGCGAGTGCGGGGCGATCTTTGATGCTCCCGCCGGGATTGACGTATTCGACTTTAGCTAGGACGAGCGGAACAGCGCCGTCGATAACTTTGTGTAACCGCACGAGCGGGGTATTGCCGATCACATCGAGAGCGGTCTCGAAATAGTCCATCGCGATCATATTGCCTCTTTAGGAATGCGCGTTTGAGTTTCATGCGGGAGAGTGGAGCGAATGTACGAGGCGCGAGCTTTGAGCACGTCATCAACCAACTCAACAACCACGCGAGCTAATTTATTGGGATCGTGCCGTACGTTCTCGCTCTCGCTCATCACCGCTGCGCATTTTGAACGTACTCCTAGCGCCTCGAGCAACTCAGTGTCAATTTGTACCGGCTCTTGCCGTTCTTGGGCGTAGCGTTCGACCAAGAGGGTTGGCTTTTCGTCGTTGACGAGGATGTAGTCGATCAATTGGTGAGCCGTTGGTTGTCCGAGAGCCCGCAGCAGCGCCTGGAGGTGTTCGCCGGCTGAGAGCCCCTCGGTTTCGCCGGGTTGCGTCATAACGTTGCAGACGTATATCTTGACTGCTTTCGAAGCTGTTAGCGCTTCGACCATCCCGCTGACCAAGAGGTTAGGGACGATCGAGGTGAAGAGGCTGCCTGGCCCGAGCACGATTGCATCGGCATCGCGGATCGCTTCGAGTACGTCGGGGAGTGGTGGTGCTTGCGCTGGCTCGAAATAGACGCTATCGATGGGCTGGGCGGCCTGACCGATCTGCGATTCGCCTTCGATGATTGAGCCGTCGCGCAGAGTCGCGCAGAGCTTGACGCTGGTGAGTGTAGCGGGTAACACGCGGCCGATGATATTGAGGACGCGGCTCGATTCGCGAATTGCTTCCTCGAAGTTCCCGGTGATGCCGGTCATCGCCGCGAGAAATAAATTGCCGAACGAGTGCCCACTTAGCCCTTCCCCTTCGCTGAAACGATAGCGGAACAGATCGGTGACGAGAGCCTCGTCATCAGCCAAAGCGACCAGACAATTGCGAATATCGCCAGGTGGTAAAACCCCTAATTCCTTGCGTAAGCGTCCCGAGCTTCCGCCATCATCGCTGACCGTCACAATCGCGGTGATGTTGCTGGTGTAATGCTTGAGCCCGCGCAGTAGGGTCGAAAGCCCTGTCCCTCCACCGATCGCGACCACTTTGTACCCGTTGCGCTTGCGGTGCTTGAGCAACGCATCGACGATGCGGTGTCCACCGGCGGGGGTCACCGCATTTGCGATAGCCTGCGTCCATTCACGAATGCCATAAAACACCCCGAGCAAGCCCAGCGCAATGAAGATTGGCGCCAGTAAGGTCGGGCTAAAATAGTCGTCGACGATGCCGTCGACGAGCTCATTAATTGGGATGACGATACCTTCGCCGGTTAGGAGGCGAAAGATTCCGTTGACGAGCAGTATCGCGCCGCCGGTGGCAACTAGGAGCCATCGTTTTACGCCCAGGCCCGGATAAAACCAACGAACGAGGCGCAATCCGCGCATCTAGTGCTCCCTGTCGGAGAGATCTCTTGCGGTAAAGCTGATGGGGAGCTTACTCGTGTGCCGTAAAAACGCGGCCAGGTGTTGGGCAACATAGACCGAGCGATGCCGTCCACCGGTACAGCCAACCGCGATCGTGAGGTGGGATTTGCCTTCGCGTGCGAATTTGGGCAGCAAGAAACTTAGCATGCCTTCGAGCTGGTCCAAAAATGGCTTGGTTTCCGGCAATGCTTCAATAAAGGCAGCGACTGGTGGGTCGTTGCCGGTCAGCGCTTGCAACTCGGGTTGATAATGAGGATTCTCAAGGAAGCGAACATCGAAAACGAGGTCAGCATCGAGTGGGAGGCCATGCTTAAACCCAAACGCGATGACCGAGACCGCTAGGGCTTGCTCCGGATTGCTCGGCTGATAGGTGGAGAGAATCTTGGCTTTGAGTCCGGTGTAGCTCAAAGTCGAGGTGTCTAAGATGAGGTCCGCTCGCCGTCGTAGCGGTGCAAGCGCGGCGCGCTCAACCGCGATGGCCCCACTCACGTTGTGCTGGTCGCCAAAGGGGTGGCGTCGTCGGGTTTCACTATAGCGCCGTACCAGTACGGCATCCGTTGCTTCGAGGAAGAGCAGCTCTAGATTGGGTTGGGCTTGCTTGAGGGCATCGATCAATGCTGCAGCGTCGCCGTACACGCCCCCGGTGTGGACATCGGGGGCGATGGCGAGCTGTCTGGATGCGGCCTGTTCAGCCAGGTCGCACATCGATGCGAGCATGACGGGTGGCAGATGATCGACACAAGCGAAACCGAGATCTTCGAAAGACTTCATCGCTTGGCTTTTACCGGCTCCCGATAAGCCGGTAATGAGAACGACGCGATCGAGTGCCACCGAGCAGCGTTACGCAGCCGACTCGATCTTGGCGACCTCCGGCTCGACCTTGATAAAATCTTCATCGAGTCCTTGGAGCCGCAGCTCGCCGAATTCAGCGGTGTACGCGCCGCTTTCGAAACTGGTGATCTGACCGTATTCTGGCGCCGTGGCTAACTGGGGGATCTTCGCGCGAATTTCCTCGGGAAGCCGGACGGTGTCGCCAATAGCCAGCGAAGCGGAATCGAAAAGTTTCTCGAGTTCTGCCATCAGCATGGCAAGCGGAATCCCGTAGCTGTCGCTGACTTCTGCGATGGTTTCTGTTTCGCTAATTGCACAGTTCGAGCAGCCGCCCAAGTGGAACTTCGCAAAGACTCGGCGTGCGCCAGCGTGTTGCCGAAAGGCTTGCTCGACGGTCATATCGGTGCGGAAATGTGGTTCCATAATAACTCTTTTGAAGGCGTGGAGTGGAGCAAAGGGTTGCAGCGCAGAGCGTGTGCCGATAAGCCGGATTCTGTGGCGTGCCGCTGGGGTACGCTGGCAGTCATCTATCTGGGGCCAACGTTACCGCTGGCCTCGTTGCGATTGCGCTCGTTCAGGCGGGTCGCCTGCCCACGAGGGGATAGCGAGACATCTTGCTTCCGGTGGGGTTTACCCGGGGTCATATCACTATGACGCCCCGTGAGCTCTTACCTCACGATTTCACCCTTGGCACCGAGCACAAGGCTCAGGCCGGTTTGTTTCTGTGGCACTTTCCTTCGAGTTGCCCCGACAGGACGTTATCCTGCACCGCACCCAGTGAAGCCCGGACTTTCCTCATACACATTGCGTGCATGCGACTGCCTAGCACGCGCTCTGCGTGAACGACTGTACCACGCCGATTCCCTTCCTGCAAGGATCTTCGTTTACCGAACGACCGATCAACCGGCCCCAAGACGTACCATCTGGCGCAAAGAAAAGAAATCCGGGCCACGAACTGTGTTTGTGGAAGAAATTTTCACGGGTATCATTTACATACACTCGGCGTCATTTTTTTTGGAGAGGGGGAACAGATCATGAGTACTGTCGGACTTGTCCCTGCCCCGCCTCAAAATGGTTTTTGGACCGAAGCCCCTGCTGGAACCAGCCTGCCGTACTCTTCGTTTCCGCCAGCATCGAAGCTAGGGCTTTCCGTAGATAATACGAGCCTGATGACCGGACCGAACTCTCCCGTGCTGTATGGACCTGATACCAAACCGCACAACCGTCAGTCTGCTCCGCCAGTGAAGTCGCAGCGTGGGAGCGAAAAAGATATCGCTCGTGTTGCGGTGGGTGTCTTGATTGCCTCAGCCACGCTGCTGATGGCATGCTTCGCGATCCATGCCCTGATGGGTCCTGAGTCGCACGATGCTCCTGCTCACCATGAACACGCTCATCTGATGATGGTGAAGTGAGAGGCGCGAACGGATACTCCTGAGGGCGAGTGGCCGCCCGAGCCTGTTGTGGAGCCTGTTGTTGTCCTCGGCGAGGGCGACGTGATTCATGCTGAGCATCTGCTTGCAGAAGATGAAGCTCCCGATCTGGCTGCTTTAAGCGGGAAGTTTTATCATGCAGATGATGCTGAGCTTGCCCATTTGCCCAAAGCCAACCAGCCCGCTGGACGTACGAAGCTTGCCTTGGTTGGCGCGATTGGCGGAACGGTGGCTCTGCTCGGCGTTGGCGGTTTTGCTTTAACCCGTGCTTGGAAGAAGCGCCAAGTGTCTCCGGAACCTCCGCCTGCCGCGTCGGCGGCGGCGGCCGAGCTCAGTCCGGCACAAACTGAAACCGAACCACGGCAATATTCGTTCAATTGGTTGAAGCTATGAAAGGCACCAACCATGAAGAAGAAGATTTCTCTCGATGAGCAGACTCTCAAGCAGAAGCTGACTCCTGAGCAGTATCACATCTTGCGCGAAAAAGGCACCGAACGGGCGTTCACCGGCGCATATGTTGATCTTGAAGATCGTGGTGTCTATCGTTGTGCCGCCTGCGAAGCCGCGCTGTTTACTTCGCGCGATAAGTTTCACTCCGGCTCCGGCTGGCCGAGTTTTGAGTTGCCGATTGATCACGACAGCGTTGATGAGCACGAGGATCGCACCCATGGGATGCAGCGTACCGAAGTGACCTGCGCCACGTGTGGCTCGCATTTGGGTCATGTTTTCCCGGATGGGCCTGGTCAAAGCGGCTTGCGGTATTGCGTAAATTCCGCCGCGCTCAGCTTTGAAGCTGAGAAGAGCTGAGCGTCTTCCTTTCGGGGCACCTCGGAACGCGCGCTTCGCAATACTCTACGAGCGCGCAAAGCATGTTGACTAAGGCTATTTGCTCAGGGTTTGAGCAGCGGACATTGAGTAGTTTGGGTGAGCAGACGATGATCGCGAGGCACTGAGCGCGTGAAAGTGCGACATTAAAGCGATTCTGCTCGAAGAGAAATTCGATGTTGCGGGGGATTTCATCTACGCTTGAGGTTGCCATCGAATAGAACACGACTGGTGCCTCGAGCCCTTGGAATTTATCAACGGTTCCGATCTCGATCCCGCTGATACCGCGCGCGGTAAGTTGTTTATGAATCAACGTTCGTTGTGCGTTGTACGGTGTGACCACAAGAATATCACGCGGTTCGATAGCTCTTCGAGGCTTGTCGCGTAATACAACCTCGCCTTGGAGCAGTAGCTGGATTTCGTGAGCGATACGTTCTGCTTCTTCGAGCGAGGAGCGCATATTCGCTTGATGCGTAACGGGCATGTAGCGCAGTCCGCTTCCCGATAGACCGCTGCTGGTGACGCTATTCGTGAGCGTAGGAGGGTGTGCATGCAGCCGATCGTCATACACCGCGCTGGAAATAAAGTCACAGATTCCCGGAGCCATCCGGTAGGAAATATCGAGAAAGATACCGCGATCCCCGGGAATCGTCGCGTGCTCGCCAAGCAGATGCTCCAACACCGAACATCCCGTGCCGATCGGATGCGTCCCCTGTGAAACGTGGGCCAGCTGCAATGGATCACCAAGCAAGATGATATTCTTCGCCACTGGTGCACACGCGAGCGCATCGGCTAGCGAAAGCTGCCCTGCCTCGTCGATGAAGAGATAATCATACTTGCCAACCATTTGTTCTGTGGAGAGAAACCATTGCACACCCGTGACGAGCATATGCTGGGTATTGAGGACTTCGTTGTCGTCAAATGGAGAGATCATTGGTTGCTTGAGTTTTGATTCGAATTTTGAACCATTGTTGGTTTTGCTGAATTTTTGTAGACCAACAAATCGCTCACCACGTTCTTGGGCGATTTCTTCGATTTTGTGCAACAAATTATGAATCGCTTTGTGCTTGCCGGCAAGGATCGCCACCCGCTTTTGGTTGGCAATCAGCTTCAAGATAATCGAGGCAGCTTTGGTCGATTTCCCCGTTCCTGGTGGTCCTTGAATCACAAGATACGAATCGTCCAGGGCTTGGATAATTTCGGTAATTTTTTCGGCTTCAAGCGATTCTGGTTGAATTGTTGCCCCAGCTTCTCGATCTTTCAGACGCGGAGCTCTGGCCAAGATGATATCGAGTAGTGCTGATTTTTGCTCGAACCCATGCAGGACAACGTGTTGTGCAATGCGTTGCAATGATTTTTGCTGATCAGCAGTTCCGATTGGTCCAGGTGGTATAAGTGAATGCACATCTGCAGGATTGAATTTATTGCTCAATTTCAGATGGAGACGATTGTTCTCTGTATCGATTGTGATGATTTCATGCTTTGATTGGGTGTCGATTTCGGGGCAGATGCATTTTTCACCAGCCTCGATTTTATATTGTTGATTGGGAAACGTATAGACGTAGACGAGATTTCTATCGCGTGGTGAATAGTAATACGGTGTAATCGTTGCATCAAGCTCAAGTCCGCCGATCGCTTCATGGTCTTCTTCGAGGAGTTGATCACGGTTGGCGCAGCGGTCGAAGAGTTTCCACCAGCTTGGCTTTGCTTCTCGTTGATGGTAGCCCAGCAGATGTCCCATAATCCACTTTGCACGCATGACGTCAGGCAGGGCGCGGAATTCGGCGAGGGAGTTCGGTTCGTCTACCGTGGCAAAAAAAGCTCGATCTTCTTGGTTTTCGATGCATTGTTCTGACTGGGGTTTTGGTGTAGGCTCAGATTTCCACGCAATCGTGGACTGCGTTTGTGATTCGAGCTCTTGTTTTCGCTCGAGTAACCAATCACGCAGGAGCCACGTCGAGCGGCAGTCATCTTCGTTGTAGCGTCTGATATCTTCGAGGATGGTGTCGTCGCCGCTCATCAGCCATTCCTCGAATTGCACGATCGAATCGTCGCCCCGGCGCACGTCGGTGTTGCGGGTCATCCCATAAAACGGCTCGAGCTTTTTGATCGAGTAGCTGGGTTGCGATATGCGTAAGGATTGGCGTACCACGGCGTAAAGATCAACAAAAACTTCGGTGCGGAGCAGCTGATCGAGCTCTTCAACGCGTGTGGAGTAGCGCCCAGCAAGTCGTTTGAGTGCCGTGATTTCGTAGGGGGCGTAATGATACACATGCATATCTGGATATTGTTGACGACGCTCGGTCAGGAAATCAACCACGTTTTCGAAGGTGATACGTTCTTCGGTATCGCTCCGGGCCCAAAAGTCGCGATACTCTGCCTCCGCAGGCATGGTAAAGCCCCAAAGATACTCCAAACCATGGTCGGGCTTGTACATCGGATCTCCCTCGATATCGAAAAAGATATCGCCGGCGTCCGGTTTGGGTAATTTTGCGAATCCTTCGTCTTGGCGTGCTTCGAGTAACTCGTAGGTGTAGGTGTTCGCGGTATCGAGCGCAGCATTGCGCTGCTTGTGTTGCAGCCGCGCTTGTGCTCGAAGTATGCTAAACGTGGTGGCATTCATGGTGCTTGGTCGCTCGGTGTCACTAGCCTGGGCGAGCTGGGTGAGCGAGTTGATGCCAGCGGTCTGCAGCTTGCCAATCTGCTCTTTGCGAATATTGGCAATCAAGCTCAGGTGATCGTCAAGATCGCGTTGTTGATCACACTGCTTACTCCAGCGGCAGAGTGCACATTGCTTGCATTCTGCTGGATATGTTGCTTGCAGCCGATCCATCTTTTGCAGAAATATGCTGCGCCGATTGCGATAGTACGCGGCAAAATCTTTGAGGCGAAATGATTGCTCGACGCTATTGCCGAGAGCGATAAATCCCCATTCGGGGGCGCTTCCCTGAAGTCGCTGTACTTGGGCGCTGTAATGCGCTAATTGAATCGGAAACTGCGCCTTGACGCTGAGCGCGAGTTTCGTATCGATCAATTCGTAGCTCCAAGACCAGTGCGCACTTGGCACCTCAATTCGCCGCAGAAAATCTGCGCGCCCAACAAAGGTTCCATCGAAAAAGCTTGCTTGATAAATAATCGAAGCGCCTTGCCGCATCGCTTCGAACGTTGCTGCATCAGCCGCTTGCAACGCCGCGAGCGAACTTGGCTGCGCGAGCCGAGAGGGGAACTCAACGAGCGCAGCACCATGCTTAGCTCGCAGTGCTTCTAGGAAACGCTGCTCGTGTTCATCGCCCTTACGAGCGATCAACTCGGTGCCCGCATCGGCCGTAGGGGCGGAGAGCTCGCCCAGCGCGACTTCACGTTCGAGCTGGGTGAGATGCTCGCACTCGATATCGTTGATCAGGTCTGAGATGGAGTAGACCGGGCGACCATCGATGAGTTGCAAGGCTGGAATCTCCAAAAGCGAGGGTGGCTGAGCCCACATCGGTTTAGCTGAGGCGACCACGGTCCCTCTGCGGGAGCATATAGCCGCGCTGGAACGGGCAGAATGGTGCTAGCTGCGCTCGGCCTATGCCCCCTTGATCGGCCACATGAGGACATCTCCATCTTGGACACAATTCTTGCTGATCGCTTACAGTTTGCGTTTACGATCATGTTTCATTATCTCTTCCCGATCGCTACGATGGGGCTTGCTCCGTTTGTGGCATGCTACACAATACAGGCGGCGCGTACGGGCGACGTGCTGGCCGCCCGAAGCGCCGCATTTTGGACAAAAATATTTGCGATCAATTTTACCGCCGGGGTGGTGACTGGTATTCCCATGGAGTTTCAGTTTGGAACAAATTGGGCGACCTTCTCCGAACGAACTGGCAACGTGATTGGTCAACCGCTCGCGATGGAGGGGTTATATGCATTTTTTCTTGAGTCGATCTTTCTCGGCGTCGTGCTCTACGGAAAGCAACGTGTGGCGCCGGCATTTCACGCCCTCGCTTCTGTTTGTGTTTGGCTTGGTGCATGGATTTCCGGTTATTTTATTGTTGTCACCGACGCGTGGATGCAACATCCGGTCGGGTATGCGCTTGCCCCAGACGGTACGGTCAAGCTAACGAGCTTATGGGCCGTGTTGACGAACTCGTTTGCGCTTTGGCAATATGCCCACGTGCTCGCTGGGGCATTGGTTACCGGGGGATTCATCGTTTCCGGCGTTGGTGCATTCTATCTGCTGTCAGCCCGCGAGCAGGCGTGCGGGAATATATTTTCTGTTGGGATTTCTCTTTCTTTTTGTGACCTTGCGTGAAATCGGCCAGGGACCGGGAGCAGTCCACCCATGAGTACGCTTGCACTCCTTTTACTCGCTGGCATGCTGATAACGTACGTCGTGCTTGACGGCTACGATCTTGGGATTGGTAGCATCCTGTATTTTTTTGCACGATCAGATGAAAAACGTGGGCGTGCAATCGCTAGTATCGGGCCGTATTGGAATGGCAATGAAGTCTGGTTGATCGCGGCTGGAGGTGTGCTTTTTGCCCTGTTTCCACGCGCGTATGCAGTGGCTTTGAGTGGATTTTATTTACCTTTCATGTTGATTTTATGGCTCTTGATCGGGCGTGGTATCGCTTTGGAGCTGCGCGGTCACTACGCAAATCAATTATGGCATGATTTTTGGGATCTTACCTTTTGCCTGACTAGCGCAGCGCTTGTCTTGCTGCTTGGTGTGGCGCTCGGCAATCTTTTACGCGGAGTGCCGCTTGATGGCAATGGCACGTTTGTCGGCAGTTTTGGACTCTTGCTCAATCCGTATGCGCTACTTGTAGGATTCTTTTCTCTGGTGCTGCTTGCCCAACACGGTTGGTGTTATCTACGAATGCAATTGCCGCAGGAGGCTGTGCCTGCTAGGGTGACCCAGCTCCTTTGGTGGTTGGCATTGTTACTCGATTGCACCGTCGCAGTGATAACGCTCACGATGCATCCGCTGACCGGAAGAAAACTGTGGGTAGCGGGAGGCTTTGGATTCATCGCGTTGCTTGCGCTCATCATGGTGGGTGTTTATTCAGCGCGACGCCTGACTTTGAGCGCTTTTCTTGCGTCGTCTTTGGTACTTGCCACGCTCCTAGGTGCAGCGGTTGCGAATGTCTATCCTAACCTGATTACCTCGTCCAATGCGCAGGCGAGTCTGACGATCTTTGCTTGCGCTCCCGCTGGCGGAGCAGCTATTGCAATCCTTACGATCGTCGCCCTTGGGCTAATCAGCGTGTATAGTTACCTTGCGGTCGTGTTGGCAAAGCTGGCGGGGAAATGATCATCCCTCCGAGAGACACGCAATCGCGGTCTCGATAACGCGTTTTGTTTCGTCGGGGTCCCGCACTTGAATACAGATGACGCCGGTTTCTCGCGCCGGTGCATCGTTTCCACCGGGAAACAAGGCGTCGCCGATATAGAGCATTTCTGGGATCGAGATGCTAAGAATTTCTTGTAATTTATGAATCCCATCCGCCACGGCCGCCCCTGGAACGCCATGCAGGTGGCCAGGGTGTTGAAACAGGCCGCCGCGGCGGGTTGATCATCAGAGCTGGGCGCAGGTGGTATGATTGCATTTTTCGCCAAAGTGTCGTATTGTGACATATGGAAATGTCGTATTGTGACACAGAGGCGGTGACCACCATGCGTGATAGCCTTGAAAACCAGATCCGGCGTCTGCTTGAGGCCAAGCAGGGCAACGTGTTTTTGCGCGCTGATTTCGCCGATCTTGGCGGCTATGACCAGGTTGGCCGGGCACTGCGGCAGCTCACTCGAAAGGGTGTGCTGGTTCGCGTTGGTTTTGGGCTCTATAGCCGGGCAACGCCATCCGTACTCAATGGCCGGCCGATCCCGGTGCAGGGACTTCGAACCTTGCGCGAAGCCCTCGACCGCGTCGGTATCCAGACTTTCCCTTCGCGGATCGAGCAAGACTACAACGCCGGCAAAACCACCCAGGTGCCCACCGGTCGTGTTGTGGCCGTGGCACGGCGCGTCCGGCGCAAGATCGGATATTATGGAATAACACTCGGATTTGAACGTGCCAGACCCCAAGCTGTTTGAGCAGATTGCCGATGCGCTCGGCACCAGCCCCAGCTTGGTAGAAAAAGACTGGTATGTCGTCCAAGCGTTGCAGACGATTGCGAACGCTGACGTCACGCCCGCCGTGATGATTTTTACGGGCGGCACATGCTTATCGAAGGCATGGAAACTGATCGAGCGTTTTTCAGAGGACGTCGATTTCAAGGTGGCAGTACCGGCCGATTATGGCCGCGCGCAGCGCCGCCAGTTCCGCGCAATGATCATCGCCACTTTGCAAGCCGCAGGGTTCGGCTTGCTTGACCAAAGTGCTGGTGATGAAGGGCGGTTCTTCGTGCTTCAGCTCGACTATGGGAGCGCTTTCCCACTCCAGCACGGCTTGCGTCCGCATCTGCAGATCGAGGTATCGCTGCGTCAGCCCAAGCGCAACGCCATAGCGCGCCCGGTCGCTTCTTTTGTCGCTGAAGCCCAACAAAAGGTGCCCGAGGTGGACGCGATCTTATGTGCTGATCCGGTGGAAACGGCGGCAGAAAAGCTCAGCGCTCTCGCCTGGCGGGTTCTATCCTTTGCCAGTCAGGCAGAGGATGCTGGCGATCCCAGCATGATCCGGCATCTTCACGACCTGGCAGCGCTGGAAGCGCAAATCATCGATGTCGGCGAATTTGCGCAGCTCCTCGGCGACGTCATCGCCGAGGATAGCACCCGTGGCGGTGCCGGTCACCCCCGTGTGATGTCCGAATTATTGGCCATGATGCTGGCGGAGCTGGATAAACCCCATTGGCGACAGAACTACAACACCTTCATTCGAGGCATGTCTTATGCCACGGCGGACAAGGTGATTTCGTTTGATCAAGCCATTGCGACCTGTCAAAGTTTGGTCAGTCGCATCGGCACTGTCCCGCCCTAAGTCATTGATCCCTAGGCATCCGTGAAAAGGCGGCGACTTTGTAAGTACCGAGAGTGTTAGGCCTCCAATGACGACACGCGCGAGCGGTGCATATGCCTCTGAGCCGGCTGATAAGCCCAATGCCACGGGGATAAGCCCGTAACTACAGGCTCAAGTTTATGGAGGCAAGGAGACTCGAACTCCTGACCCTCACGCTGCCAGCGTGATGCTCTACCAACTGAGCTATACCCCCACGTCAGCCAGACGCTTTTCTCTGGCTGGTTCATCGTTCCTGGCCTATGAAGCCGAAACGTCGTTGTTAACCGATTCTGAGCAGCTCGATCTCGAAGACCAAGGTCGCATTCGGTGGGATGACGTCGCCAGCGCCTTGGCTGCCGTAGCCAAGCTCGGGTGGCACGGTCAGTTTGCGCTTGCCGCCGACCCGCATCGTTGCCACGCCCTCGTCCCAGCCGCGGATCACTTGACCGACGCCCAGCGTGAAGGAGAAGGTGCCACCGTGATCAGCCGAAGCATCGAACTTTTTGCCATCTGTCAGTCGGCCGACGTAATTCACTACGACGACTTGCCCTGGCGCGGGAGTTGGGCCAGTGCCGATCACGAGATCGGTATAGCTAAGTCCATCTGGCAAAGTAACCACCTTTAGCGATTTGTGGGCTGAAGTCGCTGCAGCTGCTCCTAACGTGGTCAAACCAACGATGGCGCACGCGCCGACAGCTTGAGTGAGAAACGCTGATCTCTTCATTGCCACCGCCATTCCTAGGAAGATATGCAGGAGCCTGCTATACTGGAGGTATCGTGGAACGCACTCTGCCGAAGAACTACCAAACGGTCTATCAGGCTCTCCGGGACGCAGGTCCAGGCCAGCATCTTAATGCTGCAGAGCTGTGTTTGCGTTTGGGCACGCGAGCCGCACATATCAGCCAAACGACCGTCTACCGTGCACTGGATCGTCTCGTGGCCTTAGGGATGATCGAGGCTGTCCACGCTCCCCAAGCTCGTCATGTGGCGTATGAGATCACCGCCCCGAGCCATGCCCACTTTCATTGTCGCGTCTGTGGGGCACTGCGCGACATCCCGTGCCCCGCGACGGCTCTGGCCCAAGTCCCGGATCTGGCGAATCTGCTCGTTGAACGGACCGTGGTTCTCTTCGAGGGGTGTTGCCCTGCTTGCCGTGTAGAGAACGTGTAAACTTTAGCGAGAAGCGCTCTTCTTTTTTGCGGCTCCCTCCGACAATATCCTGAGGTGCTCTTGAGAGCACCCTGCTGCAGTATTGCGTTGAGGTGGCTAGTCTGTGCAAATCCAGCTTTCGCCCAGAGATGACGACAAGCAAACCTGGGATATTCTGCGTGACGGTGCCTTGACGGGAGATTTTGTCTACGAGCGTGATGATGCTCCAGGCATGTATTTTCTCGTCCTGAATACCTCGACCCTTAATGCCATGGGTGGTGAAATGCCTTATCGCTCATTTGACGACATTATGAGCCAATTGAACTTCTATTACGCGAACTGCGTCTAGGTCGCGCCCTAAGCTTCGAGGACTTCGCGTATCTCTCTGTCAAAGTGCCTCGCTTCATGCGTGCTTTTTCTCAGCATTTTTTGGCCGTTGTCTGCGTTGCGGCGATTACCCTTATGAGCGGTTGCAGCCGTTCGATCGAATCGTGGATTGTAACCACTCGCAATCATCAGGGCGACTTGGCGCTGGACAGCAGCCGCTATAAGGACGCCGTCTTGGCGTACCATCTCGCGCTGCAAATATCACCTACCGATGAACACGCCAAACGTGGCTTTGTGGAAGCTGAAGGCGACCTAGCTGAGCATCTCTATCATCAATCGTATTTCGAAGATGCGCTGGACGAATTGCTCCATGCCGCTAAGGTTGATCCGAATAGTGTCCGCATTGCTGGTTTGCGTACCGATGTTGAGAATGCGCGCCTCAAACGTCAGATCGTGATGAGCAATTATCCGACGTATTCTAGCGCTTCAGAAAACATTGCTCAGTCTTACGTCAATCTCCGTACAACAAATTCGGAAATTCTTGCCCGTATCCAGCGCTTTAATCACACCTACGATACCAACGACTTGACGATGGCTATCCGGAATTCGGTGGATTTAGAGACCGAGGCCAGCAAATTAACGACCCGTTTGGTCAATTTACGTAGTGCCGTGTCTGTGGGCTTTGCCGCCCCCGATACTACGACCGGGAGCGCCACGACCGCCGGGGCATCTATTTTACCGCTTCCTTAGCCGCCGCTTAGCGTGGCAAACGTCTGCGCTGGAACTTGGGCGGCCCTTTGCCGCGGCGTAATATGCTGTTGGGTTGAGCAACGCTTCGGCGTTCCTGCGGGTGGTTGGTGCCTTGGCGGGAGAGGGCTGATTGGATCGCTTCGTCGCTTTCTTCGCGCATGGTCATGATGGCGTTCGCATTCGAATAGATCTCGGGGAAGCGTTGCGCCAGCCACAGGTAGAGCGTTGCCAAACGTGAGCGATCTTCGAACACCATTAAGCGATCGCGTCCGCGTAAGTCATTGAGGAGTTCGTCCCCGAGCACGGGTTGCGCTGTGGCGTGTTGCTCACCCCAACGTGTTAGCACGGCCAAGCTCAGACCACGCACAGGGACCGGAGCACGAGCATAGGTTGAGCGCACCGGGAGCGGCAGACGCATAAAGACGTCCGAAACTTCTAGCGCAACTGCGACCTCAATCGTCCCGGAGAGATCACAAATGCGTAGATCGCTGTTTTTCTCGTGTAAGACCCGCGTCTGAAAGAAGTGCAGCAAGCGGCTGATGTGGTTCGTTTTGATGATCTCGGCTAAACGTTGGAGGTGGTCATCGGTCGGTGAGATCCAGATCGGTAAATCTGGGCGAGCCGGGGCGTATTGCTCGAGGCTGCGGCGTAAGAGCCGGACCGCGCGTGGATCGAGCGCCGTGACTTCTCCGGCTTCGTGCAGACCATAGCGGCCGGCTCGTCCGGCAATTTGGCGGATTTCCGGTGGAGTCAGCGGGCGAGTGAGCGTGCCGTCAAATTTCTCGACCGTTGCGAAAACCATCCGCCGGATTGGTAGATTCAGACCCAGGCCGATGGCATCGGTGGCAACTAAAATTGTCGCTTCACCGCTGCGAAATCGCTCGGCTTCGCGGCGGCGTACGGCTGGTGAAAGCGAACCATAGATCGCGGCGGTGCTGCGCCCACTGCGTCGGATCTGCTGCTGGAGCTCAATCACTGCGCTGCGTGAGAAGGCGACAACGGCGTCGCCGCTGCGCAGATTCTCCAGTGTGATCGCATCGACAACGGTGAGGGGATTTTTGCGCTCAAACCGCCGCATCTCAATCTTTACATTTAAGCGCTCCGCCAGGCGCTGAGCCGCGAAGAAACCATCTTCCGAACCGCAGAGGATGACTTTGTTTGCGCGGACTCCAGCCATCGCAAGCGTCCACGCCCAGCCGCGTTGTTCGTCTTCGAGCATCTGTGCTTCATCGATGACGGCGACTTCGACTTCGCGGCTGGTATCAACCATTTCGACTGTGGAACTGACATGGCGGGCGTGGGGGTCGATGAGTCGTTCTTCCCCGGTGATCAGTGAGGTTGGCACGCCGAGTTCTTTCAAGCGCTCGGCGACCTCTAAGGCCAGCAGACGTAGCGGGGCAAGATAGATTCCACTTTCAGCTGCGCGTAATTCTTCAAGCGCCGCATAGGTTTTGCCCGAGTTCGTCGGCCCAACGAAGTACTGGAAGCTGCGCTGCTGGCTGGTGAAATTTTCCAAGTAAAAGCGTAAGCCGAGATCGGCCTCGACCTGCTCATCGATGCGCCGGTTTTCTAGCTCCTCGAAGATGCGGATCATGCCTCGTTGGGCGTTTTCGAGCGCACTAAAAAACGACGCTTGCTCAAAGACATGCTTGCCGGCGACATCGTCGGGCGTACGAAGAATTTTGTTTGCGGCGCGCTCGAGCGTGTGGCGTAGCTTCGCAAAGGCCGGCTCGACCAGGGGGGCAACGAGTGCTTCCCCGAGTTCTTGGACGAACTCAGCCGGAGTTGGCACGTTCACGCGTCCACGAACGATAATCGTTCGTGCTCCCAAGATCAACGAGCGTTCGGTGCGGACTTCGACTGAGTCATGTCCGGCCAGCTTCCAACCGAGTTGGGCCGCTAGTTTTTTCTTTCGAGCGCGCTCACTCGCTTCGCTGCTTTCGTTCATAACCCGACAGTATACCCCATGTGCTTAGACCGAGCCAAATAGCTGGGGCATTGTTGTTCACAAGATATTGCCGACCCGGCGACGTCCACGTTCGATCATCTCCTGCACCTGAGCCACCGCGGTGGTCACGCTCGTGTGGCGCCAGTCAAGGTGGATCGCGCCGTCCCAGGTCGCCGAGCGATGCCAGTTGAGTGTGTCGAGGAAAATGAGCATGGTAGCGCCGATGCATTCGTACTCCAGGCCAATCGAGCCAAAATGCACGCCTTTGCGCGTGCGGCGTGGCGTCCCTAAGTGGGGAATAAGCCCTTGTTCAATCTGAGCAAAGTATTCGGCGGCATCCATATCCTTCTTGTCGGCGATTTGTAGCGTTTTTTTCGTTGGCTGCGAAAGAACGCGGTATGAGAAGAAGCTTGTGCGTGGTTTTGGGGTTGCTGCTCAGTGTGAGTGCTTGCGCTGCGCCACGCAGTGACGGTCGTGGGACCGAAATCGGGATGTTGCCCGTGAACTACCGGCTGCCACGCTTGACTGGTGGCCAAGATGCTTTAGATGCGCACCGTGGTCGGGTGGTTTTGCTCGATTTGTGGGCGTCGTGGTGCCCGCCTTGCCGTGAAGAACTTCCCGCGCTCTCAGCGTTGGCCCAAGACAATCACCAGGTGGTTGTTTTGACGGCGAACCAAGGTGAGGCGCCCAACGTGATTCGAGATCTTGTTGAGCACGAACATCTGCATTTGCCGGTGCTCCTAGATAAGGATCAAGAATATGGTGCTGCTTATGCAACGGTCGGCTTACCCACGGCGGTGATTCTCGATCCCCATGGCAAGATCGCGGCAATCGAAGCCGGGGCGCATTCACTGCAAGAGTGGCAGACATTGCTTGCAAAAGTGGGTTCACGGTGACCATGGAGCGGGTTGTGTGGATTTTTGCCGGCCTTGCTCTCGTCTGGAGCTGGTTGACCTATCCGCTGGCTCAGAGCAATTTTGTGCATACCGAAACGTACGCGAGCGTACTCATCGTTGCGATTTGGATACTTGTGCAGCGGGTGGTGGGGCAAGTGAAGGCTGGCGCTGCTGCGCAAGCACCCCGCGAGGAATCTGTCGCGCTGAGTGGAGCGGCTTTGGCGTGCATTGCAGCTTTGCTGTGCTGCTTATTGGCCCCGGAAGCCGTCGAGCGCGTGGGTAGTCCCGGTAGTACTGTTCGACTAACGGGCACGCAGGCGGATCTTCGTTTTCCCTTGAGTGCGGTGATGCAAGTTCAACTGGATTTCCCGAACGGACGTGACCTGGGTATTGACGCGGGGATCCCTCGTATCGTGGGAGATCAAATGTTTTCGTTGCAGCCACATCCGGCTGCGACGATTGAGGCGCGATTGGCCGACGGCGCCCCGTTGACGATCACCCAACCGTTTGGTCCGCGCTTTCTGTCGCCTATCTTGTTATTTCCGAAAACGACCACCATTGCCGGTTTGAGCTTGCCCGCTGATACCTTTGCCCTGCCAGCCCGGGAGCGCACGGTCCGAGCTTTTTTCCTCGGACCAACCCAGCTCCACGATCCGCGTATCGCGCGGTTAAATGCAGGCCGTACCGGCTTGCTATTGGTGATGGATGATCCCCATGGTAACCCCGTGCCTCGGGGCATTGCTTTTGTTCCTGGGGGGACCCCGGTGTTACTCGATGGGGTCTTGATGAGCGCGAGCGTTGCTAGCTACCCGAGCGTCATTATCGCTTCGCTCCCCGCCCCGTTGCCGATGTTGATCGGTACGGCGGCGTATCTTTGCTGTGGCGTTCTTATTTTAGGTCGTCGTCGTCGCTTGCGGATGGTTTTGGCGTAGCTTGTGGGTTCGCTGGGAGCGGTGCATTACTGTAAATGAAGAGCCCATCCGCGATACGGCGTTCATGCCCGTCTGAGGGGTGATTGCGGACGTGCGCGACGTCTTCACCTGGGATTTGTGCCACAAGCGTGGACGAGCCCCCAGAATCAAAGCAGAGTGCGTCGCTGGCGTCAAACGCGCTCAGTAATGCGGCAAATTCGGGTCGGGTGAGGCCGACAGAAAAGCTAGGTTGGCGTCCGTCGACTTCGAGCAACAGCAGCGAGCCATCAGAGGTGCGTGCTGCTCCCGAAAGTGGTAGGCGGCGTTCGAGGTGTTCGTCGTTGTGGGGGAGATCGGTCAGTGCCGTGTAGTCGCCTCCCTGGAGAAGGCGAGGGCCGCCGCCAATGGCATTGACGATCTCGCTGCCATCTGGTTCAAGCGAGCTAGTAATCAGCACGGTTTCGCCGACTTCAGGTGGTGTGGTTTGGCTCATGGCTGCTGGGCCGAACGCCAAACCGAGGGTGTTCGGCGGCGCGTTGCCGTCGGTTTCGGCGCTGACGCGATAGGTCGTTCCATCCGGCGTCGTGCTGACGGGCGTAAGGCTGGCAAAGGTGACTTCGGGTCGCGGGCTGGGGCTGCCGTAGCTCGGTAAAATCAAGGCTGCGCCTCCATCGGGAGGCCATTGATTGAGGCTGGTGATGGTGACCCGGCCTTCGTTCCAACTGGCACTGCCTTGCCACGAAAACGGGCCGATGCTGATTTGTCCGTTCGTGTGCTCGGCGAGAGCAACACGAACTCCTGGGCTACGATAGAGCACACCGTCGCTCATCACGATATTCAGTGGCTCGTTGGTGTGTCCGCGATCAAAATAATCGCCATTGATGCCGGCGATCGCTCCGGTGCGCGCAGCCATGGAGCTAAGCGTTTCGCCGTTCGAAACGATGTGATCCTGAGCCAGGACGACCCGAAAATGGGTTGATGACTCGCGGGGATCCGCCAATATCGCGTTGATGGAGAGCGGTCCAGCTGTGGTTCGCAAGCGGTACTGCGCGTAGCTGACGCCGTTGGCGAGGATCGTCGTGGTTTCACTCTGCCAAGTGATGAGAGGAAACGGCGCGGGCGGATAGAGCTGCGGGGCAAAAGCCGCCAATGCCGGTGCGAATGTGCACACAAGCGCCATGGGTATGCCGAGTAGGCATACCCGCCTAGATTTGAGCAGTGAAAAAGGCATGCTGATCTAGACGGCAGGACAGCGTGATATTCCTCGCTGATCGTTTTTACTGGGCTCCACTGATATATAGCACCACAATTGCCACCAGAATGATCCCCATCGAGGGCCAGTAGAAGGGGGCCGAACGGTACCATGACCAACAGCCGCCGATCAAATTGAGCACGATGAGAACGAACATGACGGTCACAGCCATGGGATGGTCATATCCGATCTGCGGGTAAACGAAGCAAGCGTAAGATCTTCAGTCTACCACGTCAGTCCTTGCAGCAGCAGCTCTGGGACCCCAACTTTCGAGTTTCTGTAACAAGCCGGACATACCCAAGGACCAGCTCTGGCTCAGCGAGAACCGGCTGATCGATCCGCGGGTGTGATGTAATGGTAGCCTGCGACCTTCCCAAGGTTGACGCGCGGGTTCGATTCCCGCCACCCGCTCCAGTGAACTCCGGCGACATAGCCAAGTTGGTAAGGCAGAGCTCTGCAAAAGCTTGATCCCCAGTTCGAGTCTGGGTGTCGCCTCCAGATTTTTAGAATGCCATCTTTGTCTTGAGTGACGCAGGTGGCATTTTAGCATCAGCACGAAACGCCGCACGATATGCTCGCTCGTAGAATTATTCCATGCCTGGATATCCGCGCCGGTCGGGTCGTCAAAGGGGTGAATTTTGCCGGGATTATCGATGCGGGTGATCCCGTCGCCTTAGCTCGGGCCTACGAAGCCCAAGGCGCCGATGAACTCGTTTTTCTCGATATTACTGCGACGGTGGAAGGGCGCAAGGCTACGCTTGATGTCGTGCAAGCGGTGGCCGCAGAGTTGTCGATTCCCTTCGCGGTTGGTGGGGGAGTTGCGAGTGTCGAGGATGTTCGGTGTCTGTTGCGCGCGGGCTGTGATAAAGTCGCGCTCAATAGCGCGGCGTTACGCCGGCCGGCTGTTTTACACGAAGCTGCTGCGGAATTTGGATCGCAGTGCATTGTGCTAGCGATCGATGCACGGCGCCGATCTGAGGGGAACTTCGAAGTCGTAGTCGATGGCGGGCGCACCCCGACGGGCCGCGACGTCGTGGAGTGGGCACGAGAAGCCACGGCCTTGGGGGCGGGGGAAATTTTGCTCACGAGCATCGATCGTGATGGCACAAAGGCAGGCTTTGATCTGGAGCTGACCCGAGCGGTCAGAGCTGCGGTCAACGTTCCGGTCATTGCCTCCGGGGGCGCGGGCTCTTGCGCCGATTTTCGCGCAGTGTTGGCGTGTGCAGATGCCGCGCTTGCCGCTTCGCTTTTCCACTTCGGCGTAATCGCAATTCCTGAACTCAAAGCTGAACTCGCCGCTGCTGGCGTACCGATGCGCCGATGACGCTTGACGCGCTCCGTTTTGATGCGGCTGGGTTGGTGCCCGTGATTATTCAAGACGCTGCTTCCGGTCAGGTTTTGACCTTGGCATATGCGAATCGTGAAGCGCTCGAGCGAACCTTGGCGAGCGGTCAAACCCATCTATGGAGTCGGTCGCGCCAAGAACTGTGGCATAAGGGTGCCACTTCGGGGCACGTGCAGCAGGTCGTCGAGGTCCGTGTCGATTGCGATAACGATGCGGTGCTCTATCGGGTTATCCCGAACGGACCCGCCTGCCATACTGGTGCCCAAAGCTGTTTTTCTCATCTCTTGAGCGAAGGGCCATAGCCTCATGTCCGACCACACTGCTCCTGCTTTGCCCAGTTCCTTTGAAGCAGCAATCGCTCACTTACGTAGCGTCATCGCTGAGCGCCGTAGCGCTTCGCCGGAAACGAGTTATGTCGCGAAGTTACTGGAGCGCGGCGTTGATTTAATTGGCAAAAAAATCGGCGAAGAAGCCGTCGAGGTTGTGATTGCCGCGAAAAACGCGGACCGCAACGAGCTTGTCTGGGAAGTCGCGGACCTGTTTTTTCATACCTTGGTTCTGCTTGAAGCAACCGGGGTTACGCTCGATGAAGTGGGCGGCGAATTGCTGCGCCGCTCGCGGTAGTTTTTACGAGCGGTCTGCGTGATCTTAAAGGTGTTGGTCCCGGGCTCGAGCAGAAGCTGCTCGCGGCGGGGATTGATTCTCCGCGCGCATTAATCCAGCTGCGTCCTCGCACGTACCGCGATTGGCGCTCCCCGCTGACCCTCGCAGCGATTGTCGCCTTGAGCCAAGATCGCCTTGCAGACGATGACCCGAATGCTGAGGTCATCACGATTGCGACTGTATCTAAAGTCGAGTCTTTTCATGGCCGCGTCAGCGTCGTGCGGGCTGAAATGTATGACGATACTGGCAGCTGCGATGCTGTCTGGTTTTCGCGGGGTGGCTACGGTCGCGTTACCTTAAAGAGTGGTATGCGGCTCTTTTTACACGGTCGCATAAAAGCTCAGCGTCGAGGGGGAGAATGGCGTCCCGAACTGAGTGTGAGCAGTCATCGTGTGCTGAAGCCCGAGGATGTCTATCAAGGCAAGATCTGGCCTGTGTATCCAGCCAGCAAAGAATTGCCTTCCCGTATTTTGGCGCGAGTGATCGAAAGTAATCTGTCGGGGTTGCTTGCCGAAATTGGCCCGGAATGGCTACCGAGCGAGTTGTTGGCGCGCCGTGGCTACCCAAGCCCGCGTGACGCTTGGCATGAGTTGCACTCCCCGGCATCGCTCGAAACGTTGCGATTGGCGCGTGAGCGGATTGCATTTTCCACGTTTTTTGAGTTGGCGTTCGCGGCGTTAGCGCGCCGTGCGGCGTTGCGTCAGGCGGGAGGGGCGGTGGCGTTGCCGGTACCTGGGGATCTCCTGGCACGCTTTGCCGCAGAGCTCCCCTTTGCGCTGACAGCGGCTCAGCAACGGGTGATCACCGAGATCTGGGCCGACATGGCCACGGTTGCTCCGATGCATCGGCTGCTTCAGGGCGACGTGGGGAGTGGCAAAACGGTGGTTGCTGCTGCTGCGTGCGTCTTGGCGGGAATTGCCGGTCTGCAGTCGGCGTTGATGGCCCCTACGGAATTACTGGCTCGTCAGCACGCTCAAAAGCTAGCGCCGCTGCTGTTGCCGTTTGGGATCGGCCTGGAATATATCACCGGTAGTCAGGGGGCTCGAGCTCGTCGTGAAGCCGAAGAACGTGTACGAGCTGGTGGCGCGACTTTGGTGGTCGGTACCCACGCGTTGCTTACCGAACGAGTCACCTTTGCCAATTTGGCTTTGGTCATTATCGACGAGCAGCATCGCTTCGGCGTTGCTCAGCGGGCAATGTTGCGCAATAAAAACGATGCCGTCCACACCCTAGCGATGACGGCTACGCCGATTCCGCGCACCTTGGCTCAGACGCGTTACGCCGATCTCGATTTTTCGGTGATTGATGAATTGCCCCCCGGGCGCACACCGATTAAGACCTATATTCGCAACGAAGCTTCGAAGCCACGGATCTACGACTTTCTGCGTCAGAAAGTCGCCGAAGGTCGCCAGGCTTATATCGTTGCGCCAGTGATCGAGGAAGGCGAATCGGAGCTCTCGAGTGCCCTGGCGGAAGCTGAGCATGTACGGACAGAGATTTTTCCCGATTTACGCGTCGGGCTCGTGCATGGACGCATGCTGGCTCGGGAGCGCATCGCCGAGATGGAGCGCTTCGGGCGTGGGGAGATCGATATCCTCATCGCCACGACGGTGGTCGAGGTGGGGGTGGATGTTCCGAATGCCTCGATTATGGTGATTCTCGATGCTTACCGCTTCGGGCTTGCGCAATTACATCAATTGCGGGGGCGAGTCGGTCGTGGCGCGGAGGCCGCCGTTTGTATTTTAGTGGCCGAGCACGAAACAAAGCGCTTGCGGGTTTTGACCGAAACTACCGATGGTTTTCGTATAGCCGACGCCGATCTTGAGATACGAGGCGAGGGCGAATTTGCTGGCACGACTCAAGCCGGTACTAACGGCGTGATTGGGACAGCAAGCGAGGATATTCAACTCTATCTGGAAGCTCGAGGTGAAGCCGAAGCGATTTTGGAGCGAGATCCACAATTGCTAGAGCCGGAGCATCGCCCGTTGCAGACCTTCCGCGAGCAAGGCTATAGCGAGCATGCGCTCCTACTTTCTTCCTAATCGCCGAAGGATACGGAGAAGGGTATCATGATTGATACTGAGAGGAAGAAGATGTTCGGTGTAGGTTTTGATCTCGATCATACTCTGGCGTTAGACCACCAGCTTGAGCGGACTGCGCTTGAGCGGGTATTTGCTCGTATGCTGCCTGCTGCTAAGCATGACGTGGTGCGTTGGGGGGAGCTGATCGATACAGCTTTGCAGGCGTACCGGAGTGGTAAGGCTTCGCTTGCGACAGCGCTAGGTGACTTGTTCGCAGAGATTCTCGGATCGCCGCAGATTTATGAAGATGTGTACACTGCGGTTTTACCAGAGGTGTTGTCATTGGCGCCGAGTCATGTGCGGGCGGTTGAAGGCGCTCGCGAACTGATTGAGCGTTTGGCGACGGCTGGTATTCCAACGGCGATCTTAACGAACGGTTGGAACCCGCTGCAGCAACGTAAGGCAACTTTGATCGGCTACCAGGGGCCGGTTCTCGTTAGCGATGATCTTGGTATCCGTAAGCCAAATCCCCAGGCGTTTATGGCTTTAGCGGACGCCCTTGGATTGACGCCAGATCAGATGCTGTATGTCGGGGATACACCGGAGACTGATATCGTGGGTGCCTTGGGAGTTGGCATGCAAGCAATCTGGTTCGATTGGGAACAGCGTCCGTACGCTGAAAACCTGCCTCGGCCGACTCACGTGATCCACGCTTTGAGCGAGCTAGATGCGTTGGTTTTTGCCGCCAGATGACAGCTTTGTCCTGAATCCGCACCTGGAATGATTATTACGGGTGGTTCATTACGTGGCCGGAAGTTGGGTGTGCTTTCCGGAGGACGCACTCGCCCAACGCCAGCGCGGGTCAAAGAAGCGTTGTTTTCGATCTTGGCAACCCAGGTGCCGGGAGCACGGGTGCTCGACCTCTTTGCCGGCAGCGGCGCGTTGGGCTTTGAAGCCTTATCGCGTGGTGCTGCGGAGGTCGTCTTTGTAGAAGCTCATCCACCGACTGCAGCGATGTTGCGTGAAACTGCTGTGCGCTTTGGTATAGCAGAGAAATGCACGATTATCTGTGGCCGTAGCGAGCGTAGCGTTTCGCGGTTGCAGGGTACATTTCGTCTCGTGTTTGCTGACCCACCGTATGCTTTGCCCGCACCGTTGCCGTTGTTTGAGGAATTAACCACGGGTGGATTCTTAGATGACGATGCCGTAATCGTCTACGAACACCAGGCTCAACGGGGCGTCCGTGAGCTTCCAGCCGTTTTAGCTGTAGAAAGACAAACGCACTGGGGCGAAGTCGGTGTGAGTTTCTTGCGAAAGGTATCTGCTCATTCCTCACGCGATTTACCCCGGGTCATTTGATCCCCCGACGAATGGCCACCTAGACGTTATTCGGCGCGCAGCCGCAGTCTTTCCGCAATTTACGGTTGCTGTTGTTGCGAATCCGCAGAAACGCGACCCGATGTTCACCCTCGCTGAACGCGAGGCCATGTTGCGTGACTGTGTGCTTGATTTGCCACATGTTCACGTTGCGCATTTTGCTGGCTTACTTGCGAACTTCGTACGTGAAGTGCGGGCGGACGTTATTGTGAAGGGTTTGCGAGTAGTTTCTGACTTTGAGAGCGAGATGGCAGTTGCCCATCTCAATAAGTCGTTGGCTGGCGTCGAGACAATGTTTTTGATGGCTGGTACCGCATATTCGTTTATTAGTTCGAGCATGGTGAAGGAAGCTTTCAATCTGGGAGCCGATATGCAAGCCTTCGTCCCCCGGAGTGTTGCCGATGTGTTGGCGAGCAAGCGGCAAAGTCGCTTGAGCTAACCGGTATAGTCTTGCTGCGAGTTATGATGTTAAAGGAGAGTGGATGTCGATTCACCGCGTTATCGAGCGATTAGAAAGCTACGTCCGTGAGAGCACTTGGTTCCCGATGGGGCACCGTCTCGTGAGCCTCGACCGCGTTCTTGAACTCATTGAAAAAATGCGCTCGACTCTGCCGGAAGAAGTTGGTCGTGCTCGTGTTATCGCTAATAATAAAGAGCGAGTAATCCGTGAAGCCCAGGAGCGGGCTCAGGCTATTGTTTCCGAGGCTAACCATGCTCAACATCATTTGATCGATCAGCATGAAATCGTCCGGCGGGCACGCACAACGGCTGAAATCATTTTAGCGGATGCGCAGAAAAAAGCGCAACAGCTTCGTGATGGCGCCGATGCTTACGCTGCTGGGGTCTTAGCTGACTTACACGGTCGTTTGGACGTTGCACTGGGATCTGTTCAAAAAGGTGAAGAGGCCATCGCTCGTAACCGAACTGAGTATCAGGAGAAGATGGTCCAGGCAGAGGTTGCTTCTGCACCATCTCAAGCTTATGTACAGCCCGAGGCCCAGAGTGGTCGTCGCAAAGTGTTTGACGCACAAGACCTTGCTCTTGATGAGTCTTTCTTCAATAAGAAGAAAGTACGAGTGCCGGTTCAGGCGCAATAATAGTTTTAGCTACGTCCCTCTAAGCATTCCCGAAAGACTGCGGTGTTCATCACAGTCTTTTTTCTTGCTGTCTTCTGCTTCTTGGCTAGAATTCTGTATACTTCTGGGGCGATTCTGGTAAGGATTTTGTTCGAAGAACCGATGAGTAAAAGGTGCCTAGAGAAAGGGCTAGCTCGATGGTGCGTGGCTGGCGACTACGTATCGATTGCCCAGAGCGCGTTCGGTTATATCCAACGTCACAGGGAAGGTTGCATATGTTCCTACTTACTCAAAATAAATCAAGCGTCGTTTGCCGTACGCTTGTTTTATTCTGGAACAGTGCGAGTCGGAGCGGTGAGATGCTGCGAGCGTTTTGCTTATGAAGAAACGTACCCCGAAAGCAAAGTCGCCCCCTAAAAACAAGATTAGTTCCCCGCCTGTACCTCTGCTTTTAAGCGATTCATCCCCGACTCAGCCTTCGCGTATTCAGGCGTTGGTACGTGGTTTCTTAAGCATACTTGGCATTGGCGTATTCGCATTTACGCCAAGTTTGGCTCAAGCTGGTTCAAACGATAGTATCTATGTCACTGAGGCGAATGATAATGCATCGTCTGAGGAGACTGATCTTGGTGTTGGTGCGGGGACCTCGCTTGCTGCTGATACAGGTAATACGTCGCTTGGATATTCCGCTGGTACGAATGTCAGCGGTTCCTACAATACTGCCAGTGGAACCAGCGCGAATACGAACGTGACCGGTGATTACAACACTGGTCTTGGTGCGTATGCGAGCCAAAACGTCACAGGTAGTTATAATATTGGAACAGGTTTTGGCGCCAGTATCTCGGTCACCGGTAATGATAATATTGCCCAGGGATATAGTGCTGGCAATAGCGTGGCGGGGTATGACAATCTTGCTCTTGGTACGTACTCGGGCTTAAATGTAACAGGAAGTCAAAATCTTTCGTATGGATATGCCGCCGGACAAAACGTCACTGGAACGGGCAACATTGCGTTAGGGACAAGCGCTGGCAGAAATGTCATTGGCAATGACACTATTGCGATTGGTACGGGTGCACGTGCTACCGTAAATGGTGCGGTTGCGATAGGTTCGGGAGCGGTTAACAGTACAGCTGGGACCGTCCAATTTGGTCCTACCGGAAGCACGATGCGTTTAACCAATGTGGCGGATGGCACTGGTAACAACGATGCGGTAAATTACGAGCAGCTCACAGCTGCTTCGAGTGCATTAAATATTGCTTTGGTGAGTTCGTCAGGAACCCTGAACGCTGCGCTAATTAGCGTCTCGAGCAATATCAATAGTTCGCTTACGGGCGCGTCTGGTAATGTCAATACGTCACTGGTGAGCACCTCCGGCGTGATTAATACGGCTTTGGTGAGCTCATCGGGGAATCTGAATCAAGCGTTGATTAGCGTTTCTGCGAATATCAATAGCTCGATTACGGGTGCATCTGGCGATCTGAATACGTCGTTGGTGAGCACCTCTGGCGTGATTAATACGGCTTTGGTGAGCTCATCGGGAAACCTGAAACAAGCATTGATCAGTGTCTCTGCGAATATCAATAGCTCGGTCACGGGCTCCTCTGGCAATGTGAATACGTCACTGGTG
>CAIKPM010000015.1 GCA_903829325.1 uncultured bacterium
ATGCAAACCTCGCAATGAGTGAGGGTATGCCTGGATTATCCCAAGATCAAATGGGCGACGCAAGACGGTGTCAAAGCGACGCTTACGGATATACAGCCTATGCATGTGGAGTATGTGTAAACCCGGCGACTATCACGGTTGGCGCTGATAACAATATTTGGTCTGCCTCTTTAAACAGCACTACCGATATATTTAACATCACCACCCATGGAACAGTTCACACATTTGGCGCACCAGGAACTCATGTAGACGATATGACGCTCGGTCCCGATGGAAAAGTCTGGGTTTCTACTGCAGGAGGTTCAGGTGGCGTGATTGCCTCTATTAGCACAGCTGGGAAGCTCTCCAAGTACGCTCTTGCGAATGGGGGATATGGCTACAATATCACGGTCGGATCAGACGGAAATTTGTGGTATTCTGATAGGGTCAATAGTTTGGTAGGCATGGTGACAACATCGGGGAGCTTTGGAAAAACCATCAGTATTGCCAATAATGGGTGGACAGTGAGTACTCCCGATCCGATGACTAGCGGGCGCGATGGAAACCTTTGGCTAGTCAGAGGTGCTATCGATGGCGTTACTAAGATCACGTTGGCTGGGGGTGTGAGCATTATTCCGCTTCAAGCCGGCGCGCGACCCAGCGGCGTCGCTACTGGTCCCGACAGCAATCTGTGGATCACCGAGTTTGCCCAAAACACTATCGCTCGCGTGACGCCAGGCGGTACGGTTACGGAATGGACGGGCAGTGCGATCGGGATTAATTCAAGCGCGTCCCCTATCGGCATTACGACTGGGCCCGATGGCAATATTTGGTTTGCGGAAACTGGCTCAAATAGTATCGGGAAATTTGTGCTCTGAGACTGCGTTAGCGATTTGGCGCGCCAGTTGCCAATTTTCGCGTGCGTTGACGATTACCACCGGTGTCCCGCTCGTGGAGCCGTGGATGCAGCCTTCGTGGTTGCCCGCGTTCGTGCTGGGATCGAGCGAGAGTCCGTAGCCAAGTCCCCCCTCGAGGATGCGCTCGCGAATCGTCGCGGCGTGCTCACCGATGCCACCCGTGAACACGAGCAGATCAAGCCCGCCCAAGCTCGCGATACACGCACCGATGCTCGCCCGAACCCGCCAGCAAAAGACATCGAGCGCGAGCCGCGCGCTTGCTTCAGGCGTGTCCAGCAGCGTGCGGACATCGCCACTTATGCCGGAGATGCCGAGTAAACCTGATTCGCGCTCGAGCATGGTGTCAAGCTCGCTGACCGTCATGCCTTGTTTGAGCAAATGCACGAGCAAGCCGGGATCAACCGCGCCACTGCGGGTTGCCATCGGCACGCCATCAAGCGGAGTAAAACCCATCGTGGTATCGATGCTCTCCCCATTGCGGATTGCGCACAGCGAAGAGCCGCCCCCTAAGTGAGCGGTAATGATCCGCGCGTTCGTGATGTCGATGCCCGCCAGGGCTGCACCGCGAGAGGCAGCGTATTCGTGGCTGAGACCGTGGTACCCGATGCGCCGCAAACCTTGCTCGGTGAGCTTGCGCGGCAGCGCGTAGGTTTGTGCGGGGGGAGGCAGGGTGCGATGAAACGCGCTATCGGCAACGGCGTATTGCCTGATCGTGGGCTGGAGGATGCTGACCAACCCAACCAAGTTCAGTGCGGGGTGGCTGTGGAGAGGGGCGTCGTCTGCACCGTGTTGGAGGGCCCTGACGCTCGCTGCGTCGAGCGCTTGCACCGCAAGGAAGCTGGCCGGGGTGTAGACCATGCGATGGGCAACGGCGTCCGCTGGCGTCGCAAAACAACGCGAAAAAAGCTCCGCTGCATCGCTGACGCGCGCATCTTCGCTAAAGCTCGGCGGCGGGGGCTGGGCGAGCGGCGGGATGGGCGTGGCTAGATCGTAGCATTCGACTTTGAGCGAGGTCGAGCCGGCGTTGATTGTTACGATGCGCAGGGCCATGTCCAATGCTCAATTTCTGGTGGATCTACACCATGACGATGTGCATAAGCGATGCTCTCGATGATGCAATTTTTCATCCGTTCCTTGAGATACGCGCCTTTGGCTTGCAATCCCGGAACGACATCGATCACCGACATCACAAGGTTATACCGATCGACTTTATTGAGGATTTTGAGCTCCAATGGAGTGTTGATATTGCCTTTTTCTTGGTAGCCACATACGTGTAAATTGTTATGGTTGTGACGGCGATAGGTCAATTTATGAATGAGCCAAGGATATGCGTGAAAATTAAAAATGATCGGTTTATCTACGGTGAATAAACTGTCAAAATCGCGATCGCTCAAGCCGTGCGGATGTTGTGACGCTGGTTGCAAACGAAAGAGATCGACGACATTCACGAAACGAATCTTCAGCTCGGGCAATTCCTTGCGGAGGATGTCAACCGCAGCAAGCGATTCCATGGTGGGGATATCGCCGGCAGTCGCCATAACGACATCGGGCTCTGCGCCCGAGTCGGTACTGGCCCATTCCCAAATCCCAATGCCCTTGGTGCAGTGGTCGATGGCCGTATCCATATCGAGATATTGTAGATGCGGTTGTTTGTCCGCAACAATCACATTAATATAATCAGTGCTGCGCAGACAATGATCGGCAACGCTCAGTAAACAATTGGCATCAGGCGGTAAATAAATACGGGTAATTTCAGGGCTTTTGTTCGCAACAAGATCTAAAAATCCAGGATCTTGATGGGTGAAACCGTTGTGATCTTGGCGCCAGACCAGTGAGGTGATAAAGAGGTTGAGCGAAGAAATGGGTGCGCGCCAGCGAACTTCTTTTTTGCTTTTTTCTAGCCACTTGGCGTGTTGATTGAACATCGAATCAATGACGTGGACAAACGACTCATAGGTCGCAAAAAGCCCGTGGCGACCGGTTAAAATATATCCTTCGAGCCAGCCCTCTAGGGTTGTTTCGCTTAAAATTTCCATGACGCGTCCATCGACGGCGAGTTCCCCGCCATCGGCGTCTTGGGGAATCATCTCCGCGAGCCACGTTTTTTTGGTTGCTTCATAGAGAGCCTCGAGCCGATTCGAAGCGGTTTCATCGGGACCAAAAACGCGAAACGAGTGCATATTCGCGCGCATCGTGTCGCGCAGAAAACCCGCCATGATCGCGGCGGGCGAGGTAAACGTGGTACCGGGCTGGGTGAGCGTGACGGCATACTCGCGAAAATCCGGCAATTGGAGCGGGACGCGGAGTACTCCGCCGTTGGCATGCGGGTTGGCGCTCATTCGGCGCGCGTTACGTGGGGCGAGCGCTGCGAGATCTGGACGCAATGCGCCGGTTTCGGTGAAGAGTTCCTCAGGGCGATAACTGCGCATCCACGTTTCGAGGAGTTGCAGATGTTGCGGATTAGTTTGGACATTGCCGATCGGCACTTGATGCGAGCGCCACGAGCCTTCGAGCGCATGCCCGTCTATTTCTTTGGGCGCGGTCCAGCCCTTCGGTGAGCGTAGCACGATCATCGGCCACATCGGTCGAGTGGCAGTGCCGCTTTGGCGCGCTGCTGCCTGTGCCTCGCGAATATCGCTCAGGCACTGCTCTAAGGCCGCCGCCATCGTGTGGTGCATATACGTGGGGTCGCTACCTTCGACAAAGTACGGATTCCAGCCGTAGCCCCGCAGTAATTGATCGAGTTCTTCATGCGAGATCCGCGAGAGGACGCTTGGATTGGCGATCTTGTAGCCGTTGAGGTGCAAAATCGGCAAGACGGCGCCATCGCGAATGGGGTTCAGAAATTTGTTGCTGTGCCACGATGCTGCAAGCGGACCCGTTTCTGCTTCGCCGTCACCGATCACGACCGAAACGATGAGGTCGGGGTTATCGAACGCTGCCCCAAAAGCGTGAGAAAGGCTGTAGCCGAGTTCCCCACCCTCATGAATCGAACCGGGGGTTTCAGGCGTGCAGTGGCTCCCGATGCCTCCGGGAAACGAAAATTGTTGGAAAAAACGCTGTAAACCAACGAGATCTTGGCTTTTTTCGGGATAAATCTCGCTGTAGGTACCTTCGAGATAGGCATGTGCCAAGACCGCCGGCGCACCGTGGCCTGGTCCCGAAAGGTAGATCATATTCAGATCGTGGCTGGTGATCAGCCGATTTAAATGCAGCCAGACGAACGTTTGGCCTGGGTCCGAGCCGAAGTGCCCCAACAACCGATTCTTGATATGTTCCGGCTTGAGTGGCATCCGCAAGAGCGGATTATCGCAGAGGTAGATCATCCCCACACAGAGGTAATTGGCCGCGCGCCAATAGGCATCGAGTAGGGTGACTTCTTCGTCACTCAGGCTGTCTGGGGCGAGTGTCCGGGTACTCATATCTTCGCCAGTGTACCCGATTGCGGCATCGTTTCGCTAGACGCCGTGCGTGACTCTACCAGCGGTGTCCGTAATGGGGATAGTGCCAGCCGTAGCCGCCATGCCACCACGCCGAGCTACCCAGCAGAAACCCCAACTCAGCGCCGGTGGTGTATGCGTACCACGGTTGGCTGTCGTAGTACGGTATCGCACCATACATCGTGTACGGCGTATCTATCTCGTTAGCGGAAAAATATGACCCCGAATTATGGCCGTAGACGGTTGCGACCATGCCTGACTGTAGTTGCAGGCCACGAGGGTTAATGATCGTGCCCGGATGCAGATGCACGACATCGACAAAGCCGCGGTCGTCACTGAGGCGCAGGTCGTAGCCACCGTCGAAGGAGGTGATCCGACCGGTCAGGCGGTCGTCTTCGCTGGCAGACGCATACGAAGGGGCTGTTCGGGCGTAGGAAGGGACGTTTTGGGCCTGCGCCGCGAGAGGCAGCGCTAGGAGTAGTATTCCAGCTGTGGCGAGTAGGGCACGCTTGAACATCGAGATTCCCCCAATACGGATACCTGCTCATACTACGACAAATGTATGAGACCGTCCTTAGATCTCTAGGTGGGTCCTTTTATCCATGCCAGGTTAAGTTGAGGTCATTCCTTATACCGGCAGCTTCTTTCCCAGGGCGCTCGGTCGTATAGTGAGGGGTATAGTCACAGTCATGAGGAAGGCCGAAATTGAGCCATCAAGATGGTCGTGCGCCCGAGCGTGTTCCCTTGGCGACGCTTTTTGCGAATGCTACCCATACGCTTCCCCGGATTGCGCCTGATGGGAAATGTCTGGCGTATCTCTCCGATCAGTACGGGATTTATAATATTTGGACGCAGCAGCTTGCGACCGGTGCAGAACGTCAGGTGACTTTTGCGACCGTCTCGATCAAGGATTATCATTGGCTGCCCGATGGTTCTGGTTTTGCCTTTGTGCTAGATCAGGGCGGCGATGAAAATGATCATATGTATCGTTACGATTTTGCGAGTGGAGTCTGCTCCAAAATTTGCGCGTACGATGGAGTGAGATGTCAATTTCTCAGCGTTAATTATCGGCATCCCGAGGCGATTCTCCTGACGGCAAATTTGCGGGATCAAAGCGTTTTCGATGTCTATCGTTATGACCTCAAAAAAGCGAGCCTCAGTTGTGTCGCGCAAAATCCTGGTGATGTGATTTCATGGGTAGCTGACCGCAATTTGGTCGTTCGCTTAGCAACTTCGTGGAGTGACGCCGGTGGGATGCTCCTCAGTTTGATAGAGCACGGCGAATATATTGATCTTGTGGCGTGCACCCATGATGACACCTTACAGCCGATTGAATTTTTAGCCGATGACGATTTATTATTGCTGTCATCGGTAGGTGCCGAAATGACACGGCTCCTAAAGGTCAATGTGTTTGCCGATGTCAGCACCGTGCTCTATGAACACCCACAGTTTGATATTGTCGATGTTGCGACCGCATTAGATGGATCGCACGTGCAATTTGTCGCAACTCAGCACGACCAATTCATGTGGCATAGTCTTGACGCAGCATCGGCACGTCATATCGCGGCCTTAAACCAACAGATCCCCGGTATGTGGGCAGTCGTAAGCCGCGACGCGAGCGATCAACGCTGGATTATTCGCTGCGAAGCCGATACTGCGCCCGTGAGCTATTATTTCTACGATGTTGCAGATTGTCGCAGCCGTTTGTTGTTTTGCGAATATCCGGAATTAGAGCATTATACTTTTGCGCAGATGAAGGCGATTTCTTTTGAAGCTCGTGACGGGCTGACCTTGCACGGGTATTTTACGGCGGCTCTTTCCAGCGAAGATGATCAGCCGGCTCCTCTGATGCTTTTGGTGCATGATGGGCCCTGGTCACGCGATCATTGGGGTTGGCAACCGGAAGTGCAGTGGCTCGTGAATCGCGGCTACTCGGTGCTCCAGGTAAACTTCCGTGGATCGAGTGGATTTGGCAAGCGCGTGCTCAATGCGGGCGATCGGGAATGGGGCGGTAAAATGCACCTCGATATTCTCGATGCGAAAGCGTGGGCGGTTGCCCAGGGGCTCGCTCTCGAGTCGCGTTGTGGCATTTACGGCTTCAACTATGGCGGATTCGAAGTGCTCACCGCACTGAGCCAATCGCCCGATAGCTTTGCTTGTGGGGTTGCTTTGTCAGCTCCAGCGAGCTTGTTGACGTTTCTAGAAGCCGCGCCGGCCTATTGGACCCCGCAGCAAGCGATGCTCAGAGCACGGATAGGCGACATCGTGAGCGAGCGGCAGTTTTTGGAAGCACGCTCGCCGCTGAGCCACGTCGAGCAGATTATTGCGCCGTTATTACTTGGTCAGGGCGCGAACGATCCGCAAGTGAAGCTCCATGAAGTTGAGGCCATCGTCGATAGGATGCACGATGAACGCAAAGAGGTACGTTATGTGCTTTTCTACGATGAAGGCCACGGACTCCGCAAACCCCATAATCGCCTACGCTTTTATGAGATCGCCGAAGGGTTCTTGGAGCAAAATCTTCCGAGTGTACTTATGCCAGTCTATTCGTAGAAGGCGACTGGAGTGTTCCTAGTTTGCCAGCATCGATGAGTGACTGGCGACCGTAAGCTTGGCTTGAGCAAAATCAATCTTTTCTTGCTCGCGATGATACAGCGTCAGATCGCCGTTGGCTGCCTGCTGGCGTTTGGTCGCCGCTTCTAAGTCGGCCTTCGCACTGTCTACGTCGATCTGGTTCGGTTCGAAGGCTGCATCGACGATGACCACCACCCGATTGGGCAGTGCTTGCAGGAAGCCACTGCTCGTGGCTAATTCTAAGCGGCGCTGTGTGTCCCCATCGACGAGGTTAATCCGCAGGACGCCTGGCTTGAGAGCGGTGAGGTAGGGAGCGTGCTGCGGCAAGATTCCGACCTCACCCTCCGCGCCAGGTGCTATCACTAGTTCCGCTTCGCTATCGCAGACGATCGCGGTTGGGGTAATCAGCGCAAACGGAATAGTTTTTGCCATTATGCTGCAGTCGCTGCGAGCTTCTCAGCGTTAGCTTTGACTTCGTCGATGCCGCCAGCCATGTAGAAGGCTGACTCGGGCAGATCATCGAGTTTGCCGTCGAGCAACTCTGCAAAACCGGCGATGGTATCGGCCAATTTCACATATTTTCCAGCGCGACCCGTGAACTGTTCCGCCACGAAGAAGGGCTGTGAGAAGAAGCGCTGCATGCGCCGTGCTCGACCAACGATAATCTTGTCATCTTCAGAGAGCTCTTCGACGCCCAGAATCGCAATAATATCTTGGAGATCGTTGTAGCGTTGGAGCGTTTCTTGCACACCGCGGGCAACGCGGTAATGCTCTTCTCCGAGAATGGTCGCATCGAGAATACGCGAGCTTGATGCCAGCGGATCAACAGCCGGGTAAATACCTAGCTCAGAAATTGAGCGAGAGAGTGCGGTTGTAGCGTCGAGATGCCCGAACGTCGTGGCAACAGCGGGATCGGTGTAATCGTCGGCTGGCACATACACTGCCTGGACCGAAGTGATCGAGCCTTTGCGGGTCGAGGTGATGCGCTCCTCAAGGCGGCCCATTTCAGTGGCTAAGGTCGGTTGGTAACCAACAGCTGAAGGCATGCGCCCCATAAGTGCTGAGACTTCCGAGCCAGCCTGCATATAGCGGAAGATGTTGTCGACGAACAGCAGCACGTCGGCGCCGAGCTCATCGCGGAAATATTCAGCCATGGTAACGCCGGTCTGCGCGATACGGAAACGAACGCCTGGTGGCTCGTCCATCTGGCCGAACACGAGCGTCGTTTGGGCGAGTACGCCTGACTCTTTCATTTCCATCCAGAGATCGTTGCCTTCACGCGTGCGTTCTCCGACGCCGGTAAATACCGAGAAGCCCTTGTGCACAGAAGCGATGTTGCGGATGAGCTCTTGAATGAGCACGGTTTTGCCGACGCCAGCACCACCAAAGAGACCCACTTTGCCGCCACGAGAATAAGGCGCCATCAAATCGATGACTTTAATACCTGTTTCGAAAATACGCGTGCTCGGATCTTGCTGATCGAAGGTCGGCGGTTCGCGGTGAATCGGCCAATGCGCAGCGGCGTTGACAGGCTCATCGGAGTCAATTGCCTTGCCCAACACGTTGAAGATGCGTCCGAGGGTGCCTTCACCGACGGGGACCGTAATCGCCGCACCGGTATCTGTCACGACCGCGCCACGCACGAGACCATCGGTAGAACCCATGGCTAAGCAGCGTACTTGATTATTTCCGAGCTCGCTTTGGACTTCGAGCACGAGATCACGCGCTTGCATGGCGGTACCGCCGAGCTCGATGCCGCTCTCGTTCCCCTGCATGGTTTGCGAATCGGAGCCAATATGCACCGTCAAAGCATTGTTGATGAACGGGAGTGTGGTTGCGCTAAATTCGACATCAACCACGTTACCGAGCACTTGTACGACCTTACCGGTCTCTGACATATCGACTCCTATTTCGCGAGCGCTTCCGCGCCGCCGACAATTTCAAGAATTTCCGTAGTGATTGCAGCCTGACGCGCATTGTTCATCACAATAGTCAGTTGGTCAATCATTTTTTTCGCGTTTTCCGTCGCGTTATTCATTGCCACCAGCTGGGCGGCAAAGAATGCAGCATCGGTTTCGAGCATCGCTGCGTACAGCGTAAACTCGAGATATTTTGGCAACAGACGAGATAAAACCAATTCTGGCGAGGGTTCGAATTCGACAGCCCCGCGTGGCTTCTCACTGGTTGCGGCGGCCGTGGTTTCCTCCCGCGCTATCGGTAAGATCGTGCGGTTCTGAGGACGTTGGACGAGGGTTGAGACAAATTTCGGCGAGATCAGACTGACTCCACGAATTTTCCCATTGGTAAAATCATCGCTTACTTGTTGCGCACAGGCTTGGGCCGTGAGCAGCTTATCCTGGGTGCTGAGCGACCACGTCGCCGCAGTGTCCTGAGCAAAGCGCTTGACGGCATTGCGCCCTTTGTTGCCGATGGCATACCAGGTCACGTCCGGTTGGGCGCGTTGCAGAAGGTCAGCCATCCGAATCAGGTTGGCGTTGAAAGCTCCGGCGAGGCCCTTGTCTGAGGTCAAGAGGATGACGCCGAGTGGGGCTTCCGGGTTACCAGGCTTCATGAATGGGTGATTAACGCTACCCACCGCCGCAAGGAGATCTTGAAGCATCGCCGCCAGAGCGTCAGCGTAAGGACGTGACTGAGCTTGCAATTGCTCAGCACGTCGAATCTTCGCCCCGGCAACTTGCTTCATGGCCTTGGTGATCTGCTGGGTATTGCGTAGGGAGCGAATCCGGTCGCGCAGATCTCTGACGGAAGCCATGCTAGAAGCTCTTCATGAAATCAGCGATGGCTGCTTCCAGTGCTTTGGCGCTTTCGTCACCGATCGTCTTCGTGTCGCTGATCGTTTTGAGCAGAGCCGGATGCTGTGCTTTGAGGGTACTGATGAAACGGCTCGCCCAGCTTTGTAATTGCGCGATCGGCACGTTTGTCAGTAAGCCCTTGGTTGCTGCGTAGAGGAGCACAACTTGCTCTTCAACCGGTTGCGGATGATACTGCGGCTGCTTGAGCATTTCGGTGATCGTGTCGAACATGCGCAATTGGGCTTGGGTGTTTTTATCCAAGTCACTCGCCATTTTTGCGAATGCGGCCAAGGCGCGCCCTTGGGCCAGATCGAGCTTGAGCGGACCGGCGACCTGCTTCATGGCTTTGATTTGCGCCGCAGACCCAACTCGGCTTACGGACAGACCAACATCGACGGCCGGACGAATGCCCTGGAAGAAGAGGCCAGTTTGCAGATAAATCTGTCCATCGGTAATCGAGATAACGTTGGTTGGGATATAGGCCGAGATATCGCCAGCTTGGGTTTCAATAATCGGCAGAGCCGTAATGGAACCGCCGCCTTTTTCCGCGGAAAGTTTGGCCGCTCGTTCCAAAAGGCGCGAGTGCAGATAAAACACGTCGCCAGGGAAAGCTTCGCGGCCCGGTGGGCGGCGCAAGTTCAGTGAGACTTCGCGATAAGCACGCGCGTGTTTCGACAGATCATCATAAACCACCAAGACATCCTTGCCTTGGTACATGAATTCTTCGGCAATCGCACAACCGGCATACGGCGCAATATATTGTAGCGCAGGCGGTTCGCTTGCATTGGCCACGACGATGGTTGTGTACTCAAGCGCTCCACGTTGTTCGAGGATCTGTGCGAGCGAGGCCACGGTTGATGCTTTTTGGCCGATCGCGACATATATGCAGAAGACGCCTCGACCTTTTTGATTGATGATCGTATCGATCGCAATCGCTGTCTTGCCGGTGCCACGGTCGCCGATGATCAGCTCACGTTGACCTTTCCCGATCGGAATCAAGGCATCGATGGCGCGAATACCCGTCTGGAGTGGTTGGTGCACCGACTGGCGCTCGGTCACGGTTGGCGCGGTATTTTCAATCGTGCGATATTTCTTGGTCTCGATGGCGCCTTTGCCATCGATGGGGTCTCCCAATGCATTGACGACTCGGCCCAGCAAAGCGTCGCCAACCGGTACAGACGCGATGCGTCCCGTGCGGCGGACGAGGTCGCCTTCTTTGATCGTTGTGTCGGAACCCAGCACGACAACGCCGACGTTGTCTTCCTCGAGATTCAGGACGATGCCGAAGACGCCGTTTGGAAATTCAACGAGCTCAGATTGGCGGGCGGCTTGCAGGCCGTAGATGCGGGCAATGTTATCGCCAACCTCAATCACGGTACCAACTTGATCCTCCTGGACCTCGCTCCGGAAATTGGCGATGCGTTGGCGTAAGATGCCGGCGATTTCGTCAGCGTTGATCATTTCGTTCCTTATAGAGCAGTTTTATGATTGGGAGAACAATGTTGCAGCGATTTTTTCGAGGCGACCGGCGATGGAACCATCGAGGCGACGATCGCCCATCAAGACGCGTATTCCACCGATAAGCTCTGGGTCAACTGCTTCGGTGACGGAGAACTCTTTACCATAGAGATCGGTGAGGCGGGCGACCATCGCTTGGAGCTCATCAGGTTGGAGCGGACGGGCGCTGGTGAGTGTCAGTGGCGCCAAGGCTTGCTCAGCCAAGGCCAATCCGTGGTATGCGCTCACGACTTCTTTGAGTAATGCCTCACGACGCTTTTGCACGAGCAGAAGCAGAGTGTGTAAGGTAAGCTCGTTGACGCGGTGCTCGAAGGCTTCGAGGATCGCGGAGGCCTTTTCGGTTCGGTCAATCACCGGTGCTTCGAAGAATTCTTGCACCTCGGCGTTCGCATCGAAAAGCGAGACGATCCCGTCGAGTTCTTGACCGATCGAATCGATGCTGCCGCGCTCTTTAGCGAGCGAGAACAACGCGGTAGCGTATCGCTGCGCTGCACGTTGGTTAGCCACGTGACACCTCAGCTAAAGTCGGCTCACCTTGAGGGATCTGCGTTAAAAATGTTTGGGTAAACGCGTGGTCGCGCTCGGGCGAGACTTCGTGAGTAGCCAACACGCGCGCTTTGTCTAATGCCGCATGGATCAAGCGCGCTTGGAAGTTCGCCTGACCTGCGTTCCGAGCGCGTTCGAGTTCACCATCCGCATGACGCACGAGACGTTCGCCGCCGGCACGTGCTTCCGCAATAATGCGCTCGCGCTCGCGACGGGCCTCGACCTCTGATCTGGCACGGGTTTCTTCCAGTGCTTTGCTGAGGCCCTCGAGTTGCATTTTCAATGCCTGAGCTTCACTGACAATCTCGTCGCGGCGTTGTTCTGCGAGCTTGATTTCATCATTACGTGCTTTTTGTGACGCAATGATAGCCGGCGAGATGAAGTGCTGAAAGCCGTAAATACAGAGAGCCGCAAAGAGTATCGATGAGACGACTTGGCTGTACAGAGCCAGGAGCTGATAATTCATACTGGCTTATGCCTTCTCCAAAACTCTGCCCAGTAAAGAGCTCGCTAGTTCATCCGCTAGCGTATCCATCCGCTGGGAAGCCGCGTCAATTTCTTCAGCGACGATTGCTTGCGCTTTCGCAACGCGATCGTTTGCAAGTGCTGTTGCTCGGGCGGTGATAAGGGCAGCCTCATCGTTTGCCTCGGCACGCATTTGCGCAAAATATTCTTCTATTGCGCGCCGATTGGCAAGCTTTTGTTGCTCTCCGTGCGCTTTGACTGCTGCAAGATCGTGGAGAGCGGCAGTATATTCTGACTGGATACTATCGATGTGCGCACGGCGCGCAATAATCGCTCGACGGACCACACGCAAAAAGACCAACTCGAGAATGAGGTAAAATACCGCAAAGTTGATGAGCTGAATCCAGAACGTGCCGTCGAGCGAAAGAAACATGCCTGCCGTTCCCTAGTGGTGCGCGCCAGCGATGACCGTTGGGATCACTACTTGGGCTTGAGCAACGACGAAGAAGAGATAGCAAGCTAAGCCGAGTCCGATAACCGGGAACGCTTCCAAGACGCCGATACCGACAAACATAAACTTCAGGATATTGCCCTCGGCTTCGGGTTGCCGGGCAATGGCTTCCACCGCGCGTGAAGCAACAATACCATCACCGATCGCGGAACCAAACGCGACCGCGGCAATGATGAGGGCAAAGCCGACGATAACTGCCGACAAAATCTGGTACTCTGAGCTCAAGACAACATAGCCTTTCTAGATGGGGAAAAAACGATAAGGTCGCGCTCAACGTTTACATTGCACATTCTAGTGCTCCTCTGCAACCGCGCTCGACATGTAGACGATCGTCAATAGCGTGAAGACGAATGCCTGAAGTCCGCCGACGAAAAAGTTGAAGAATTGCAGCAAGAACGGAAAAACAGCTGCGGCAATTGAGAGGTTAAACGTCCCGACAACAATGTGGGAACTGATGATCGATGCCACTACGAATAGGAGTAGCTCGCCAACGAAGATGTTGAAAAATAGTCGCAGTGCTAGCGTCGCTGGACGTAAGATCTCTTCAACGATGTTCAATGGCAACAAATACGGAAATGGCTGAATCAGGTGCTTGAAGCTGCCAAATCCTTTGCGAGTTATCCCAACGATTTGAATCAGGACAAAGACTACTATCGCTAGCGCTGTTGTCGTATTCAGGTCAGCAGTTGGCGAGCCCCCAAAAGGCAGGCCCAGCTGCTTGAGCGGCATGAAGCCGACTTGGTTGAGCAAGAAGATGAAGAAAAAGATCGCGACAAACAAGGGGACAAAAGGCTCGCCATTACGGCCTAAGGTGCCTACCGCTAGATCGGCGAGGTACTCGGTCGTGCCCTCAAACGTCGCTTGCAGCTTGGTGACGTTCTTGCCTTTGCCGTACGAGGCGCCGATGAACGCAAAAAAAACAAGCGCAAGGAGCATGACGATCCAGGTTGTCAGGAGCACATCTGCATGAACTTCGCCGACATACGGCCAGTTCCAGACCGGATGAGAGCCGATCTCTTCTTTCACGTTTTCCCCGTTCGATAGCGGTATTGGAGTTCGAATACATACAAGCACAGCGGTAAGAAGATGCCGCTGAGGGTCACGGCCATTGCCCACCAAGGGCTCCAGAAGGTCGTGATGACGGGTACCACCGCCATGATGATCAGTCGTTGAAGACTGTCTGAAGTCCGACGGGCCCGACCAGTCTTGCGACTGAGAAAGCGCTCGTTCCCCCGCATCATCAGGAGCATATTGCCAACGCCGACGAGCCCGCCTAGTTCTAAATCAAGGGCGAGAGCCGGATATCGCAGCCACAAAAGCAAGGCCAGCGATGACACCAACAATACGGAACGCCAGCCAATGATTCGCTTCATCTCAAGGTAAGAAGCCAACCCGACCGCAGCGCGATCCGTATTAGAATCTGCTTCTGGGGAACCCTGCTCTCTGCTGGAATTCTGCGTCATCTATGGTATACTTCGCCTAGATAATCTCTCACAGCGTTGCTCTTTCTTTAATCTGTAGCGTCCTCAATTTTTTCAAAGCTCTTCTATCAAAGTTTGTGTGAATTTATATGATACCAGGAATAAATACAATCGGGCAGCCCAGCCTTCTTCCAGGCTTAGGCCAGTATAATGATGCCGTTGCTGATGCTGGTGGGCTCGGCATGGGCACCTTGTCTCCCGGGTTGTCTCAAGGTGGGATAGCTCCGTTGACCAGCTATCCTTTCAGTTATCCGACAACGTATGGAGAAGGCTCCCTTTGGCAAAATCCCCAGTCAACCGGGCTGTCGCCGTCTAGCCTGTTCCCCTCCAGCACGACGCAGGCGCCGACCAATGTGTCGGCTGTGGCAGCGGCCGATGATGGAGCGGCTGATGACGATGATGACGGTGGCGCTGTCTAGCGTCTAGCCCTGCGGGGGTTCCGTCACACGCTTAGAATCATCTTGGGTGATGAAGGTCGCGCGCATTCTTGGGATTGATATTTTTATCAATTTCAGTTGGTTATTCGTTTTTGCCCTTGTGGTCTGGTCTCTTGCCGGAAATATTGGCCCGTTGCACGCGCTCAAACTGGCTCCTGTCGCGCGGGCATTCTTGGCGATTGTAACCGCGAGCTTATTTTTCTTGAGTGTCTTGGTGCACGAGCTTACTCATGCTCTCGTCGCACGGCGCTCTGGTATCCCCATTAGGGGGATTACGCTCTTTATTTTTGGCGGTGTTTCGCTGCTTGATTTTGAGCCGACTGCTCCTCCACGGGAAGTCTGGCTTGCTGCTGTTGGCCCCTTGACCAGCGTGACCTTAGGCGTAGCTTTTGCAGCCCTGGCTCAGCGTGTCAGCATTCCACCTCATCACCTTATCACGGCGGTGCACGATTGGCGTGGCGGTTTTACGCTCGTTTTCGATTGTCTTGCGCGCTCAAATTATGCTTTGGCATTGTTTAATCTCTTGCCAGCGTACCCGCTTGATGGCGGCCGCGTGTTGCACGCTCTCATCTGGAGGAGCACGGGCGATCAGCATCAGGCGACGAGCTATACGGTGATCGTCGGTCGGTCGATCGCGGCTTGCTTTCTCGCGCTGGGGATTTATTGGACCGTGACCGACGGTTTTGGCCTCGGGTTTTGGTTGACTTTGTTGGGCTGGTTTTTACTGCAAGCGGGTGAGGCCGAACGCGTGGTCGCGCGCGTGACCGAAGCATTGCGCGGGCATCAAGCCGCCGAGTTAGCGCAACCCCCGGCGGTGCAGGTTCGCGCTGATCAGACCGCCGCAACTGCGCTCAACGACCTGTTGAATGCCCACGTGCATGCGGCTCCTGTCTTTGTGGGAGAGCGTTTGATCGGTATTGTCACCTTGCAAAGCCTGGTGCGAGTGGCGGATCCGGCAGTTGCCTACGTGACCACGGCGATGACGAAAATTACCGAAGTCACGACGATTTCCGGCGATTGTGAAGCGGTTGATGTGACTCGCCAATTTGCCCACGGGGGCCCGCCCTTGCTGCCTGTGCTCGACGTCGACGGCGAGGTTCTGGGCTTTATTACCCGCGAGATTGTGCTCTCGTGGATGATGAAAGACCCTCTTGTAGAGGCGCCTCTATAACGTACGACGGCCTTCCATCGCTCGAGCGAGGGTAAGGTCATCGGCATAATCGAGGTCGCCACCGATAGGAAGGCCGTACGCTAAGCGCGAGACGATGACGCCACTGGGAGCAATCAGCCGCGAGAGATACAGCGCGGTTGCTTCACCTTCGGCATTGGGATTCGTCGCCACGATGACTTCGTTCAGCTTTTCGGTGCTCAGGCGGGTTAGGAGCTCTTTGATTCGCAGTTGGTTGGGGCCAACTCCGTCCATAGGCGAAATAACCCCGCCCAGGACATGGTACAAGCCGCGATACGCGCCACTGCGTTCAATCGTAAAAATATCACGCGGCTCGGCGACGACACACACCAGGCTCTGGTCGCGCTTGGGATCCGAGCACGTTGCACAAGGGTCACTCTCGGTCACCGCAAAGCAGCGGCCACACAAGCGCACGCGATCTTTGATGGCGACAATAGCATCGGCAAGGGCGAGCGCTTGTTCTCGGGATTGTTGGATCAAGTGGAACGTCAGTCGGGCAGCTGTTTTTGGCCCGATCGTGGGAAGTTTACTGAGCTCGTTGATGAGGCTGGAGACTGGCCCCGCTAGTTCATTTCGAATGATCGTTACATGAGGTCCGGCAGATCCATGCCGCCGGTCACTTCGTTCATGCGCTCAGCGGTCGCGTCTTGTAGCTGAGTGAGCGCGTCATTGATGGCGATCTTCAATAAATCTTCGAGCAGTTCAATTTCTTCTGGATCGACGACGGCGGGGGAAATTCGTACGGCGCGGACTTGTTGATCGCCACCAATCTCAACCTGAACCGATTCCCCCGCGGCATATCCAACCACGACCATCGCGGCGATATCTTCTTGAGCGCGTTGGACCTCTTCTTGGACTCGGCGAATTTGTTCTCTGAGTTGCTGTGGGTTGAGCATCTGTTATCCTTCTCCCGTATCGCCGAGACGTTGTAGCGCATAATCAAGCAGGCCGAGATCGTCTTGAGTCGTCTTTCCCGCGTCCGACCTCTGATTCGAACGAGTGGAAGCGCTTCCTACAAGAATCTTTGCCTTGCACGCATGACCAAAGACCGCTTGCATCGCCTGTTCGAGTACGGCTTGTCGATCGCGCAGAAAGCCAGCGTTGAATTCATCGGCAACGCGGACCGAGATGGTGTCGTCGCTCACTGACTCGACCTCGGTGCGCGAAAGGGGGCCGCGCAACGAAGCGATCGCGCTTTCGGCGCGCGCCCTAACGCCCGGCCAGAGCGCGCGGACCTTTTGCAGCGTTAAGCTATCGGTGCTCGGTTCGCTCGGAGTCGGGCTAGGTGGTTGCGCTGGCTTCGTCGTTTTCGCCGCTGGTGCTGGTGCTGGTGCTGGTGCTGGTGCGGGGAGGGGTTTCGCTGGCGGCTGGCCTGTTGCGCGGCCTTCTTCGAGGAGTTGGACCCGCGCGGCGAGTGCTTCGAGCGTCGGGTCTTCACCTTGCAGAGTGAGGCGGAGCATCGCGGATTCCAGTTCGAGTCGCGGGTTGCCGCTCAAACGCGCACTTGCCAATGCGTCGCTGAGCAATCTCAATGCGCGCAGCGCGCGTACTTGGGGCAGCTGGGTAGCGCGGGCGGATGCCTGCTCCGCGTCACTCGCGACTAGGTCTCGTGCCAAGAGGTTCGGATCGATGCGGGCGATGACGACATTGCGGATTTCGCCAATCAGGCTGCGGATGAGATTGGTGAGGTCGGTTCCAGCTTCCGCAGCTGTTTCTATCCCGTGCAAGACGCCGACGGCATCTTGTGCGACAAAGGCGTCCAAGATCGCGCGGGCAGACATTTGGCCGCTTGCGCCAAAGGCCGTATCAATCGTGGCGAGATCAATGCAGCCTTCTGCGAAGGAGGATGCTTGCTCGAGCATCGTGAGCGCATCGCGCAGGCCGCCATCGGCACGGTAGGCGATCGCGTTCAGGGCATCGTCGTTGATGGCGATGCCTTCCGCTTGAGCGATGTGCCGCATGCGATCGAGCATAATCGGGATCGTGATGCGTCGGAAGGCGTAGCGCTGGCAACGCGAGAGAATCGTTACCGGGAGCGATTCGGGAGCGGTGGTTGCTAAGATGAAAACCACGTGCTCAGGTGGCTCTTCGAGGGTTTTCAGAAACGCGTTGGCGCCTTCTTTGGTGAGCATATGTGCTTCGTCGACGATGTACACTTTTTTGCGCATCGTCGCAGGGGCGAATTTGACGGACTCGCGCAGCGCGCGAATCTCATCTATGCCTCGATTACTTGCTGCGTCGATCTCTACGACATCGAGGGCGTTGCCTGCGAGAATCGCCTCACAATGTATGCAGGTGTTATCGGGATTGGGGGTCGGACCGTGTTCGCAATTAATGCAGCGAGCCATGATTTTTGCGGCTGAGGTCTTGCCTGATCCGCGTGGGCCCGAAAAAAGGTAAGCATGAACGAGACGATCGGAGAGCAAGGCCTGTGACAAGGTGCGAACGACGGTATCTTGACCGACGAGATCGGTAAATGTCGCAGGTCGCCATTTTCGATAGAGAGACACAACCGTGTCCAGTTATCTTTGTGCTTCCTACTCCCCTACAGCAAGACTGTTTAAAGGGAAGGTGCGATGGGCACGCTTTTTCCAGCGGGATTTGCCCGCAGGTATTAGATGTACGGAGTGTCCCTATGGCAGTGACATCAACTCTTTTTGCGCCTCGTTCTCTTACCGTTGAACAGGCTTTGCGTCAGTATTTTGGGTTTTCGACTTTCCAGGCTGGTCAACGTGAAGTAATCGATCAGGTGATGCAAGGGAAATCAACCTTAGCAATTTTAGCAACGGGAGCAGGGAAGAGTCTCTGTTATCAATTGCCGGCATTATTGTTGCCTGGCACGACAGTTGTCGTAAGTCCGCTCATCGCATTAATAAAAGATCAAGTTGACATACTGGCTGAACGTGGTATCGAGCATGTTGCTGCCTTGAACTCAAGCCTGAGTGACGAACAAGAAGCGGCCGAATGTGCGCGGATTAGTACCGGCGAAATAAAATTACTGTATGTGACTCCTGAGAAATTCGAAGACCAGAGTTTTGTTGCGCTGTTATCGAGATTACATATTTCGCTCTTTGTCATCGACGAAGCGCATTGTATTAGCGCATGGGGACACGACTTTCGACCGGCTTACCTGAGTTTAGATAAGGTAATACGGATGCTGCATGAGCCGACGGTGCTAGCCTTGACGGCAACTGCGACGCCATCGGTTCGCGAAGATATTCTTTCACAACTAGGCATCCCGTTTGCCACGACGATTGTGCGTGGTTTTGACCGACCAAACCTTTGCTACGAGGTTTTCCGTGCAGACACCGAACGTGAGAAGCTTGATCAGCTGAAAAAAATGTTCCTCGGCGGATTAACTGGCCCTGGTATTATCTATACAGCGACGATTCGTAGCGCAAATGAGGTGCAGCGCGCATTGCACGAGTACACGGATTCTCCGGTGGCGCTGTATCATTCAAAGCTGCATAAGCAAGAACGGACGATCGTGCACGATCTCTTCGTGAATGAGTCTGTGCCCGTGGTGGTGGCAACGAATGCATTTGGGTTGGGTATCGACAAAGCGAATATTCGTTTTGTCATTCACTATGATTTACCCGGCTCGGTAGAGGCGTATACGCAAGAAGCTGGTCGTGCTGGTCGTGATGGCAACCCTGCGCGGTGTGTTTTGCTTTATCGCTTGAGTGATCGGCACGTGCAAAGTTATTTTCTTACCGGGAAGTACCCGACTGTTGAGGATGTGCAGAAAGTCTATGCAACGTTAGAACTATTCGCGCACCAAGATGGCGGTGTGTCTCTGGTGGATTTGCGCAAGATTTCTCAGCTGCCATTGACGAAGCTCAAGGTCGTTATCGCTCTCTTGAAAAGAGCCGATTTTATCGTTGTCAAGGACCGCAGCCGCTATGAGCTTTCTGAATCGGCTCGTCAAAAAGATCAGCTCGTATTGAACCTGACAAATTATGCTACGAAGTACTCGTATGATCAAAGTAAATTAGCAATGATGCTGCAATATGCAGAAAATAGCAGCTGTCGTCGTCGGTTTATCCTCAATTATTTTGGCGAAGAGTATCCACGAATGCATTGTCAAGCGTGTGATAATTGCTTGCGTAAGCAAGCCGCTGGGGTGAGTACTCACGTGCACGGCGCTACCCAACGGCCTGCTTTTCGGATTGCTGACAGCGTTACACATCGGACCTTTGGCCAAGGAACGGTTGAGCGCACCGAACGTGATTTGGTGACGGTGCTTTTCCCCACGGTTGGTTACAAGACATTGCTCGAGACGGTGTTGACGAGTACGTAGTCTAGCGGATTTGCTCGGATTTATGTGGTACCCGAAGCGACGTTGTGAAACGTATCGTTGGCGTACTTCTTTTTGGGGCCGGTGCCATTGCACTCGCCCGCCCGCAGTTAGCCTCGGCATTCGAGAAACCGCTCTCCTTGCCGACTCCCGTGCCGATTACCCTAGCTCAGTCTTCAGTTGTTTTAGCGCAGGGGGCACAAGCTTCGGTTCAGGCGTTTGGTATTGCGGGGACGTTCCGTGTCACCGTGGATCATCCGCAAGTGGTCGAGGCTGTGCCTGATCAAGCTGCCCGGCGGGTTTTGCTCTCGGCGAAGGGCCTGGGCAACAGCGTGCTCACCCTCACCGATGCACGCGGGATGAGCGCCAGCTTCCCCGTGCTCGTCGAAGCGTCAGCTGGTACTGTCGCTGCCAGCGCGGCGGTCAAGATCACCGGTGCTCCGGCTTCGCCCGGGTTTGTCGCTGGGCAAGCCGCCCATGCTGCAGCGATGGCTGCGCGAGCTCTCCCTGGTGCGCAGGTGCGAGTTGTCTCGGAGGAACTTCGGGCGCCGCAACTCGACCTCGAAGAAATCACCGAAGTTGCGGTTCCGGTGCGGATCGAAGGGCCTGGGCTATACCCGGTTGAGGGCGTGACGCGTGTGCGAGTGGAAAATTTTGCCCAGCCGCAAGTTCACCCCAGCTCTTTGCTGGTGAGTGATTTCCCCGAGCGTTTGCACGAAGATGGGTTGCTGTACACAACACAATTACAGCCACGCGATCCCACACGCATCTTGTTCTATCACGCCAATCCGCACGGGCAACCGCCTCGCTGGATTGTCTTGCAGCTAACCAATCACAGTAATAGCCCTGCAACCGTGATGGTTATTGATGGTCACGGCGGTGCCAACCCGAACGAGATGCTGGTGGGGCACCTCGCTACCAAACGTTTCTTAGTGCACCAGCTTCAGAACGAGGGCGTACTTGTCGAGGTCCCGGCGCAGTCTACGGTGGCGGTCGTCAGTCGGTCGTTGCCGCCTGATACGGTGATCAGCGATTTGCTGCAGCTCAACGAGATTGAAGGAGATCCGCTTGCGCTTGCGCTCATCGCTGAGCAAACACCCGCGGCACAGCCGAATCTCGATACCATGGGCGCTTGGTTGACTGACCGGGTGCGGCACGCGCGAGGGCGTTATCCTATTCCTGAATTATTCTACGAAGCCACGTACGATACGCAGGAGCCCGAGCTCAGTATTCCGATCGGTCAATTGCCGTTGCCGAATTTACGCCAAGGGATCGCGCTCGATGGTGATTATGGCGTGCTCTTTTCTGTGAACGCGACCTTACTCAATACGAGTAACAGCCCAGCCGAGATCGCGTTGTATGCTACGCCGCGTGGCGGACGGGCGGCTGGTACGTTTCTGATCGATCATACTCTGATCCAAGCTCATGCGTTGCCGGCGTTCTCGCACTATAAATTGAAGCAGTACACCGTGCCGGCGCATGGCTTCCTTAATACGAGTGTTGTCACGATGCCCGAAGGCGGCTCGTCGTATCCTTTAGATCTCATTTTTGCTCCTGATGATGGTAGCCCCAACCCCGGTGCTCCCGGCTCTCTCATGTATTGAGGGTTCTGCTGGTCAGCGGAAACCGTCGTAGGCGTTTTTCGTGAGCCAGCGGATTAGCTCTGTGCGGCGTTTTTCAAGATCGGCTTTACTTGCTGTGGCCAAAGAGCCGCCAAAGCGGGCATTGAGACTGCCGTGAATTTTGCGGTGATCGACACTGAATTGCTCGCGGGTACGTGAGACGAGGGTATTGATTTCGCGCCGAATCGCACGTTTTTCGGCGAGTAGATCTATGACGGGATCGGGCTTGGTGAGCGTCGCTGTGTCGCGAGCGAATGCTTGGCTAGCTATTTCGGGCAAGGCGAAGAGGGTCGGATGCCCATGCAGGACGCCGTGGTTAGTGGCGTGGGCTGCAATTGCACTGTAAAAATCATCGGTGTCGCTAGCCGTATTTGGTGTGACTAAAGGATCGAATCCACCCTGGCCATTGCGTTTGGCTTTGAGGTGGCCTTGCACTTCCAGATGGATTGATGCGGCTAAGGGCCGTAGCGACGGATCATCGGGCATGAAGATAAACGCGTGCTGCTTGTCAGCCGCGTCGTGTTGGCTACGCACAAAGCGTCCGCAAAACTGACGGAAATACATCGCGGTACCAACATTGGAAGCATATACGCCCACCCGCAAACGCGGGATATCAACGCCTTCGCTGATCATATGCACCGCCACGACCCAGGGGTGACGCGATTGGCTAAACTTGCGGATTTTCGCGGAAGCGCCATCGTCTTCGGAAACCACGATCATCGGCTCCACACCAGCAAACCGGTGCACGAGTTTGGCGACAAATCGGGCATGCTCTTGATTCATGCACGCGATGAGTCCCGCGGCGTCGGGATGTTCGGTCTGACGAATGGTCTGGAGCTGTTCATTCGCGCGGGCGATAACCGTGCCGATCCAGCCTTCTTGGGTCAGGGCGGTGCGCAGGCGTTCGCTCTCTTGGCGCCGGTTCTCCAAGGCGGTATCGAATGAGGCTTCGATCGAAACGCCGTCGCGACTAATCCATTCCGCTTGAACCCCATGGAGGGCAAAGGTCAGAGGGCGGCACACGCCGTCAGCGAGTGCTCTGCCGTAGTCGTAACTATAATCGGCGATACAGAGCCCGCGGTCGTAGCTGATAAAGGGAATCCCAGTGCCATCACTGCGGAACGGCGTACCAGACATCGAGACGCGATAGCGTGCGCCTTCAAAGGCGTCGCGTAGGGCTTTGCCCCACGTTGCATCGTCGCCGGCGTGGTGGATCTCGTCGAGAATGACCAGTGTTGGTCGGGCGCGGACCAATCGCCGAAAGACCTGCGGGGCGAAGGCGACTTGTTGGTACGAGATGACCGCGCCCTGGACATCGCTTGCTAGGCTTCCGACGCTGTTCTCAAACGCTGGGTCTAGGGTAATGCCGGCGCCTATCATGCTGCGGGCTACTTGGCCTTTGAGGTGCTCCTTGGGCACGACAATGAGAACCTGGCTGATAAGGCTGGCATCAAGCAGACGGTGCGAGATATACATGGCAAAGCGAGTTTTCCCGGCGCCGGGGCAGGCTACAACTAAGGCATCAGCGGGTTGTTGGCTCCACCAAGCCTCAGCCGCTTCTCGTTGCCAGGTGCGCAGGGGTAAGGACCAACGGGGTAGTTTTTGGGTGCTCATAGGGTCTTTTGTCTGAAACCTCTCGACTTTTGGCCGTAAGCTGTCCGAAAATCATCATCGTTTAGATCAGGCTCTGAGCTGAGAAAGGGCCGGAACTGGGGGTTGAGCGTCAGAACCCAAGGGGCCTACGCAAAACCGGGAGTGAACGATGACGGACGATCCCCAAGCTATTCCTGAAGAGACCGGGTACAATCGCTTCGACCCGGATTTTTTCAAAAAAATCGGGAGTAAGGGTGGAAAGGCGACGCGTGCGCGTCGTGGTCCAGCCTTCTACAAAGAAATCGGAAACTTGGGCGGAGTGAGTGTCAAAGAAAAATACGGTCCCGAGTTTTACCGTGACATTGGCCACAAAGGTGGCCAAGCCGTGCGTTCACTGATTGCGGAGGCTCGCCGTTCTTTGGCTGAGCAAGCGGCACAATCAGAGCGATTGCTCACCGCTGCGCCCATCGACGGCGCCAAGGTGGATGACGTCATGGCGTACATCGAAGACTAACCCATGCACTAGAACGGTCGAGTTGTGAATTCGTGTTCTGATGAGGTTTGGCATCTGAAGTTGCTGCGTAGCTTCGCTCCAGGTTGCGCTGCCCGTGGCGAAGCTACGGGTCACATCATTAATTGTTTGGGCGGCTCGTAAGTGACCCGTTGCCGCAAAATCTTTTGTAATGAGATTCGCTTCAATGTGGTCTGCCTGTAAATGGAGATACGGCTTGCCGCTTCGGAAAATGACCGCGTCATGAATGCCGCGGGCATTGATGATCGTGCTGTCACTACTGGCTTCTATATAATCGTACGCCAGGGTCCATGATGGTGTCGTATAGCGATGCCCCGCGGCGTGACCGCCACTGATCGTCATGGGTTCTTGGCCGGGCGGCGGCGTTGCATCGCTGCCTGCGACATGGATGCCCCAGATGCAGTAGACGAGGACGCAGGCAAGGGCGATTAGGACGAGCGTACGTTGCGGCGCCATAACAGTCCCGTGAAGAGAGTGAGGAGATAACCGAGCGCTAGGCTCAGGGTAATGGGTGCTGGGCCGAGTCGAGCAAACACAGTCGGTATACGGTCCCCGACGAGCCCTTGAATGACTTGGATCTGGTTCACGACGGAGCGCTGGGTGAAGCTGCCGTCGGGAGCGATAATCCCCGATACTCCTGTGGCCGCCGCACGTACAATCCAGATGCCGTTTTCGAGGGCGCGCATTTGGGCGATTTGGGCGTGTTGATATGGCCCCGCGGTATCTCCGAACCAGGCGTCGTCGGTCGCGACGACTGCTAGGTCGGCCTTGCGCATGAGCTGGTCGTGTAGCAGATCGGGGAAATCCGATTCCCAGCAGATCAGTGGGGCTGTTTGGTGTTGTCCGACGGCGATCACACTCGATTCTTGCCCGGCGCCAAAGTGGGAGATGAGATTCGTGAATGGCAGATGATCGAGCCAGGCTTCGCCTGGCAGCCACTCTGCAAATGGAACGAGTCGGCGCTTGCGGTAGATCGCTGGTTCTTGATGCGGTGCAAAATACCACAGCGTGTTGTAGGGTGTCCCGTTGTGTTCTGCTAGCGTCCCTACTACGAGGGTTGCGTCGGCACGCTGAGCTAGGTGGGCAAACTGCTTGGCGAGTGCGGGGTCGTCATTGAGGTTGGTGGGAATCACGGTTTCTGGCCACACGATCAGTTTGGGTGCAGGGCCATTGGGCAGATCAACGAGGGTATTACTCAGGCCGAGATAGCGATTGAGCGCGAGGTCGAAGGCACCTTTACTCCACTTGAGCTCCTGCCTAATATTGCCCTGAATGATGGCGATTGGGAAATGCGCGGCTGCGTACTCGCGTGCGGGGAAAACATGCCAAGCAGCGCCTAGCAAGACGCTGCTTATCGCTAGCGAGGCGACGAAGCGTCGTGTGGTTGTCGGGAAGAGAAAATAGTCTGTGAAGCTGGCTGCAACAAAGGCGACCATCGCACTGACTCCAGCGGTTCCGAACCAAGGCGCGACGAGTCCAAACGGGGTGGTGATTTGCGGATAGGCGACTTGGGCAAAGGGGTCACCGATCGGACCGAGCGAGCGCAATGCTTCGCAGAGGCTAAAGCCGAGGGCCGAAGCGAGTGCAACGCAACCCGCAGCGGCGTAGCGTTCGGCGCGATTGATGGCAAGTGCTGCGAGCGCGAAAAAGGGGGCGGCGAGCAGCGCCGGTCCGAGCACGGTAATGCTGCCGAAGCGACCGAGCAGACTGGCCGCGGTTTCGCCAAACCAGCTAAAGGCTAAGCTGAAATAGACGAGTCCAGCAAAAAAGCCCCAGCCTACTGCTGTGGGCCACGGCTGCTGGCGCCAACTCCAAAACAGGCCCGCGAGAGCGGGAAGCGCAAGCCAGGGCAGGTCGGTTTTGGGCAAGGTCTGGGCGAGCAACGCTGCGCACCCACCGCATACACCAAGTCGGAGGAGAAAAATCACGATGTTTCGCCGCGTCATCGCCCCAGCGTTTGCGCTCATGCTTACCCTCATGGGATGTGGTCGATATGTAACCCCCACCACGAATACGGCACTCGGCTCTGGGAACATGCTGATTCGGCTGACGACCGTGGGGCCGATGGATTGCGCCAACTATAATTACGCGATCGTCTTCAATACCAGCGGCAACGGGCAAACGCCGTTTGCGAATGCGTATGCGACGAGTCTTCTGAATTATTCGTTTGTCTGGCTGATTGGTACGCAGAATGTGTCGCAAGGCGGTTGTTCCGTCGCGCCGGTACTCTATCAAGTCTTTCAGGTGAACAATGGCCTCGCAAAATTGCCGGTTGCGGTGCCGACCTCGAGCTACACGTTTACCCCAAACAGCAACGGGCTTGGATCGCAATTCACGTTGCAGTTTCAGCGTTCGCTCTTCTATACAGCAGCGCCGATCGCAAGCCCCAGTGCGAACGTGACACCGACGGCAGCGCCCACGACTGCTAGTCAACAGATGTGGAATATCAACGTTTTTACGTTAGATGCCAATAATAACAACGCGATTCTCGATGCTGGCGGCGGTGGGCCAAACAATGCCGTCCCCCTGCCATCGGTGAACACGGCGATCTCGTTTGACAACACCAACCCGTTCAATGTCTCCGTCGACACCTCAGGCGCTCCCGCCGCGGCACAAATCGCCGGCGGCGAGATCCAGAACACCCCCTGAGCAGCCACCCCCCAGCCTTTGTTGGGTGAGCGGCCTAGGAGCATAGGTCCGAAGTGTACTTTAGTACATGAGGTCCGTAGCGACGACGGCCCCTCACCCAACAAAGGCTGGGGGGTTAGGGGACGTCGTGTCGGGAGGTTAGCTCGGCTACGCGCCCCTTGAGCGTCGCAAGCTTACTCTGCGTGGCAACGTCGCTGATTGCTTCGGCGATGATTGCGCCAACTTCGCGCCATTCGTCCCGGCCGAATCCGCGAGTGGTAACCGCAGGTGTGCCTAAGCGGATTCCGCTTGTCACGGCGGGAGGTGCTTGGTCGAAGGGAATGGCGTTTTTGTTGACCGTGATATGGATTTGGTCGAGGTAATGTTCGGCTGCTTTGCCGGTCACGTTCTTGCCAGAAAGATCAACCAAGACGAGATGCGTGTCGGTCCCACCGGCGACTAAACGCAAGCCACCGCGGACGAGTTCTTCGCCTAAGACTTGGGCATTCGCCACGACGTTTTGCTGGTAGGTCGTAAACGAGGGCTGGAGGGCTTCCCCAAACGCAACGGCCTTGGCCGCAATCGTATTCATAAATGGCCCGCCCTGGATGCCGGGAAAGACCGATTTATCGAGAGCCGCTGCATAGGCGGAGCGACAAAGCACCAAGCCACCACGAGGGCCACGTAAGGTTTTGTGGGTGGTGGAAGTGACGAACTCTGCCAAGGGCACTGGCGAAGGATGCAGTTTGGCTGCGACGAGGCCGGCAATATGCGCCATGTCGACCATGAGGATCGCACCAACTTCATCGGCTATTTCACGGAAAGGGGCATAATCGAGGGTCCGCGGGTAGGCGCTGGCTCCGGCGATGATGAGCTTGGGCTTGTGCTCGCGGGCCAAGCGACGGACCTCGTCGTAGTCGATTTGCTCGGTGTCGCGACGAACACCGTAGGCAACGGCGTTGTAGATTTTGCCGCTGAAGCTAACCTTCGTACCATGGGTTAAATGTCCACCGTGGGCGAGGGACATACCCAGCACCGTATCGCCTGGCTCGAGCACGGCCATGAAGACTGCCATATTGGCTTGCGCACCCGCATGGACTTGGACATTTGCATGCTCTGCGCCGAAGAGCGAACCGAGGCGGTTGATGGCCAATGATTCGGCGATGTCGACGTACTCGCAGCCACCGTAGTAGCGTTTGCCAGGGTAGCCCTCAGCATATTTGTTGGTCATTGAACATGCCAAAGCTTCACGGACGGCTCGGCTTGCATAATTTTCGGAGGCGATTAATTCGAGATTGTCGCTTTGGCGGCGATCTTCGTTTTGAATGGCCGCAAAAATTTCGGGATCGGCGTGTTCAAGTAGGGACGTGTGCGGGCTCAGCAAGTTCATGAGCGCGCTTATTCTCCTTTCGAGTGGTCTGCCCCCACGTCACAGAGCATCGTGGAAGGCGCTGGTGCCCGCGCCGCGAATCGCGCCGACGTGCAATTAGCATGCTCGAGTGCGGTGTTAGACCATCTCTTTGTTCGCGGTGAATTCACTCAGCTGGAGTGGATTGATTTTGTCGCGCGCTCGTTGGCGGTCGATGGCGTCGTCTTCGATGCCCGCCACTTCCCGCGGTTTGATGTCGAATATCTCGCCGAAGTCCGCAAGCTCTGTGTCGATCGCGGGCTGACGATTGCTGCGTTGGCGGTAGAAGATCTCTTTTTGCGCGACGAGGCCGAGCTTGATTTGGTTTTTGGCTTGGCCGCTGCGATTGGCACTTGTGTTCTGATTACCACTCCACCCGTACCAGGTGAAAATGCTGTGGCGGCCTGGCGTGATGCCGCGACCCGCGGCAAAGCGATCGCACGCTTGGCCAAACGCGCCAATGTAACGGTGGGGGTGCGCAATGCTTCCGACACGCTGTGTACCAACGCAGCTGAATTAAAACGTCTGACCAAAGACATCGACAGTTCGTGGGTGCGCTTTGCTCCGGATGTAAGCGCTTTGACCGCAGAGGATCTCCTCGCGCTGCACGTCCGCACGGTTATTACAACGACCCGCAATCTCGAGGCACCCGCAGGCGACCCCGCGCGCAAAGGTTTTCTGGTGCTCGAGCCACCGATCGAAGAGATCACGATTCCGGCTCTTGTTGACGCCCTCCGCCGTTTTGCCGAACGGTTGATGCGGCCGGCCGCTGCCGCTTCGTAATATCCAGCTGAAAAAAAACGACTCAGATCCGCAATCACCATTTCAAGCTGATGTGAACCTGCTCTCGCAGGTGGGTGCGGCCTGGGCGCCAGTGGATGCGTTAGCGCAAACAACTGTCCTAACCAGAGCTGATGCTCCCTTTTTTATCGCGTTGGCTCAGCATCGAGGCAAGTGAGCGATTGACCGCAGATCGAGTCTCTTCGTATTATGGCAGTGTCGTGCAGAAAATCAAGACTTGACTTTTTTTCCAAAAACTGCGCCGTAATGTTCGAGGGCGCGAACGCGAGCGTAGGCGTGGTCGACAATCGGTGCTGGATAGTCGCTCGTTCCTAGCTCTGGCAGCATCCGTCGGACAAAGCTGCCGTCTGGATCATACGTTTTGGCTTGGATGGTGGGATTGAAAACTCGGAAATAGGGTGCCGCATCTGTCCCCGTGGAGGCGGACCATTGCCAGCCACCATTATTCGCAGCGAGATCTGCATCGGCAAGGTGTTGTTCGAAATAGCGTTCCCCATATTGCCAATTGACGAGCAGATCTTTTGTGAGGAATGAGGCCACGATCATCCGCAGGCGATTGTGCATCCAGCCAGTCGTGTTGAGTTGGCGCATTGCGGCATCGACGATGGGGAAGCCGGTGCGGCCCTGGCACCACGCGGTAAAGTCGGCTTCATCGTTGAGCCAGCGAATCGCATTGCCTCGGGGGTCGAATGGACCCGTTGCCGTATGCGGAAAATTGCGTAGTATTTGGTGATAAAAATCGCGCCAAATGAATTCACTGATCCACGTTTCTATCTGCTGCTCCGTCGCATGATCCGCGTTTGCATGCTGAGCGAAGGCCGCGCTTATGCAGGTACGTACACTGATTGTGCCCGCGCGCAAATGTGGCGAGAGGTGTGAGGTAGCATCCAGGGCGGGAAGATTGCGCTGATCCTGATAGCGTCCGATGCGTTGGTGTAAAAAATCTTTGAGGGTATTGCGCGCGCTCATTTCATCGCCAGTGGGGAAGTGTGGCGAGCTCGTATGCCCGTAGGTTTCGGGCGTTGGGATGTCGTGGCTTGGTGGCAACTCCTCGCGGGGCAGTAGTTTGCCCGGAAGGAGACGCTCCGAGGGATACGCGCAAAGCGGGGAGTTGGTGTAGGTCTCAATCCAGCGTTTTTTGTAGGGTGTGAAGACGGTATACGGCTTGCCGCTGGCTTGGGTGATACGATCGTGTCCGAAGGCGACCTGATCGACAAACGAACTGACTTTGATTCCCCTAGCGGCAAAGCGTTCGCTCACGATTGCGTCGCGGGCGATTGCTGCTGGGTCGGTGTCTTGATTGAAGGCTAATGCGTTGCAATTCAGCTGGGTAGCCAAGTTGTCGAGCTCGTCGGCAAAGTCGCCTTCAAGCAGCACGAGATCACTGCCGAAGCTACGGAGTCGTTCACGCAAGCCTCGGAGGGCGCTGAAGAAGAACTGCACGAGCGGAGCGCCACAGCGCTCATCGCGCAGCAGGGTGGGCGAAAGCACGAAGGCTGTAACCACGCTCTCGCTACTGTTGCAGGCATAAGCGAGGGCGGCATGATCGCGCAAGCGCAAATCGCGACGGAACCAGACGAGAGTGCGCAACACTATACCTCGGGGCTGAGGGGGGGAAGTTGAGGGCCTTATACCTATGGACAGGGTGGGCCTAGGGTTCTATGCTGTGAATAACTATATTTGACTCGCTCTGTTTACGTAATTTTCTCTCATCTCTCGATTCGTCGTTTTTGACCTTTTCTAAAATTTCTCGTTAATTCTGGGCCTAGGGTACGCTATGTCATTTCCAATCGGTATGGTGCCTAATTCGTTCGCTTCGAATATCCCGGGGGTGCCTGGTGAAAACCAGATATTTCCTAACGAGTCAGGAGCGGTGCTCCCTCCAGCGTTTGATGGGGCGTACGAGCCAATCGGCCAGCTTGGGCTCAATCCACAGTCGACTGTGATGTATGGCATGCCCCAGAGCGAAGCATCCGCTTGGCCGTCGACCACACCGGGTTGGCCCTTAGACGCTTCCTTGGGTGACCCACTCGCGCAGCAGCCTTCGAGTGAAGAAGAGTTGATGCGGGTGATGGGTGGCATGCAGCCACAGTCTGGCCAGTACGAGGCGCCGGGCATGAATCAATACCAAGATCCCACTTGGAATCCGCTGTTTGCATCGGCGCAGTCAGCGAATGGGGTGCCATTCCCCGGCGTGCCGGTTACGGCAAATCAGAATAATGCTACGCAGAATACTACGGCCGGAAATATTGCTGGTTGGGGTAATCAAACGAGTGGCAGTAATGACACTGGCAGTGGTTCAGGGATTCAAACCATGGGGAATTCAAATACGTCCTATGGCAACAGCCTGACTATTACCGGAAACAATAATCAGACAGCGGGCAATAACGACACGGTGTCGGGCAATGCGAATACCATCAGTGGTTCAGCCAATCGTGTGAGTGGCAGTAGTAATTCCGTTTCGAATAACAACGATGTGGTGGTTGGTTCGAATGATACTGTTACCGGACAGGGTGATCAAGTGTACGCCAATGGCCTGACTGTTTCTGCCAGTAATGTTGCTGTGTTTACCGACGCGAGCGGTGACGTATATACGGTAGCTGCGGATGGCTCATGGACCGAGACGACAAGTGGTGGTGCCTCAGTTGCCAGCGGTGGGGCAAATACTGCTAAAGCCGATGGGATTCTGACCGGCTTGGCGATTGCCGCAAATCAGGCTTCAAAGGGCGGCCAGATGTGGTCGGGAACTGGATTCGGAGTAACGCCGAATGCAGGTAATTCTGCAACCGTGAATGCCGCAAACAGCGTAGAGGGGAGCATGAATAGTGTTGTGGGGAGCCAGAATACTGTTTCTGGCAACGCGAATACTGTTTCTGGTAGCTTTAACAGTGTTACGGGGAGTGCGGATTCTGTATTTGGTCAGATGAATACTGTGGCTGCGAGTGGCGATACGGTATATGGGTCAAGTCTGACCGTTCACATTTCTAGTGCGACAGTATTTGGTGATAATCATGGCAATGCATATGTCATGGATAATACTTCTAGTCAATGGGTGCTTGTAAGTCATAATGGTGCAGGAAGTCAAATCGCATCGGGCACGAGTGCGACCGCCTCAATGGCTTCCTTGCTTGCATATGACTCAGCATCTGCGCATGTTGGAGGAGCAAGTCAACAAACAGTTAGCCAATTTGCGTCAGTTGCTGGAGGTCCGGCACCTGCTGCTGGCAGCACTGCCGGCAATGTCTATTGGGAGTATAACAACGGCACTCCCTTTGTTTTGCTCCAGGCGGCCTCTGGATCAGGAACGATTAATATTGATGCTGCTGGAGATGTTACCTGTGAAAATGGCTCGAGCACTTTATCATCTGGGGAAAATATCTCAAGCTTCTTGCAACAGGTCAGTACCGGCTCTGCCACAAGCTCGACAATTTCTGCAGAGGTTACTCTCCTGGCCTCACAAACTGGCTACACTTCTTCGGCGGTAAGCCAGCTTTTAGCAACCGCGTATCTTATGAAAGAGAATGGTGCCAATACGCCGACTGTTTCCCAGGTGCAAAGCGCTGCAAGTGATTTTAATGCCAACGCCGATGCACTAGCTCGTGCTGCTGTTAATGGTACGGTTTCAAATGATCAATTGAATGATTTTAATGGGCTTGATTCGCTTATTACAAGCAGTAATGACGGGCAAGTGACTGCGACTGTCAACCAAAGAGGAGCGGCTGTTGATATTTTTGGTAATGGCGTACGGCAAAATATTGATGGTGCAGATTTTAATTATGGCACTGGCTATGGTGACAGTTGGCACGTTCAGGGTGGTGCGACGGGAGATACCAGTCGGATAAATACCGAGCTGACTTGGTTGCAGAGTAATGGTTTGACATCTGATCAGGCTCGTCAGACTCTGGCAGCTGATTATATCTATCAAAATCAAGGGGCTTCGGTCAGTGATATCTCGTCAACGTATGGTATCTCAAGTGCTGAGGTTATCGATCTAATGCAGCAAATGAATATTACCCCAGCTTCGTAAGTGTGCGTATGCGTTATTGCTTTGCTGGAAAAAGGTAAACATCAAACCTATCGCACGCCCATGTACGGACCGGGCCGATGAGTCCCTCATTGCATCCGCTTGAAGCTTGCAAGGAAGCAAGCTTTATCGTTGACCGGAGGAATGTGTCGACGTCCTTAGCTGATAAGATCAGTGGAAAGGGTCCACTTCTGTCTTGATCGCTCTGCGCACTCAGTGGCTGATCGAGTTGCTTTTGAAGAAGGATGATGACGGGGCGATGCTTCGTTGCCATAAGCATTTTTGCCTCGGCAAGGATTTTGCCGAGGGTCATTTGCTCATGGATACCTTTGTCGGTAGGTGTAAAGTATGCACCGAATCTTTGTTCTCTGAGTAAATATGTAGGATTTTGGATGTAATACGGGATTGCGTCAATGAGAAAATCGGGTTCCGCCATGATGATTGCATCGTGCAATCTTGACTGATGAGCGATCAATATGGAGAGGTTTTTCGCTTGGCTGTAGGGTGTTTGTGCATCAAGCGCGGCGTGAACGTATGCAATTCCTGTCCATATTTGCCCGCACAGCAATATGAGCGCAGAGATAAAACCTATTTTTTTTAGTAGAGATTTTTTAGATCGATTATTTTTTTCCTGATTCTGTGATATCCAAAAGAGTGTTATCATGAATGCGATCCATATGTCCTGGTGGCGATAAGACCCTGGATATACAAGAGAAAAAAAACATGAAAATGCAAATAAAGAAGCCGTCAAAAGGATTAATAGTATTGGTGAATCTGCGAGTATGAACGTGCTGAAAATTAGTGACATTGACCCTGCGATGATTTGCAGCGCTGGTTTGGCTTGGATTGGCGGTATAATGTCAAAGAAGTATTTCCCTGGAAAGAAAATGCAATTCATCAATTCGCTGGTGGAGAGGTTTGAGTGAGTGAAGGTCGTGTTGTAACTGCTTGGGTATATGGATGCTATGCAAAGTCCCAGTCCCAGTAAGACGATTGATGCATTGATTGTAAGGATTATTTTTGCTGGTTTTGTCTCGTTTATTTTTCTGGTGTAACAGTTGTCTATTAGCCAGAAGATTAGTAGCAGGATGCTGATGATGGCTGAAAGGATATTCGTATTTGCCATAAGCAAAAGTATGATGCTGAGTGTTATCCCGCGGGATCGATGCTTCTCGTAAAGCGAGGAAAATATGAACATGAGAAGTATACTAATTCCGTAGTTTCTTGCCATTACAGAATATTCAAATGAGAAGAATTGACTAAGTAGTAGGCCGCATCTGAGCCATATAGGGAAAGGCGAACGCCACAAAAGTAGCATTGCGGCACTTGCTGCAATGCTAATAGAGACGAATTTGAGGATGGCTGGAAAAGGAATAAGCGCGTGGGCTGACCTGAGTATGAGATACCACAGCGCAGGGTGGCCTTCTGTATGTAGGCGATGAATCAGATCCATAAAGCTGGTGCTTGTAACTGCGATTGTTAAAGCACGCGTTTCATCTCGCCACACTGCATGAGCATAACTTTCAGTGATGATCAGGATAAGCCATAGGCAAAACATGCTGAGTAATAAAATATGTTTTTTGTAGTCGATCGCTTTCGAATATAGCAATACACGTAAAAATTGTGTGCTCATCCTTTATCGTGATCCAGCGATGAATGTCGGTTGTTCTTGGTCTTTTTTCGAGATGCATGGCACATCGGTAATTGGCCAGGAAATAGAAAAGCTTGGATCATCCCAGCGAAATCCGAATTCGGTGTTAGGGTCATACAGCGTGCTGAGCTTATAGCTAAAAATAACCTGATCCGTTAACGTCAGGAATCCATGGAGGCATCCGGCTGGGATATAGAGTTGTTGTCGATTATCTGCACTCAGGGTGACCGCTTCCCACTGCTGAAATGTGGGAGAATCTGGTCTGATGTCAACAAGCACGTCCCAGATCGCACCATGAAGTACCTGGACCAGTTTTGCCGTACGATGAGCACCGTGGAGACCGCGAAGAACGTGTTGATGCGAATATGAGATATTGTCTTGCACAAATTCATCGAGAATGCCGAGTGGGTGATATTTTTCGGTGGCATAGCTTTCCTGGAAGTAACCACGATCATCGCTGTAACGATCTAATGTTAACAACTGGGCGTCAGGAATGCTGAGGCGTTTGCTTATTATGCTCATGATGCCGCCTTTATAGATTGCGATGTTGTTCGTTGCATGAGATAGCGCTCAACGGCATTCTCCCAGGTGGGAAGCAGCTCGATGTCCAGCTTGGAAAATGTTGTATTTTGCAGCGGAGAATATAATGGACGTTGCGTTGGAGTATCCAGCTCTGAATATGATATTGGCTGGAGAGGTGCATGCGCTAATCCAGCTACATGTAAGCTAAATTGTACAAACGTATGCCAAGAGCATAATCCTGTATTTGCAATATGGTGAGTTCCGAAGGCGCGAAGTCGCAGGATCTCTACCAAGGCTTGAGCGAGGTCGGGCGCGTAGGTCGGGGAAAAAATCATGTCGTTCACTATGCGAATCGGCTCACCATGCTCGGCTTGGGCTAAGACTTTATCTATCAACGTGTAGCCCTTGCTCGAACTGCCGATATTCCCGAACACTCCACTTGTGCGGATAATATAATGCTCCTCGCTATGGCGTCGTGTCAAGAACTCGCCGGCCGCTTTCGATGCCCCGTAAGCCGTGCGTGGCGATATACTGTCTGTTTCGCTGTAAGGTTGGCTAGCATTTCCATCAAACACATAGTCAGTACTGAATGTGGCGAATTCAATTCTGTGCTTGCTACAAAGATATGCCGCCTGATCAACCGCTAAAGCATTCATAGCGAATGCTTTCTCTGGCTGTTTTTCACAAGTATCAACATGATGAAATGCCGAGCAATTAATCAAGAGGGTGGGTCGAAAGCTTTCTAAGAGCTTATTCAGTGCGTTAGCATCCTCAAAAGCCAGTTCATGATGCGATGGGGCTAGCAACTCGTTTTTTTCCAGTATTTGTCGAAGAGCAGTGCCAACTTGCCCCGAGCCGCCAATTAGTAAGATGCGTTGCATGCCGCAGATTCTTTTAAGCGTTGTTGGGCAATGAGTTGAGTCGCCAAATACAGCGACTCGAACTGGCCGGCATCCGTCCACCAGCCTTCAAGAATGTCATATTGACATGTTCCCGCGGCAATATAGGCGTTGTTCACATCGGTAATTTCAAGCTCACCACGGTGTGATGGCTTAAGATCCTTAATGTAATGAAATACGTTGTTATCGTACATGTATACGCCAGTGACCGCATAACAACTTTTGGGTTGGAGAGGCTTCTCTTCAATCGCGACAATTCGATCGCCGTCAAGCTCTGGTACCCCGAAGCGCTCGGGGTCGTTTACCTTGCTCAGTAATAATCGACAACCGGCAGTCTGCTCAGCAAAAGCCTGGACATGCTCGGTAATATTGCTTTCGAGAATATTATCACCTAGTACAACAACGATACGATCACCATTGGCGAAGTGCTCGCACAATTTGAGCGCATCTGCGATCCCACCCTCCCCTTCTTGATACGTGTAGGCCACGTCATTGAGACCAAAAGCGCGTCCATTGCCAATCAGTTTAAGAAAATCTCCAGCGTTATTTCCCCCGGTGACAATCATAATATCGCTAATGCCCGCATTGCAGAGTGTTTGAATCGGATAATAGATCATCGGCTGATCATAGATCGGTAGCAGGTGTTTATTCGTGACTTTGGTTAGTGGGCGCAGGCGCGTGCCGAGTCCGCCGGCGAGGATGATGCCTTTCATCGCGAAGCACTCCTCAGTTGACTGTTTTCGTATTGTTGCACAAAGGCGTTGTTCGTTGTCGTCGACCAACTGTGGGTTGTCGTTCGATACCACTCGACGGTCGTGCTAAGCCCTTCCTCAAACGGGACTCTCGGTGCCCAGCCTAGGCGGAGTGCTTTATCGCTATTCAGAGCGTAGCGTCGGTCGTGCCCGGGGCGATCCGCAACGTGTCGTACGGCTTCTTGAAAGCCTCTCTGGGTTAGTTCAACTAAGCGTTTCGTGATTTCAAGATTTTCGTGGGCGTTGCCGCCGCCAAGATTGTAGATTTCACCAAGCGCGCCATATTCGAGCACGTGAAGAATTCCACGTGCGTGATCGTCGACATAGAGCCAATCTCGGACTTGGTGTCCATCGCCATAAACGGGAACCGTATTGCCCTGCAGCAGGTTCATAACAAAAAGAGGGATCAGTTTTTCAGGGTATTGATACGGTCCATAGGTATTTGAGCCACGCGTAATCAGGATGGGCGTTCCGTACGTGGTGCGATAGGCAAGGGCAAGAAGATCTGCGCTCGCTTTTGAGGCTGCGTAGGGACTCCGTGGTCGGAGCGGGTCGGTTTCGATTGATGAGCCGCTTTCGATATGTCCGTAGACTTCATCTGTCGAGACTTGTAAAAAACGCTGGATATTATGTTTATTGATCGCCTCAAGGAGATTATGAGTGCCGATAATATTGGTTTGCATGCAGGTATCGGCATTGAGTATTGAGCGATCAACATGTGTTTCTGCCGCAAAGTTAATGATGGCATCAACTCCACCGCCGATGGCTTGATCGATGGCTTCAGGATTGCAAATGTCGCCTGGCACAAAGTGATAATTTGGATGATCGGCGATACTCGCGAGGTTCAACGGATTGGCTGCGTACGTCATAGCATCTAGTACGGTAATCGAAATATCTTTTCGTTGCGACAAGGCGATGCGTACAAATGCGGAGCCAATGAAGCCCAAGCCGCCTGTCACAAGCCATTTCTTGCTCTGACTCATCGCACATGGTCTCCGGCATGATCTTCAAGCGCTATTTGCACCGCCGGTGTGAACAGCGAGCTTTGCATAACCGAGATGCCGATGACAATGAGCGTGAGCCCAATGACTTTTGCGGGAGTAATTTGGTCGTGAAAGATTTTCACTGATGCGATGGTAATAATAACGTAGCCTAAAGCTGCAATCGGATAGATATTAGAGAGTTGCTTACCGCTTAATGCGGCGAGCCAAAAGAGCATACTGAGCACAAAGCATGCTATGCCTGCGATAATAGTTGGATGAAACAGTGCAGCGATAAGCTGCCCCGGCCTTAGTAGGTCCTGCGGAGACAGTCGTATCGATGTTACGCCCAGCTTTAACACAATCTGCCCAATAGCTGAGCATGTGATGGAAAGCAGAGTAGCGATTAACCAAAGCGGAGGTGACTTCATTGCATGCTTTCATAAGAGACATGATGCCATGACAGTGTTATCGGTAGGTCAAATTGGGAAATTATGTTGCTGGCTTTTGTTTTCTCTAATTTTTTTTCTTTTTTTTCCGATTATCTACGTGTAGTATCGTGGTTCAATGCTGGGATGTGAAGTATGGATTCATCAGGAGATCATCTGCGTGTCGGGAACGGCTTGGTAGCAATCCCGAGCCAATCTATATATAGATTGGTGGCTGTTTGCTTCATTATTTCAGGATTTTGTAGCCTACTTTATCAAGTGCTTTGGATGCGTCTTGCATTCGCGCATTTTGGCGTTATTACGCCGGTAGTTTCTTTGATTGTATCAGTATTTATGTCTGGTCTCGGGATTGGTTCTTTGAATGCTGGGCGTTTCGCCCGCTATATAAAGGAACGTTTTGGCATCTCATCCATATCTTTGTATGCGATAGCTGAAGTTGTTGTGGCTATCGGTGCACTGTCTGTTCCTTATCTGTTTGACGCGTGGGGCAGATGGTTGCTCGTAGCTGGAACATCTACATCCGCAAGCTTCATGCTATATTCAGCGCTTGCTATAATAGTTTCGGTGTTTCCTTGGTGCGTGGCAATGGGGGCTACCATGCCTTTAATGATGAGCTTTACGAAAGGATTAGGTGCGGAAAATTTCGGTGGATTTAGCTTTCTGTACGCAGCAAATGTTTTTGGAGCCGCGCTGGGAGCGTCAATGAGTGCGTTGGTTTTAATAGAAGTGTTTGGGCTTCGCGGAACCGGTCTTATTGGAGCAGCTGGAAATTTTTTGATTGCAGCTATTGTGGTATTTCTCTTAAGATCTTCTGATGATAATGAATTGCGGGAGGGGAACCGATTAGGTCAATCTGCTGATGACATAGTATCGATCAGAACTCCTTTTTGGGCATATTTTACTTTGTTTGTTACCGGATTTTCTTGTGTGGGGATGGAAGTCTGCTGGGCGCGAGGTTTTACATTTGATCTTAAAACTACAATTTATTCTTTTGCCTCTATTCTAACGACTTATCTTCTGGCAACCTACCTTGGAACTTATATGTATCGTAAGATGAAGGATCGTAAAAATTCAATTGATATAAAGTCTCTTTTGGTTTGGATGTTCCCGTTTGGGATTTTGTCAGTTGTGTTTTTGGATCCTCGTCTATATGCTTTTCATTTCGAAACATTGATTGGCATCGTCCCGTTTTCTGCTTTGCTCGGATTTGTTACACCTGGTATTGTTGATTTGTATGCTGGGGGTGATGAGGGGATTGCTGGAAGATTATATTCGATTAATATATTAGGGGGGATTATCGGCCCGCTGTTTGCCGGATATCTCTTGTTGCCGCTCGTTGGCATTCGTTGCTCGCTGATAATATTATGCGCTCCATTTTTAATCGTATATCTGATGAATGATTTGAGTCGAGTTTTCTCCCGCATCGTCGCAGCTGTGATGCTGTTCGAAGCCCTCTTCGTTTTCCGAGCTTATGATGACGGATCGCTTTTCCCCAGCCCCAATGAGGTGCATCGTGATTATGCAGCTTCTGTTGTTGCTTTCCGGGATAAATATGGCGCAGAACTTCTCGTCAATGCAATCCCTATTACTAGCTTGGTTGTTGATACAAAAGAGATGGCACATATTCCACTGGTGCTCAACGGTCACGCACACAATGCCTTAGCGATCTGTTTTGGCATGGGGTCTACCTTTCGCTCGCTCGCTTCCTGGCATATTCACGTTACTGCGGTAGACTTATCACCCTCGGTGATTCGATCATTCGCATTCTTTCATCACGATGCACACAAGATATTATCTGATCGCTTAAATACGACGCTTGCAGATGACGGTAGACGTTATCTTATGAGGACTAATAAGAATTTTGATGTGATTACCTTAGATCCACCGCCACCCCCAGAAGCATCAGGATCTTCGCTGCTCTATTCGAGCGAATTTTACGACATCATCAAGCACAGGCTTGCTCCCGGAGGTATACTCGCTCAGTGGATTCCGCGACAGGCCTCAGTTTCTATGATGAAATCTGCCACTTTGGCATTGACTCAGAAATTTCCGTATGTTTTGGTATTCAGCGCTGGTGCCGGAGTGCATTTGATTGCCTCTATGACGCCAATCAGTTTGCCTAGTGTTGATACGTTTGTGTCACGGATGCCTATTGATGCAAAATCTGATCTTATGGAGTTAGAGCCCGACAAGAATATCCATACAGCGATCGCAAGACTTTATCAACATCAGATTCCCGTCGCATCGCTTCTGCCGGCTGCAGGTTCGCGCATCCCAGCTTTGTCAGATGATCGCCCATATAACGAATATTTTGCTTTGCGATCACTACATATTCTACCCAGCGAATAGAGACATGACCGTCTACCTAATGCCCTAAAGAGGACTCGAACCTCCACTCCCTTGCGGGAACTAATACCTGAAACTAGCGCGTCTACCAATTCCGCCATCAGGGCAAGCTGCCCAGGTGCCTTCGGGGAGGCCTTGCGTGCTCCTCTCACGGATTCTGTTGTTTCTCCGATACTCTCTTTGGAGGTCGGTTCACGATCTGATCCTGCTTTTGTCGCTTTTGAGGTGTCGATGTTTGCTGTTCACCATTCCACTTTGGCCCATCCCGATGAAGTCGCCGCGCTCTTGGGTGGGTACCATGGTGACCCGTGCGGATTTTTGGGTCTGCATCGCGGAGGTGAGGGCTTCATTCTACGAGTGAGCGCACCAGGGGCCCAGCAGGTGAACGTCATTGATTCCGAGGGCAAGGTCTTGCTCGCTCTAAGCTGCGTTGACCCGCGAGGCTTTTTCGTTGGAACGATAGCGCGCGAGCAGCCTTTTGCCTATAAGCTGCAGATTCACTGGCCCGATGCGGTTCAGATCGTCGACGATGCGTATCGTTTTGGTAGTTTTATTGATGAAGCTGACCTGTATCGGTTTGTGCAGGGCGATCATACCGAACTCTATCGCGTCTTGGGTGCGCAACCGCGAATTTTGGACGGGGTCGCTGGAGTCGGTTTTGCGGTCTGGGCACCGAACGCACGCCGGGTAAGCGTGGTCGGTGACTTTAACGGCTGGGATGGACGCCGTCATCCCATGCGCTTGCGTCACACTGGAGGTATCTGGGAGTTGTTTGTCCCTGGCGTACAGCCGGGGATGCACTATAAATACGAATTGATCGGCGCTGACGGGCATCTTTTGCCGCTCAAGGCAGATCCTTTGGGGGCTTGGGCTGAATTGCGACCTGCGACAGCTTCACGTGTTGCCCCGCAGAGCGAGTATGAGTGGCAAGATGCGGCATGGATGAGTCAACGGGCAAGCAGTGATCCGCGCGCTATGCCCATGAGCTGTTACGAAGTGCATCTCGATTCGTGGCGGAGACACGCGAATGATGCTCGCTTGAGTTACCGCGATTTGGCCGAACAGCTTATTCCGTATGTAGTGGAGCACGGTTTTACCCATCTCGAATTGATGCCGATTGCGGAGTACCCGTTTGATGGTTCGTGGGGCTACCAGCCCGTGGGATTATTCGCGCCGACTAGCCGTTATGGTACCCCAGACGATTTCCGTGCATTTGTCGATGCCGCGCACGCTGCTGGCATTGGCGTCCTTCTCGACTGGGTCCCCGGGCATTTCCCGACAGATGCCCACGGGTTAGCGCGTTTTGATGGCTCGCATCTCTACGAGCATGCGGATCCGCGGCAAGGGTTCCATCCTGATTGGAATACCGCGGTCTATAATTATGGACGCCCTGAAGTTCGCTCATTTTTAATCTCGAACGCCCTCTATTGGCTACGCGAATTTCATCTTGATGGATTGCGTGTGGATGCGGTTGCATCGATGCTCTACTTAGACTATAGCCGCAAGGAAGGCGAGTGGATTCCCAACGTGTACGGCGGTCGCGAGAATCTGGATGCGATTTCGTTTTTGCAACGTACCAATGAACTCGCTTATGCTGAATTCCCTGGCGTTCTGATGATTGCTGAAGAGTCAACCGCATTTACCGGTGTTTCTGCCCCAGTGTATATGGGCGGTTTGGGCTTTGGCTTTAAATGGAATATGGGGTGGATGCATGACACCCTTGAATATATGAGCCGTGAGGCTGTTCACCGTTCGTATCATCAGAACGAAATTACGTTTTCATTGGTGTATGCTTTTAGTGAGAATTATGTGTTGCCGTTATCTCACGATGAAGTTGTGCACGGTAAAGGATCTCTCTTAGCGCGTATGCCGGGTGATGCGTGGCAGCAATTTGCGAACCTGCGCACGCTCTATAGTTATATGTTTACCCACCCTGGCAAGAAGCTGTTGTTTATGGGAGCCGAGATTGCCCAGGGAATGGAGTGGAGTGCCGAACGAACTCTCGATTGGTTTTTGCTCGATTACGCCCAACATCAGGGTATTCGTAATCTGATCATGGAGCTGAACCGTTTGTACCGTACTCTTCCCGCCCTGCATGAAGTGGATCATGATTCTGCTGGTTTTGAGTGGATTGACATTGGTGATGCAAAAGCGAGCGTGATCTCTTATGTGCGGCGCGCACGAGACCGTGATGATTTCTTGGTGGTCGTTTGTAACTTTACCGCGGTCATCCGGGATGATTATCGGATTGGCGTTCCGGTATCAGGACAATATGAGCTTCTTCTGAATAGTGACGATCGGCGTTTCGATGGCAGTGGGGCGCAGGTTGGCCCGTTACTCGCAACCGATGTCACCTCGCATGGGCGCCCGGCGTCGTTATCGCTGCGTTTACCCCCCTTAGGTGTTGTGATCTTGCGCCCAGTGGCGCAGCATGCAAGCAACTCGTAAAGAAGGATTTTGAGTGAATCGTCATCGTGCAACTATATGGCCTGGTCGCCCATATCCGTTAGGGGCTAGTTGGGACGGTAAGGGTGTCAACTTTGCCCTGTTTTCCGCGCATGCAGAACGCGTTGAATTATGTATTTTCGACGAACGTGGTCATCGAGAAATCGAACGTCATGTCTTGCCCGAATACACCGATGAGGTTTGGCACGGATATCTACCCGCAGCGCGACCTGGCTTACTCTACGGTTACCGCGTTTTTGGTCCCTATGATCCAGCCAATGGCCATCGCTTTAATGGTAACAAACTGTTGCTCGACCCGTATGCTCGTTTATACGCGGGGAAATTGCGCTGGAGCGATGCTCATTTTGGCCATCGTGTCGGCACGCCTCGCGCTGATTTATCGTTTGATCGTCGCGATAATGCTGCGGGTATGCCTAAATGTGTCGTTGTCGACCAAGCGTACACGTGGGGTAATGATCGTCCACCGTATACACGCTGGCACGAAAGTATCATCTATGAAATGCACGTGCGCGGCTATACGATGCGACGGGGCGATGTTCCGGCGGCGTTGCGTGGGACGTTTCTCGGGCTATCGCAGCCGCAAATCTTGGAGCATCTTGCGACCTTGGGTGTCACTGCGGTTGAGTTGCTGCCTATCCACGCATACCCAGATGATCGCTATTTAGTTGATCGTGGTTTGCGCAATTTTTGGGGCTACAATTCGTTGGGTTTCTTTGCGCCTGATCAACGCTATCTTACGAGCGATTCGATCAATGAATGCAAAACGATGGTCCGGCGTTTTCACGACGTGGGAATTGAAGTCATCCTTGATGTCGTGTATAACCACACGTGTGAGGGCAACCATCTCGGGCCAACCTTATCGTTCCGAGGGATCGATAACAAGACGTATTATCAGCTTGTTCCGGGCAATGAGCGTTATTATCTTGATTTTACGGGCACAGGCAATACCGTCAATTTGCAGCAGCCGCGCGTATTGCAGCTGGTCATGGATTCATTACGCTATTGGGTGCAAGATATGCACGTGGATGGATTCCGTTTTGATTTAGCGTCGACTTTGGCGCGTACCCCGCATGGCTTTTCTTGGCAGAGCGCGTTTTTAGAAGCGATTGCCCAAGACCCCGTGCTCTCGCGCGTGAAGCTCATCGCCGAACCGTGGGATCTTGGCGAGGGCGGATATCAAGTCGGTCACTTCCCGCCTGGTTGGTCTGAGTGGAACGATAAATACCGTGACACGGTGCGACGCTTTTGGCAAGGCATGGATGGTATCGTGCCTGAACTTGCATCGCGGCTTTGTGGATCCAGCCAAGACTATGATAAATCGGGACGGCGCCCACGCGCAACGGTTAATTTTATCACGGCGCACGATGGCTTCACGCTCACTGATTTGGTGAGTTATAATAATAAGCACAACGAAGCCAACGGTGAAGATAATCGTGATGGCACGAATACCAACCATAGTTGGAATTGTGGGGCCGAAGGTGAGACTCGTGACCCACATGTACTCGCCTTGCGCATCAAACAGCGCCGGAATCTCATGGCAACCTTGTTGCTTTCGCAAGGATTGCCGATGCTGCGAGCTGGTGATGAATTAAATCAAACCCAGCATGGCAATAATAATGCCTATTGCCAAGATAACGATATCAGTTATGTTGATTGGGAAAAAGCCGATAAAGATGCTGGGGATATGGTTGGTTTCATTCATACCCTCACCAAGATTCGTCGGGATCATCCTGTCTTTCGTCGGCAACGTTTTTTACGGGGCACCCCTATCAAGGGAACCCATCTCAAGGATATCACCTGGGTTACGCCTCAGGGCCGTGAGATGAGCGATGCCGATTGGCACGATCCTGCACGACGGTGCTTGGGCTTGCATTTTGGTGGTGATCCGGGGGATTCGTTCATCAGCTTATTGGGATATCGCGAGCGTGATGACAATTTTCTGCTCTTACTCAATGCGCACGATGAAGCGATCGAATGGGTGATGCCTCCTGGCGATAACCTCGTGGCATGGGGATTATTACTTGATACGAATTGGCCGTCTCCCCAAGCCGCTGGTACCCAAGTTGCTATTGGGCAACGCTATCGCTTGGAACCACGTTCCCTATCATTATTTATTGGTACGATGCACTAACAGGGTGCTGAAAGAGGCTACTCACTATGCCGCAATCTCTTGAGGAACTCGCCGTTTCGTTTGAACGCATTGATGAATTGGCTGCCTTATTGGGGATTGAGCCGCACTACGTGGACGCTTTTGGGAATGACCACGCAACCAGTTTGGCAACCAAGCAGCGCATACTGGCGGCTATGGGCTATGCCAGCGATACGAATCTCGAGCTAGATGCCGCTTTTGCGGCTTATACCGATCGTTCGTGGGAACGACTCTTGGAGCCGGTGCTGGTTGTACGCGAAGCGGGCACGCCTTGGGAATGTCCGTTAACCTTTCCCCGTGACTTGCGTGACGCACAGTGTACTTGGCAACTGCTCGAAGAAAATGGGACCTTGCACGAAGGCGTGCTAGAACTCGCACAGTGTGCTTGGCTAGGTGAGCGACAAGTGCAAGAGTCTTGGTACGAGCGTCGCAGTTTCTCATTGCCGCCGACTCTGTCTTTGGGCTACCATCAATTGTCTGTCTGTATGAGTTTCGCTGAGCGACAATTGACTGCTCAGATGAAGCTCATCATCGCACCTAGGCAATGTTATTTGCCGCCAAAACTCGAGCAAGGTGGGCGGGTTTTTGGTATTGCTACTCAGCTGTACGCACTGACCTCTTCACAGCGCCCAGCGGGTATTGGTACCTTCAGCGATCTGCGAGACTTTGCCCAGATGTGCCAAGGTCACGGGGTGGCGGCGATTGGCTTGAATCCCTTGCACGAGCTCGATCCGCTCAACCCCACTGCCTGTAGCCCGTATAGTCCCTCAAGTCGCAGAATGCTTCACCCGCTCTATCTCGATCTTGCGGCGATTCCTGAATGGCAAGCCGAAGATGCCGAGTGGATTTCGACCGCGACTCCGAAATTTATTGATTATGCCGCGGTTGCGCATGAAAAACGTCGCGCGTTGGAGGTGTTGTATCGACGTTTTCGTCGCCGTCATCTTGAGCCCGAAACCCAGCGCGGCGCTGATTTTCGCACTTTCGTGCAGCAAAGCGGTGCGCTTTTTGCCCGTTTATGTCTGTTCAATGTCTTAGCAGAGCATTTTGCCCTTCAGGGTCTTTTTTCGTGGCATCACTGGCCCAAAGAATATCAGGATGCGCATTCTCCCACGGTTGCGGCTTTTGCCGAGGCGCAACGAGAGCGAGTCGAATTTTTTGCCTACCAGCAGTGGGAAGCGGAACGCCAGTTGGCGGGTGCGGCCGCCGTTTGTGCGCCAATGGATATTGGCCTCTACGGGGATATCGCGGTTGGTGTTGATGCAAGCAGTGCGGATAGTTGGGCGTTGCAGCAAGTCTTTGTGTCTGATATTGGCGTTGGGGCTCCACCGGATTGGCTCAATCGTGAGGGGCAGAGTTGGGGTATTGTCGCCTTTTCTCCTGAAATATTACGCGAGCACGCATATGCCGAATTTATCGATCTGCTGCGCGCGAATATGCGGGCGCGCGGTGCCGTCCGGATTGATCATGCTATGTCGCTGTTGCGTTTATTTTGGATTCCCCACGGTTTTTCAGCGGCTGAGGGCGCCTACGTGCGTTATCCCGTTGAGGATTTGTTTGCGATTGTTGCTCTGGAAAGTCAACGCAATCGCTGCATGGTTATTGGAGAAGATCTCGGAACGGTTCCGCCGGGCTTTCGCGAGCGCATGGAAACTCATCGTATTTTTGCGTATCGCCTCGCGTTATTTGAGCGTGAAGGTGATGGGTATTTTATCCCACCCGAGCGCTATCCGCGATATGCCTTGTCTAGTCTGGGTACGCATGATTTGCCGCCGCTTGCTGGCTTTTGGACAGGGAGCGACATCGATGTGCGTGCAGAACTTGGTTGGGTAGTGGATCGAGCTGATGATGAGGCGCAACGCGCCAAGGATAGAGAGCGCTTGCTTGAGGCGTTGACCGTGCACGGGGGGCTGTCTGAATTCGATGCCGGGCGTTTACGGGTGGGGGAGAGTGCAACGATACCAGCATTAATCGAAGCCGCGTATCGTTTTGTAGGGCGAACGTCTTCGCAGCTCGCGATGTTGCAGCTTGAGGATATCTTTGCTCTTACGCCAGCTATTAATGTGCCCGGAACTATATCGGAGCAGCCGAATTGGCGCAGGCGTTTTTTCCCGCCGATTGATGCGATTGCTGCTCATCCCAGTTTTATGGCACTCACGAAGATGTTACGTGAGCTGCGAAATTAGAGCAAATGTTGGATACACCGAGAAGATGAGCAGCGGCCTTTATCTTCTCCCAATACTTGCCGAAAAGCATAGAGACCAAGCTGTGTCGCGTCCAATGAATAGGTAGGGAACTTTGAAAGCTGTTGTCATGGCCGGGGGTGAAGGCTCGCGTTTGCGTCCGCTTACCTCGCGTCGTCCGAAGCCCCTTGCTCCAGTTGTCAATAAGCCGGTCATGCACCATATTGTCGATCTGCTGAGACGGCACGGCGTGACCGAAATTATTGCGACCTTGCATTATATGGCTGACGAGATAGAAGCGTATTTCGGCGATGGCAGCGACTTTGGCGTCCGGATGAATTATGTCATCGAGGACACCCCGCTCGGCACGGCTGGTGCGGTCAAATTGGCTCAACCCTATCTTAATGATGATACTTTCCTGATTATTTCAGGCGACGCGTTAACCGATCTGGATCTGACGACTTTAGTCCGGCGTCATAAAGAAACCAATAGCACTGCGACGATCACGCTCCAACGGGTTGCCAATCCACTTGAGTTTGGCGTTGTGGTGACGGATACCAACGGAAAGATCGAACGCTTTTTGGAGAAACCGTCTTGGGGTGAAGTCTTTTCCGATACAATCAATACCGGAATTTATGTTTTAGAGCCGTCGATTTTTGACTACATGGACGCGGGGAAAAACTATGATTTTTCTAAGGATATTTTTCCGCGAATCTTGCACGAAGGCAAGCATATTCACGGTCATATCACGACCGATTATTGGACCGATATCGGCAATCTCGAGCAATTTGCGCAGGCAAATCTCGATGCCTTAGCCGGCAAGGTTAAGCTTGACATTGCTGGTCACGAGCTGAACAAAGGCGTTTGGGTTGGTGACGGTGCTCGAATCCATCCGGATGCGACCTTGATTGCGCCGGTTGTCATCGGACAAAATGTCACGATCGAGGCTGGTGCGACGGTTGGGCCGTCCAGTAGTATTGGGGATGCCTCTATTATTTCTGTGGATGCAAGAGTCCGACGCTCGACTGTTTTTGAAGATTGCTACATCGGCGAAGGTGCGACACTGGAAAGCGCGACGGTTGCTGATCGCAATATCATCAAAGACCGGGTTCGTATTGGGGAAGCGAGCGTTATTGGTCGCGGGTGTACCATTGGGACGGGAGCGGTGGTTGGCCCGCATTTGAAAATTTGGCCAGAAAAATCAATCGCTTCTGGGGCATTGGTTTCGATGTCCCTGATTTATGGCAGTAAATGGCCAGGCTCGTTGTTTGGCAGTGATGGTGTCAGTGGGCTAGCCAATATCGAAATCACCCCCGAGTTCGCGATCAAATTGGGGCAAGCCATTGGTTCGTCGCTGCGCGCCGGCCAAGTTGTTGTCACTAGCCGCGATACGCACAACGCGTCACGCATTGCGAATCGCTGTATTATTTCTGGCTTATTGAGCGTCGGGATTAATGTCAACGACTTGCGTTCTTCGCCGGGTCCGCTTTCGCGCTACGCGGCTCGGGTAGAGGGTGATGGAGGCGGAGTCCACGTTCGCGTTTCTCCCCGTGACCCAAATGCCTTATTAATTGAAGTCTACGATGGTAGTGGGGTCAATCTTTCCACTGCGTTAGAGCGTAAAATCGAAAATGTCTTCTTTCGTGAAGACTTCCGTCGGACTGCGATGGACGATGTCGGCAGTCTGTCTTTCCCTGCTCGCACGCTAGAAAGCTACTCGAACGGCTTCGTCGAGGCGCTGGCCCCGCAAGCCTTAAAGAGCGCAGGCTTGCGCGTGGTGGTTGACTATGCATACGGCAGTGCCGCTTCGATTTTGCCTGGCTTGCTCGGTAGTCTTGGCGTCGACATGATCGCCTTGAACGCTTACCCCGATGACGCCAAACGACGGACGTATGTCAATAATCGCGGCCGTCATTTAGAACAGCTTCAGCACATTGTGCAAACCTTACAAGCCCATTTGGGTATTCTGATTGATCCGGATGCCGAGACCATTTCGTTGGTCGATGACAAAGGCCGGGCGCTCAATGACGATGGTGTCGTCGCGTTGGTAGCAACCTTGGTTGCACGCTGGAAGCCCAATGCACGGATTGCGGTGCCAATCACCGCGCCGCAAGCACTCGAAGTCATTGCCCAGCGTTACGGGGCGACGATTGTCCGCACGCGCAGCGAGCGCCGGGCGACCGTGGCTTTCGCTCAGGCTGAACGTGACCAGCTGGATCTCGCGGTGGGTGCAGATGGCGGTATCGCTTTCCCTCACTTCCATCCGTCGTTTGACGGAATCTACGCCTCAGCAAAAATCATGGAAATGATCGCTGCAGACAAAGTGAAACTCAGCGAAGTGATCGATGCGCTGCCGTCGTGGTTCTTGGAGCGCCGTACGATTGCGTGCCCTTGGGAGCGCAAAGGTCGTATCATGCGTACGCTCCACGAAGAAGTGCGTGGCGAACACGTGGATTTGATCGATGGAATTCGCATCCATCGAGAAGGTGGCTGGGTGCTTGTGTTGCCCGATGCCTCAGACCCGGTTGTGAAAATTGTGGCTGAGGGTGGTTCGCGTGATGATGCGCGGCGCTTTGCGGATGAAGCTGCTGAACGGATCGAAACCCTTGTCGGGATGAGCAATAGTTAGTACTCTGTAACGGTGCCAAATCAATTCTTGCAACAAAACGCGCGCTTGCTGCGCTGGATTCTTGCCCTTACGCTGATTTTGCTCGTTACGCAGTTACTTGGTTTTGCTTTGGCATTGCTCGAACATGTGCGCACGACGCTTTTATTGGTGGTTTTTGCGGTTCTCTTTGCATATGCCGTGTATCCGCCGGTACGGTTGTTAGTGAGGCGTGGCGTGCCCATAGCCGCTGCTGGGGCTATTGTGTACGGGGGATTTTTGTTGCTTCTGGTCGGGGCCTTTGCTTGGTTGGCACCGACGATTTTCAGTCAAGCGAACGAACTGATGCAAAACTATCCGCATCTCTTGCAAAGCCTCCAAGAGCAGATCGCGAATCCGCGGCATAGTCGCCTGTTGGGCAATCTGCCAGCACCGGTGCGTGATAGTATCGCTCAGCACACGAGTCAGGTTGGGACGTGGATCGGTCAGGCCGCGAATAGCGTCGGCGCGAGTGCTTTCGCTGCGTTGACCGGCGCGACGAGTTTTGTGATCGATGTCGCGATTGTACTCGGGCTTACCTCACTCTTTTTGGTTGATTTGCCGGCGATTCGACATTTCGGTACCCGGATTATCCCTCGTGCGGCACGCGCTGAGACGATCACGTTTATGCGCGATGTTGACGCGATCTTGGGCGGATTTGTCCGTGGACAGATCACGATTGCTGGTTTAATCGCTGTCAGTGCTTCTTGGCTCTTACTGATTCTCGGAGTGCCATACGCTATACTATTGGCTTTGCTGGCGGCGTTGATCAATATCGTGCCGATTGTTGGAGCAATCATTGCGCTCTTTCCGATCGCATTTGTGGCGATTTTTACGGTTGGATTCGTCAAAACATTGATTGCGGTCATTGTGCTGTTCATTATCTTCCAAATCCAGCAGCAGGTGATTAATCCACTGTTTGTCTCCAAAACCATCGGTGTGACGCCTTTGGTCCTGTTTCTTGCTCTGTTGCTTGGTAGCGAAATCGATGGCGTACTCGGTGCGCTCTTGGCTATGCCTGTGGCCGGGATCGCTCGCGTGGCCGCGGCGCGTATCTTCCCCCCAGATGATGAGGAGCTGGCATAATTAACTCGCTGCCGATATTGCTCTACCTTGCGGTTATTGTGGCAGTGTTTTGGGCGACGATGCGTCGCACAGCCTATGGTTTAAGCGCGTTGTTCTTGGTGACCCCATTCGACTACAGCGTTGCTTGGAGCCACACGACCCTCACGCTGCCGAAAGCCGTGCTCTTGACGGTGGCGCTCAGCCTTGGGCTCAGCGGCCGTTTTGCCTGGCGAGCATGGTGCCGCACACCGCTTTTCTGGAGCGCGGTCGCGCTGTGTGCTGCAACCGCGTTGACTTTGGGGGGTGCCGCATACCACGAGCCCGTGTTGCGTGAAACCGCGAAAATGATGTTGTATGTGCTGACGCTTGGGGTCGGGTATAGTTGTTATCGCAGCGATCCTGATGCTCGGCTGTTCGCCCAAACGGTAGCGCTGCTGGTCTTGGTGGTGTCCATCGCGGCGATAGTGCAAGAATGGACGGGCGCTCCTTCGGTATTTCGCGGCGCTGACGGATTGGTTCCGCGGGTTGCTGGTCCACTGGAGGGACCGAATCAATTAGCCGGTTTTTTTGACCTCAGTCTGACGTGGCTCATCGTCCAAGGCTTGCGTGCAAGGGGCTCCCAGCTGGTGTTGCTGAGCATTGCCCTCGGTTTGGGTATCCTGACGTTGTGCTTGACCTTTTCTCGCGGCGGGCTTGTGGCGGTGAGTCTTGTTGCAGTGCTGGTATTGTGCTTGGAACGCGGCTGGTTACGGCCGGCGGGATTGGTGTGGTGGGGGAGTAGTCTGGCTGGCTTGATCTGTGCCTTGTGGCTTGCCCACGGCGGTAGTCACCTCTTGAGTTTGAGCGATCAGGGAGATACTGGTGCGCTCGGCCACCGCAGCCAATTATGGCGGGCGGCGTGGTTTTTTTGGCGGCATCACCCTTGGCTGGGAATTGGTGCGGGGAATTTTGAGTGGAGTTTAGCGTTGGCTGGTTATCCGAGATTACACGATCACGCCAATTCGCTCTATCTCCAGGCGCTCGCTGAGGGCGGGATCGTTCTTTTTGCGGCGACGCTAGGGGTTTTTGTGACGATCGGTGTCACCGCACGGAGAGTATGGCGTAGTGCGTCTTTGGTGGCTGGTGCATTATTTGCTACCCTTGCTCTGGCGATCCACCAAAGTGTGGATTTGCTGGTCTTTTATCCGAAAGTAGGTATGGTGTGGTGGATTTTGCTTGGGGTGGCACTCGGCTCTGCTCATGCTGAAATGCGGCCTGCTGCGGTGAAAGGCGTCGTATGAATCACGTGGTGTTGCTCCATGGGCTTGGGCCCGTGAGTCCGTTGGATTTTTCCCTGCGGGTGTTTTTTGCGCTCATCCTCGGCGGGCTGATCGGTGTAGAGCGGCAATGGCGACAGCGCAACGCTGGCTTGCGGACGAACGCCTTGGTCGCAGTTGGCACGTCGCTGTTTATTATGATCACCCCGCTGATTGGGCGTGATGGCAATGTGTTCCAGATTGTTTCATACGTCGTTTCTGGTATTGGGTTTCTCGCTGGCGGCGTTATTTTTAAAGAACGCTTGAGCGTGAGCGGGCTCAATACCGCTGCAACCTTGTGGTGTACGGCGGCTGTTGGCGCTCTGGTCGGCTTTGGTTTTTTGATCGAGGCGACGATTGGCGTATGCGCCATCATGACCGCGAACGTAGCGCTGCGCCCGATCGCCCGGATTATCAACGCGCACCCGATGGAAGATTTAGAAGTCCTGGCCAGCTACGAAGTGCACGCACTCTGCCACCCGAACCTCGAGGAAGCCATCCGTTCGGTGCTGACCGATGCTCTGCACGTGAATAAACTGCCAATGACGGCGCTCTATACCGAAAATGTGGCTGATCAGCGGATGGAGATTGTCGCTGATATCACCGTTACCGGTCGTGCCGAATCGCGGCTTGAGAGGGTTGTTTCACGCTTGGCCAAGGAGTCAGGCATTATCGGGACCAGTTTCCGCCTGGTTCCCACGAGCGCTGATGAGCAGGCTGCGCTCGCAGAATCAGGCGCAACCGATTAATAATCAGGCTGCCTAGACGCTGCCTTTGAGGAAGGATGCCGGGGTTTCTGCGCCGGTGACTTCGCCCCGGGCAACATCGGCGCGGGCTTTGGTTTGTGCTGCGGCATTGTAGTCGCTGAGCTTAGCGACGCGTTCGGCGTGGCGCCCACCCTCGAATGGGGTGGTGAGGAAAATTTCGAGTAACCGTTCGGTCATTTCGCTGCCCGAGAGTCGCTCGCTGAGTGCAATGACGTTGACATCATTATGACGCCGCGCAAGCTCAGCTGATAGCGGTTCGAAGACTGCTGCACAGCGTACGCCGGTTACTTTGTTTGCGGCGATCGAGATCCCAATGCTCGAACCGCACACGACGATCCCTCGTTCGGCGACTCCTGTTGCGACAGCTTCCCCTACAGCAAAGCCAAAGTCGGGGTAATCGACTGCCACGCTGCTGTGCGTACCAAGGTCAAGAACCTCGTGACCAGCCTTGCGCAGGATCGTGGCGAGGTGGTCTTTGCATGTGAAGCCGGCATGATCAGCGGCAAGTGCGATCTTCATAGTGCCCGTCATTTGGTGAGTGGGTGGGGGAATGCCTAGTTTGCCAGATGACTTACCCAGAAGTTCCGGGCCGCTAGCAGGCTGAGCCTGGGGCAAGCCTTGAATATCATCCAGATTACTATGTAACGAAGAAAAGCCCCGATCTTGTCTCGGGGCTTTTGGAAGTGTTGGAGAAAGATCTTGGTGGAAACAACGGTAAAGGTGACGCTCCCGGAGATGGGAGAGTCGGTTACCGAGGGCTCGATTATCGAGTGGCGCAAAAAAGTCGGTGAGTGGATTGACGAAGGCGCTACTCTGGTCGAGGTGACGACCGATAAGGTTGACGTTGAAGTCCCAGCGACGGTTTCGGGGGTTATAACTGCCTTGCTCGCGCAAGAAGGTGACACCGTTGCAGTCGGGGCTGGCCTGGCCGAGATTGATCCGAACGCTGCGAAACCTGCTGCTGGAACCGCGCCCGTTGCGTCTGCTCCTGCGGTTAGCGTACCAGCCTCGGCGCCGAGTGTGCCAAGCGCGACTGCCGCACCGTCCGCCGGACGCCCCGAACTGCGCTCGGCGACCGCCCACGCGCTGCGTTTCGCCAAAGAGCGCCACATTGATATCGCGTCGGTCAAGCCGAGCAGTCCCGATGGCGTTGTCAGCCGTCTCGATGTCATTCGTGCTGCAGCGAGCGGTCAGGCGAAGCCTTTGGGCGGCGCCGCGCCAGGTGCCATTGCGCTTGCGCCCGTGCCAGCGAGTGCTCGGGTTACCACGATTAAAGGCCCGAATGCCGCGTTAGTCGCGTACATGGAGCAGAGTCTCACGATTCCTACCGCGACGAGTTTCCGCACGCTCGGTGTCGCTGTGCTCGAAAAACAGCGGGCCGCTTTGAATGCGGCTCTGAAGTCGGCCGGGCGTCGCGAAAAAATTTCGTTTACCCACCTGATTGCCTATGCCATCGCGCAGACGGTTCGTGAGCTCCCCGATCTTGGAGCGACATTCCGTCGTGAAGGCGCGACCTTACAACGGGTTGAGTCCGGCGTGCACTTGGGCTTAGCGGTTGACGCTCAGCGTAAAGATGGTTCACGTTTCTTAGTTGTGCCGGTGATCAAATCAGCGGAGCAACTCAATTTCCCCGCATTTTTGGCCGCGTATGATGAGTTGGTCGCCAAGGCTCGCGAGAACAAATTGACCGCTGATGAGCTCAGTGGTGCCAATGTTACCCTGACCAATCCCGGTGGCATCGGCACGATCGCTTCTGTCCCCCGCCTTTTGGCGGGTCAGGGTGTCATCGTGGCCGCGGGCGCGATTGCCTATCCACCTGGTTTCGCCAACGCGTCGAAGGCGACGCTCGAACAGCTGGGCATTGAAAAAGTCATGACTTTGACCAGCACGTATGATCATCGGGTCATTCAGGGTGCGCAGTCTGGCGAATTTTTACGCCGGATCGAGCAATTGCTGGCTGGCAACGATGGATTCTATGAAGCGATTTTTGCCGCGTTAGAGGTGACTCCAGGTCAGGCCCAAGCTGGCTTGACCTCGCAACCGGCTGCGCCCGTGAATGGTAGCGGAGTGGTCGCGCCGCCGTCGGTGGAATTGTTGCGTTCGGTTGCCGCTGGGATGGAGATCGTCTCAGCCTATCGTGATCATGGCCATCTTGGGGCAAATCTTGATCCACTGGGCACCGCGCCGGTTGGTGACGCGTCCTTAGATCCACGCAGTTATGGATTGACGCCTGCACTCATGGCAGCGATCCCCGCGGGTGTGCTCGGCGTGAAGGTGCCGGGTGACACCTTGGCAGATGTTTTGCCGCGCCTCCAAGCGACGTATAGCTCGACTATTGCGTATGAAATCGAACACATTTCGAGCAACGAACAGCGTGCGTGGTTGCGGAATTACATCGAATCGGGGACCCACCGTCAGGGACTCGCGAAAGAACGCGCTGTCCAGTTATTGGGGCGTTTAACCAAGGCTGAGACGATGGAACGCTACCTGCGGAAGACGTTCATCGGTTTCAAAACATTTTCGATCGAGGGCCTCGATGTCGTTATTCCGATGCTCGAGGAAATTATTTCTTGCTTTGCTGACGACGCGATTGAAACTGCGGTTATCGGCATGGCGCACCGCGGGCGTTTGAGCACGATCGCTCATGTTGTGAATCGCCCGTACGAAGAGATTCTGGCCGAATTCGAGGCGGCGGAGATTCGGGGCGAAGGCTACGATGACGATGTAACCGGTGACGTGAAATATCATCACGGTGCGAAGGGGCAATTCACCACATTTGACGGCAAGACGATTGCAGTTGTGCTGGCGAGTAACCCTAGCCATCTTGAAGCGGTGAATGGTGTTGTCGAAGGTCGCACCCGTGCTCTTCAGACTAGCCATACACCCCATCTGCCGAAGATTGATCGTAAAAAAGCGGCGCCGATTCTCATTCACGGCGACGCGGCGTTTTCAGGTCAGGGCGTTGTCGCAGAAGTCTTGAATTTGCAGGCACTCGCTGGCTATGCGGTCGGCGGTACAGTGCATATTATTGCCAATAATCAAATCGGCTTTACCACCGATCCAATCGATGATCGCTCAACGCGCTACGCGAGCGATTTGGCGAAAGGCTTTGATGTGCCGATTATTCACGTCAATGCTGATGATGTCGAGGCCTGTATTGCCGCAGTGCATTTAGCGCTCGATTTTCGCCGTCAATTCGGTCACGATGTCCTGATTGATATTATCGGTTACCGTCGCTTAGGGCATAATGAAACCGATGAGCCGGCGTACACCCAGCCAACCATGTACGAAAAGATTAAATCGCATCCGACCGTGCGAGAAATTTTTTCTCAGCAATTAATTGCGCAAGGTGTCCTGACGGCGGAGCAGAGCAACGCCTTGCAGGCGAGTGCGACGCAGCGCATTACCGACGCCCATGCAGCGGTGAAAAACAATGCAACGACTCCGAAGCTCATCACGGTGAAGCGTCCTGGTGTCGGTGAATTGGATCAGCCGATTGACACGCGCGTACCTAAGCCCATCCTTGATAATCTCAGTGACGAATTGTTGGTGGTGGAGACTGGCTTTACGGTTCATCCGAAATTGGCGCGCCAATTTGAGCGACGTAAAGCGGCGTATACTGCTGAAGGTGAAGTCGATTGGGGCTTGGCCGAGGCGTTCGCGTTCGGCACCTTGCTTATCGATGGCACGCCGATTCGTTTAACCGGCCAAGATTCCGAGCGCGGCACATTTAGCCATCGTCATTTAGTTCTCCACGATCCTAAAACCGAACGTAAATATGCGCCGATCCAACATCTGCGCAACGCGAAGGCCTCTTTTGAGATCTTCAATAGCCCCTTGTCGGAATATGCTTGCCTTGGTTTTGAGTATGGCTATGCCGGCGCAGTTGCTGATGCGTTAGTGATCTGGGAAGCACAATTTGGGGATTTCAACAATGGCGCCCAGATTATTATTGACCAGTTCATTGCTGCAGGCCAAGCGAAGTGGGGCGACACGTCTCGTTTAACCTTGCTGTTACCGCATGGATACGAAGGTCAAGGCCCCGAGCATTCGAGTGCGCGACTCGAGCGCTTCTTGCAGTTGTCTGCTGAGGGTAATCTGCGGATTGCCAATTGCTCGACTGCTGCGCAATACTTCCATCTGCTCCGTGCTCAGTCGAAAGATCCATACGCGCTGCCCTTGATCATGATGTCGCCGAAGAGTCTGCTGCGTTCGCGTCCGTCGTACGCGCACGTCAACGAATTGGTCGATGGCCACTTCCAGCATGTCATCGATGATGCGGCGGTTGCCGAGCGTCGCGCCGATATTGAGCGGGTCGTACTTTGCTCTGGCAAGATCTATTACGATCTGCTGGCTCACGAAGCGTATCAACAGGTGAAGAAGACCGCGGTTGTTCGGGTCGAGCTCTTGGCGCCTTTCCCGGTAGCCAAAATCTTGGCACTGCTTGCCCAGTATCCCAATCTCAAGCGCGTGCTGTGGGTCCAAGAAGAGCCGAGCAATATGGGCGCACATGCGCATGTTGTGCGTCGTCTGTGCAGTCAGCTTCCGGCGAATCTTGCGTTTGAGTATGTCGGCCGTCCGCATCGTGCCAGCCCCAGCGAGGGTTACCCTGGTGCTCATGCCGGTGAACAGAACCGCATCATTACGACAGCTTTGACCGAGTAAGCCCGCGTCGTTTTCGTGGCCACTGCTCCTCAGCTCACGTACCGGTTGTGCCGATACGTGAGCTGAGGGAGGTGGCTGATGGGTAACGCCATGACGTTAGAGCAACACGAGCGACGGCACTGGTTAGGCATGATCGAGCGTGTTCTCGAGCAGAATCCGGACGTGCTGTCGTTACTCTACGATCGCGCGGCCGTCTTGCGCTCTTTAGGAGATTTTGCTGGGGCGGAGCAAGCGTATCGTGATTTACTGGCCCAAGATCCGGGTAATTTCATGGGCTTGATTGATTTGAGTTGTATTTTTGCTCATCAAGGCCGCAATATTGAGGCATTTGCTTTACGTCGAGAATTGTTGCGTCGTTATCCGAGCGACGCGACGGCTCTCGCGTATTATGCGAATATGCTCGTGCTGGGTGGGGATTTGACTGCCGCGGAAAGTCACTATCGCCGCGCTTTAGCGCTTGCGCCGCATCACACCCTGGTCCACCAGGGTTTGGCTGAGGTGTTGCGTCAGCGCGGTCGTCTTCCCGAATCGGCTTGGCATGCTGCCGCTGCGTCACCCGAACAGGCGATGTTCCCGCGTCAATATCGTGGTGAGGGGCCAGCGATTCCCTTGCTCTTGTTTGTCTCAGAGCGCGAGCAAGGCGAGAGCATGTACGCGGACCGCATTTTGGACGATAGCACGTTTCTTGTGACGAAATGCATTGTTGAGCGGATGCCGCTGGATCAGCCTTTGCCTGAGCATGCCATTTTATTCAATGGGATTGGCGACGCCGATCGTTCTCCACAAGCATTGTTGCGTTTGCAGACCTTGCTGGCGCGACAGAGCGCACCGATCGTTAATCCGCCCGAATTAGTGTTGCAAACCGGTCGTGCGGCTATGGCGCAGCGTTTGGCAAATCTGCCTGGTGTGCGTGTTGCGAAAATGCTAGAACTTTCAGCAGCAGAAGCGCGTTCGGATGCGGCGTTAGCTTTGATTGCCGCGCGTGGTTTGGAATGGCCGCTTCTCGTACGGATTCCCGATTATCATGCTGGGCGATACTTTGAGAAAGCCGAAAACGCGGAACATTTTCGCCAAATTATCGCAAGTTTCCCTGAGTTAGTCGTACTCGTGATGGAATATCTTGACACGCGTGGCACTGCTTCTTCCTTTCACAAAATGCGCGTCATGGTCATCGATGGGCTGCTCTATCCCACACATCTTGCGTACGGTTCTGGCTGGAAGCTGCATTACTTCAGTTCCGACATGATGCATGACCCGGCGTTACGAGCAAAAGAAGCGGCGTTTCTGGCCGATCCGGTGAGCATGCTTGGTCCTCAAGCATGGCAAGCTCTCCAGAACATCGCGCGCAGTATCAATCTTGACTATTTCGGCATCGATTGCGCGCTTGCACCAAACGGTGATGTAGTGGTGTTCGAGTGCAATGTCGCGATGGTTGTGGCCAAGCCTGGTGTTCAGGCTCAATGGAGTTATCGCCAGTCGGCTTATGATGTTTTCCAGGCTGCGGCGCGGGGGATGCTGCGGCAAAGGGCGCAGCTGATTTCATAAGACGAATTTAGCAACTTTGCTATTATTGCATTCGGTGAACCAGATATTCCCATCGGGTCCCAGCGTTATTCCCTGCGGCTGGCTATTAGCTGAAATCCCGTTTGTTGTCGTGAATTCAACTGGAGTTGTGCTGCTTGGAACAATATAGCCAATCGTGTTGCTTAAGCGTTCTGTAAACCATACGTTTTTGTCTGGACCTACGATAATATCGGTTGGATATGCACCGACCTGCAGAGCAATGGTTGTTAGCCCACCTGTAGGAGTTATTTTATAAAGTTGATTGGCAGTCGCATTTGTGAACCAGATATTGCCATCAGGCCCAGCGACGACTCCACTATCATTGCTGAAAGCGGGTACGGTTACTGTGCCCAATGATGTTCCGTTTTGCGAGATATGGCCGATAGTGGTTGAGACGCTTGTGTACCAAAGCGATCCGTCTGGCGCGAAGCCAATGCCTCGTATTCCGTTTGAACTCGTATAGTATTGTAGATTTTCCCCGTTAGTGGCGACCTTTCCGAGAGCATTACCATCTCTAGAGAACCAAATATTGCCGTCTGGTCCGCTGCGTATCTGATACCCAAAGCGACCTGAAAGAGATATTACCCGCGAGGCTGTGCCAGAAGTCGTGATTTTATCGAGGTAGTTGCCGTTTTGACCTTCGGTAAACCAGAGATTCTGGTCTGGCCCAGTAGTAATAAAAACGGGATTCCAGCATGGCGCACATGAGTATGATGTGTAATTGCCAGTCGTGGTTATTTTTCCAATGACACCGGGCTTTCCATATGGGTATAGAGCGTTTGTACTTTCGGTAAACCAGAGATTTCCGTCTGGTCCTGAGGTGATGCCGAATGGATTTACCCCTACGGCATACTCCGTAGCGTAGGGGATGGTCGTGAGGGTTGCGGTTGCTCCAGTAGTGGTGACTGCTGTACTTGTGGTGGTTGCCGAGATGGTGCTGCTCTTCAGCCAATTACCGTCATAATGCGCGTAGATTGCCGCTTGCCCTGGTGCGGTAATACGGAGCGCACCCTGCAAGGTCACCGTGCCTTTCCCGCCAGCTTGGGCATTGCTGACCGGGTTGAGCAAGATTGCTACTTGTTTGCCCGCACTATCGATATATGGTGTGCTCCCCGCAATGGTCTTACCATTGGCATCCAGAGCATTGACGAGGAGCAGTGTATTCGAGGGTGTCCCCGCATTGACGGATGATGCCGCGAGCTGTAACGTAACGCTGTTGACGACCGGATTTGCGGTAAAGCTCATGGTGTTAGCTGATGCCGCTTTCACGATGCTGATTTGAGAGAACCTGGCAATGGTGTGAGTTGATTCGGTCAACGTTCCGGCAAAGGTAGTCGGCCCTGGGAGAGCCGTAAAGCTGACGGTACACGTGCCTGAGGTGCCAGCGGCGTTAGCCGTGCAACTTCCGGTATAATTGGAGGTTGCCCCTCCTACTGGGGTGACATTGAGGCTGATACTAATGGGGGCGGCTGTGCTGGTGTACCCCCCATACGACGCGCCTTGGAGGAAGCGACGTCTGGATAGACTTTGGCTCGTGGTGGTGGTGGTTTGGAAGTCGTAACTAAGCGTGCCGGGCACGGGCAATGCTGTTGGCTGTGGAAGCGCTGCTTGCGTCGTGTTGGGCGTTGTGCTCGGTGCTAGAGCTGGGGTAGTGCTCCCCCCCCCTGAACATGCGTTTAAGAAGGCGACAAAGATCGTGCTCAACGTGAGCTTCAAGCACGACTGTATCGGTATGATCGTCCTTGGTCCAGGTCTGGATGTGTGCCTAGCTTCCTTCTTTGCAACAAGCTTCATAGCATGATCTTCTCTGGATGTGTGCCTAGCTTCCTTGCATGATCTTCGGTTGATCAAGCATGGAAATACAGTGTCGGAAAAATGACGATTTTATCTGACGAAATCCTCGACAGGTATCAGGTAAAATGGTATGTTTTCTGACAATGACTACTCCATTGTCCTCGTCTGAGGCTATCCGTAAGTCGATTCACCAGCTCAAAGTTTCTGTGTTTACAACGCGGGACATCATGCTGGCCGCACCGGACGTCTCACGGGCGCTCGTCGATCAAGTGCTTTCGCGCATGGTCCGTGGAGGAGAGTTAGAACGGGTTCGTCGTGGCATGTTTAGTCTTCCAAAGGTGCACGATGAGCTTGGCCGCTTAGCCCCACAGAGTCAAGACATTACCGCAGCGGTGGAACGGCAGATCGGTGCACCAATCATCCCAGCTGGTGCGCTCGCATTAAACGAACTGCACCTTTCCACCCAAGTGCCTGTTCGGTTGGAATTTATCACAGCGGGACCAAGCCAGGTCCTGTTTGTTGGCAAGCGCGAGATACGCCTACGGCACGCACCGGCGACCCGATTTCGGTCTCGCGAGCGAATTGTTCTTCTGGTGATTGAGGCATTGCGGGCGCTTGGTCAAAAAAATATTACCGACTCGATTATTTCCTCTCTCCGCAAAACGTTAAGCGAGCAAGACCGGCTTGTGTTACATAAAAATATCGCCAATATCCCCGTATGGATGCAGCGATATATTCGGGAGGTTGCACAATAAATATCCACGATTTTGCACGCCTCAGCAGTGCTGAGCGTTTACCGTATATCACGACTGCAGCAAGTCGCCTGGGGTTGAGTGAGCTAATCATCGAAAAGGATTACTGGGTTATTGGGGCACTCTGGAATCTTTTTTCGTTATCTGCAACCATGGGCCCGTTCACGTTTAAAGGTGGCACATCGTTATCAAATGCTCTTCGGAGAGATCCCCTCATTTGAAGAAATTTGCCAACGAATTTCCGAGATCGAAATGGCTATTAATTCCATTAAATAGAGAATCACAACCGCAATGCCACTAATGGAAAGTGAAGCTAAGCTCACAATACGAATTTTGCATGATTGCTATTATTAGACAAGGAAGTCCAATTTCTCGTCGACCACATAGCAATCTCGGCGTCCAAGCGTGGCAAGCCTTACAAGCAATTGCACACAGTATCAATCTCGACTATTTTGGTATTGACTGCGCACTTGCATCAAACGGTGATGTTGTGGTGTTCGAATACAACGTTGCGATGGTTGTCGCTCAACCGAATGCTCAGCCTCAATGGGCGTATCGCCAGCCAGTGTATGGGTGGTGTGCTTGGTGAGCGCGCGTGACGTCTGAAGGCGCATGCCGGTGGTTCCTCAGGAGCAAGAGTCAGGGTTTCTCTGAGGTGCTTCGGCAGAAAACGTAAGGAGTTGAACGCGAGCGGCGTGCAGCGCGATTTATCGTAACTACGGAGTGCGCGCAGCACCACCATGGTCAGCGCTCTGTTCAATCAGCTCCTCGAAACGAATCCCAACGCCCCCACTCTACGTTTGCGCCAGTTATTTGCGAAAGCCGCGATGATCGTATCAAGGGGGTATTGATATGCAACACGCGTGGCTTCAGCCCGTGGGCTGCTCTGCAAGAATCGTGGTGCAAGGTGCGCAGATGTCCGGGGTGCTTGGGTTCGGGCCTGGAGGCAGAGTTTTCCAGCAGCGGGCGCATTTTTGACCCTGAGCGGGCTCCAGCGTAAGGCTGGTTTCCTCGATCGCGGCATCGTGAATCAACTCGAGCTGGGAGACAATTAGCGCCTCGCGGAGGTTGTCGCCTAAAGCATGAAGAGCTTCGTAATCGGCGCCCACGCGTACGGTCGCGCGTAGTTCGAAATCGCGCATGCCTTCATTGGCCGAGACTGCCGTGCGAAGTTGCTTGAGTAAGGTCCACACCCGCAATTCGTCTTCGGCGGCCGCAGGTGGAGGCTGGAGCTCCAATTCGAACACGCTCGTCTTGCCCGCGCGCAGCACCTCAGGCAGATGCTGCCAAGCTTCCTCGGCCGTGAACGACAAGATCGGGGCGAGTAGGGCCAAGAGGGTTTTGAGAATGTAATAACACGCGCTTTGCGCACTGCGGCGACGTGGCGCGTGCTTGGCGCTGGAGTAAAGGCGATCTTTGAGCGCATCGAGATAAAAACGTGAGAGATCTTCGCCATCGAAGGCCAAAAGCGCGAGATACACATCATGCAATTGGAAATTTTGGTAGCTGGTGAGGACCCGCCGTTGCACATCGTGCACGGCCGCCACCGCAAGAAGATCGAGCGGTTCGAGTGAGGGTGGCGCAACGAGCGTCGCAGGCGTGAGGTCACTGAGCGCGGCGAGCAAAAAACGTAGACGGTTGCGCAAATTGCGATAGACATGCGCGACGTTATCGAGCAGGGTGTCGCCTAAGCGAACATCCGCTGTATACTCGACCGACGTGACCCAGAGACGCAAGACATCAGCGCCATATTTCTGCATCGCATCGCGTGCACCAATATAATTCCCAGCAGATTTATGCATCGCGCGTCCATGTGCATCAACCACCCAGCCTGTCGACAGAACGCGACGATACGGCGGAGTTCCGCGCGTCGCCAATGCCGTGACCAATGAGCTGCGGAACCAGCCACGATATTGGTCGCTGCCCTCGAGATATAAATCTGCCGGCCAATGCAAATCGGGTTTGCCTAAGACAGCCAGATGCGTAACGCCCGATTCAAACCAAATATCGACGATCGCGTGCTCTTTGCGAAAACTCGTGCCTTTGCACGTGTTGCATGAAAAATCTGCCGGTATATAAACACTGACATCATCGGTAAACCAAACATTGGCACCGTGTTCGCGAAAACGATCCGCGGCGATGCGCGCGATGTCGGGCGAAAGGATCGAGCTTTGACAGCCCTGACATTGTACCGCGGGAATTGGTGTGCCCCAGGTGCGTTGGCGAGAAATACACCATTCGGGATGGTTCTCAATCATCTGCGCCATCCGACCTTCGCCCCAGCTTGGCATCCAGGTAACCTGAGGAAGCTGGTCGAGCGTGCGTTGACGTAAGCGATTGGCATCCATGGAAATAAACCACTGAGCGGTTGCGCGATAAATCACCGGATTTTTGCAACGCCAGCAGTGGGGATACGAATGCGTATATTCCGTCAGATTGAGCAGCGTGCCATTGGCGCGGAGATCTTCAATAATAACTGCATTGGCATCGAAGACAAAGAGATTCGCGTATTTGCCGCCTTCGGTGGTAAATCGCCCTTGGTTATCAATCGGCATGAGGGTCGGTAGGCCGCAGCGTTGACCGGTGCGGAAATCGTCAACGCCATGGCCCGGTGCGGTATGAACGAGACCGGTGCCCGTATCGAGTTCAACGTAATCGGCTTCGACAACGAGAGCATCGCGATCGAGGAACGGATGGCGGGTGTGAGCCTCGACGAGCGTTGTGCCAGGTACACTCGCGAGCTCCGTCACTTCATCAAAGAACGGAGCAATCTGTGCGGCGAGTGCTTGAGCGATGATAATCAGCTCGCTCTTGCGCGCATCGCCGTGCGTGCTGGTGGCCCGAAAGAGACTGTAGGTCGCGTTTGGCTGGAGCGCGATCGCGACGTTGGCGGGTAAGGTCCACGGGGTGGTCGTCCAGATGACGAGCGAGAGCGGATCGAGGGAGGCTTCGGCGTGACCGAAACGGGTTAAGAAATCCTGGCGTTGTTGCGTTGTGGTGCGGAAACGCACGTAGATCGATGGCGATTTTTTATCGTGATATTCGATTTCGGCTTCGGCGAGTGCGGTTTCATCGTGAGTGCACCAAAGAGTGGGACGTAAGCCTTTATAGAGTTGCCGTTCTTGCGCTAAGGTCGCGAGAGTGTCAACAATCGTGCCTTCAAAATTTGCATCGATCGAGCGGTAAGGGTGGGCGTAGTCGCCCAGGACACCCATGCGCAGCATTGTTTCGCGTTGAACATCCAGCCAGTGGATGGCGCGTGCGCGACATTGTTCGCGTAAAGCGATTGGGTCAACCGTGCGAAAATCTAATTTGAGATGGCGTAAAGTCTCCATCTCAATCGGTAGTCCGTGCATATCCCAACCGGGAACGAATTTTGCTCGATACCCTTGCAGAAGATGCAACTTGACGAATACATCTTTTAAAACGCGGTTGAGAAAATGCCCCATGTGCAGATCGCCATTCGCGTACGGTGGGCCATCGTGTAAGGTCCAGATTGGCCCTGTGTTGCGTTCGAGGCGACGTTCGTACACGCTTTGCTCGGCCCACCACGCGACGCGAGCGGGTTCACGTTTGGCTAAATCAGCCCGCATCGGAAAATCAGTTTGCGGCAGGTTGAGCGTTGAGCGATAGTCTGGCGGCGTGTTCATCGGTCAGCACTGTTTCCTTTGTGCGTAATGAGGTCCTCGAGTAGCGAAAAATTCCGCTCCGCCGCTGCTTGCATAGCGATGGTTCCTTGAGTCAGGACCGCGTGTAAACTCGTGTGCTCGAGGATCAAACGCTCAACGAGACTTTCGATGTTCGGCGGCCGCAGTTTGCTCGGCACGGATGACCACAGACATGGGAGCGGATAGCCAAGATCTTCAACCAAAGCGCTCACTTTGGGATCGTAGGCGAGCGCTAGAAATGGAATGCCGAAGCGCGCAGCGAGAATCAGCGCGTGCAGACGCATGCCGATGACAACGTGGCAGCGTGCGATAAGCGCCGCCGCAGTTGCAAGGTTCGCCGCAGGTAAAAGGAGCGGCTGACTTTTGCAACGGCGAATAATGGTGGTCGATATTTCTGCATCGCGTGCACCGCCGAAGGGGAAAAATACCGAGCGCATGCCGTGTTGCTCCCAGAGGAGATCGACTGCTGTGGCGACACGGTCAGCAACGTCGTTCGCCTGATTTGCCTTGCGAATGCTAATGAACGCCAAGGGGACATCATCGTCAAAGCTGTTGGCAAAACTTGGATCAGGTTCGCTGCTTGGCTCGTAGAGAAAAACTGGGTCCGCGGTGCGTTCTATTTTGGTTTGCGGTAAGAGTTTCTGCAAGAGTGCCAGAGAGTGCGAATCACGAACGGTGGCTAGATCAATATGACGGCAGAATTCACTGACGGTTTTTCGCCCCAGTAAATCGAGCGGTCCAATTGATTGGGCGAAAATCATCGTCGTTTTGCGCCGATTGGTTGCTTGCCGAATAATATTGACGTAGTACAGTAAGCTTTTTAAACTTGTCGCGCTTTGCAGCAGACCGCCGCCGCCCGACAGGACGACATTTGCTTGATCGATCGCGCGTTGTAACGCAGGCAGATTGCCTCGCGGTGTCGCGCTCACATTGAACTGTCGTGCGGTTTCTTCGGGCGTTGCTGATAAGACGTCGATCGTCGCTTGGGGAAAACGGGCTCGAAGTTGGGTGATAATGACTTCAAGCAATGCCTCGTCACCGAGGTTCCCAAAGCCGTAATAGCCGCTGAGTAAGAAGCGGGTGGTGGTGGGATTCATTCGGCCGTTTTCGCCCAACGTGCGCGATAGAGCACGATCAGAATGCTGCCGAGTATGGCGCCAATCAAAAGGCCATTCCCCAAGCGTAGGAGCGAGACACCGAGCGCGGTATGCAAATGTGAGAAGGTGTCGATTTCGTCGGCGGTGCCCATTCCGATAGCGAGCGCAAAGAGCCAACCGTAGCGTTGCCGGTCACGAAGGTTGAGCGCGGGTAGGAGCATCATGGCTGGAAATCCCAGTAAAAATTCTTTGAACCGTGGACGTACACTGAGCAGAACGGTCAATTTCGAACGCAACGCTAGCTCAAACGCAGAGGGGGCGATATCGCTTTGATTGCCACTGCGCACCAAATACAGCGCGGCGGCCACGAGTAAGATTCCCGCTACCAAGAGCTGATAGACTTTGACCGGAGCAACGGCCATCTGCGCTACGGGGGTCGCGCTTTGCCCGAAAACGCGCGTAAAAAGGTAGACCGCTAAAACGATGACGGGTGGGAGTAACAGGATGGCTTTGACCCCTGTGAAGCGCTCGATTTCTGTCATCATCAGGGGAGTGCTCAGCAGTCCCACGATCAGTAAAGCCCCACCGAGCGCGGTTCCAATCGAGGTGCCCAGAACTTTGCCGCCCGCGAGCATCGCGGCTGCTAAGGTGGGCGGGGTTGGTGCGGTAAACACCGGTGCTGTCACGACGACCGCTAACACGGCAAACTCGATGGCTCCTAGTAAGGCGAGTATTTTGCAGCCCCAGAGTTCATGATGGATGAGCGCGGTGCCACCGAAGAGCAGCACGTCAGTCGCGAACGCGGCGATTACGAGCGTGCGTGATGCGGGGTGACCGAGCAAATCGAGCAAGAGCAAGAACAGCGCGGGGACGGCGAGAGTAATGCAGCCGATCAACAGCGAGTGCACGCGTGATCCAACCCGGAACGCGGGAATCGGGGTGGCTCGGCCTAGCTGCAAACCGCGAGCGAGCAAGCCTTCGTGTAAGCGTTGAATGAAAGCCACATTGGTTGCTTGGAGCGAGAGTGCACCATTTTGATGCAAGAGCGGGCGGACATACAGCACGCGAATATTGCGCTCGCGGGCGCCCAGTAGATAGCGCGCAACCATGGTTTCGAAATCGAGCTTGTCTTGCTCGACCTTGGAAATCGCTTCGACGCGCACGGTTTGCCCGACCGTTTTTTGGGCGAGTTCGGCGTCGCCTTTTTGAATCTGCGTTTTCTCGTACGTCTCGATCGAGCCATAGTTGATGTGGCTGTGATGAAACGCGTCTGCGGCTTCATTAATATGTTGAGGATAGCCCAAGACTTGGTTGCGCAAGCCAAAGAAGATCATCGTACTGACCCGTTGGTGGGTCAACACATCATGGAATTCCGCATTGATTTGATCCGCGTCGAAGCGCTCGTCGTTCTGAAGCCGGGGAATCAGCAGCAGCCCTAATTTGCGGGCGACGGTGCGTGGCTCTTCGGGGAGCCCAAAACCGAGACTGCCAAAATAATCAAGCTGGGTACGCACTGCTAGCAGATAGGGCGGTTTATCCCGGACGACGCTGATTGAATGAGGCGAAAAATGTAAGTGCAACTGCGTCAGGTAGCGCTCTTTTGCTACGGGAGTGAAAACGCTGAGGTAGACGGTATCCGGCTGGATGGCATGGCGGCGGACTAAATCGGCCAGGACGGGATCGGCCAAGCCACCGATGCGCGCCTGATCGAGCAGAGCTTGCCCGCCGCTGACATAGCCCTCGCGGCCGCTGTTGATCGAGCTGCCCAATTCTTCGCTGACCGCCAGTGAGGTCAAGCCCGCCCGACGCAAGGCGATCAAGAACGCGTTCTGATTGTAGTCATACGAGCGGGACAGAGCTTGAAAATCGCTCCAATCGAGCGCTATTTCGACGCGGGAGCTTGCAGCCTCGATATGGGCGCGCTTGAAGCCGACGTACGCGGCAACAAGTAGGGCGAGTGCTAGGACAACCATCAATCGAAAACGCGACATTTGGCGCGCCGTTGGCGCTCGCAAGGCGCCATCCTGCCCGCTCTAACAGGGTATATTCCACAGAGGATGGTAGCTGACTGGGTTCGGCCTCTTTACTAATGCGTGCTTTCGCGGTATGCTGACGTGACGCAAATAACGCGCCCTGAAGGGCGTGATAGAAAAGGAACCGATACTATCTCTACCGTTCATGTTACCTCGCCCGAAATTGAAGAAGGCGAAGACCAACTCGCATTTGAGCAACGGCTTTACGAAGAAAGCCTTAAGGTTCTCGATGAGGGCCAGGTGCTCAGTGGCGTTATTGTAGCTAAGTACCAAGATGAGTTGCTCGTCGATATCGGCGGCAAATCCGAAGGTGCCTTGCCTTTCCGTGAGTTATCCCTTGCGATCGAGCCCAAGGAACTGAATCTGGGTGATCGCCTTGAGGTGATGATTCATCGCATCGATGAAGATGGCGCGCTGTTTTTATCCGAGCGTCGTGCTCGCGCGCTGAAAACCTGGGAAAAAGTTATCCAAGCCCACGAAACCGATGAAGTCATTGAAGCTACCGTGACCCAAGTGGTCAAGGGTGGCGTTCTCGTTGATTTAGGGATGCGTGGGTTCGTCCCGGCTTCTCAGATTCGCCGCCAACCGGTTGGCAATCTCGATGAGCTCGTTGGCAAGCGCTTGCGCCTGAAGGTGATCGACCTTGATCACAAGCGCCATCGCGTCGTGTTATCGCAGCGCTTGGTGCTCGAAGAAGAGCTCAATGCGAAAAAACAGGAGCTGCTTGGCACCCTTTCGGTTGGTCAGATTCGCGACGGAGTCGTGGTTCGTCTTGCTGAGTTCGGTGCTTTTGTTGATTTGGGTGGGGTCGACGGTCTGATCCACAACAGCGAGCTCGCTTATGAGCGGATCAATCATCCCTCGAAGGTCGTGAAGATTGGCGATGTCGTCTCCGTTGAGATCATGAAATTCGACGCAGACGCCAAGAAGGTCAGCCTTTCCTTGAAGCACGCTTTGCCTGATCCGTGGTCGGTGAACGCCGAAAATCTCTGGGAAGGCAATAAGATCCCCGCTCAGGTGGTCAAGGTTACCCCGAACTATCTGCTCGTGGAAATCTTTGCCGGAGTCCTGGCGATGGTTCCTAAGGGTGAGTTTGAGCCACAACGTCAGTACGTGGTGGGTGAAGACTTCGAAGTGACGTTGCTTTCGATCAATGAGGCTACGCGTCGGATCACGTCTTCTATCCAGCATGTTGCTGACATTGCACCTGAGGAAATCGCCGAGCTAGTCGCGGAAGATATTCTCGTTTCTCTCGACTAAGTTTTGTTGAAGGAAAATCTTGAGAGCCGAGGCGTTCACACGAATGCCTCGGCTCTTTCGTGTCGTGGAGGATGCAGATGCGGGTTGGTTTGACCGGAGGGATTGGTTCAGGCAAAAGCACGGTGGCCCGAGTTTGGACTGAGTGCGGCGCCCTGGTTATTGATGCGGATGCCTCGGCGCGAGAGGCTGTCGCACCTGGCACGCCGGCTTTGGCGCAGATTGCTGCGCTTTGGCCAGAGGTGATCACCGTAAGTGGTGAGCTCGACCGTCCGGGGTTGGGGCGTATCGTCTTCGCAGACGACGAGGCACGTCATCACTTAGAGGCCATTGTGCATCCGGCTGTTCGGGCGATCGCACTCGAGCGTGAACGTATGGCCGCGCCAGACCAGGTGATTGTGCACATGGTCCCTTTACTGTTCGAAGTTGGCTATGATCAGCGCTGTGATATGACGGTGCTCGTGGTGGCTCCAGTTGACGAGCGCATTGCGCGTGTTTGTGAGCGCGATCGATTAGCTCCTGATGAAGTCCGCGCTCGTATGGCACGCCAAATCGATCCCGACGCAGCGCGCGCGCGTGCCGATATCGTCATCGAGAACGCCGGAGATCTGGCCAGGCTCGAACGTCAAGCGCGTAAGGTCTATGAGGTGCTCTGCGGTCCGACGAAATATCCGTAGCGCCGCACGCTGCAATCGGAAACAAACGCAACGCCAGAGCTATGCTCAAAGAGTTGGTCGAGGCCGCTCATCACTACGTCAACCTGTTCTTCACTCAGCACCGACATCACCAAGACCTGGCTATTCATTTCGTTAAACAAGAGTCGCCCTTCATGGTAGCCATCATGACCCATTCCCGAGACATTGGGGATGACGGTATATCCGCTGACCTTTGCTAGCAGGAGCAGTTCTTTGATTGCTTCGATCCGTTCACCAGGAACGACAATCTGCAGCATTTTGAGGGGGGTTAAGGGCAGGGACATCCGGTGGCTCCTTCGTGAAGAGGTTGGTAGGGGTGCCAGCTTGCGTCTGAGTGGTAGGTCCAAAAGTGCTGGGTTTCCGTATCCCAGGCCATCAGCGACATCCATCCGTTATGGAAGAGATGCTGGATATGCGGGTTGCGAGCTAAGACTGCGCGGATTCGCGCTCTGGGTGCGGTAATGATCGTGAGTAGGCGTAAGGGTTCGTGATACCAGCCATGCGCATCCGCTAAGGATTGGAGTGGTAGTCCAGCGCGGAGATCGCTCCGATTCCCTGACATGACCCCGATCCGCCCGACGATCTGATGGATGACTTTGTTGCCGCTGCCGTAGCGTTCGTTATCGACGGTGGCAAAATAATAATGCGAATTAATCCATTGCGCGACCACGAGTGGCGCTGTCATGATGATCTCTAGGATTGCTCCATCGGCATCATCTTCCGGTGCATATTCGTGGAAAAAGGCGCGATTCTCGAGATTGGCTTGTCGTGAAAAGGCACGTGGGCCGATCACGAACGTTGCATTTTTGGCCAAGCCCCATTCTGGTCTCACTTGGGCCCAATCGACCGCGCGACTCTGTATGTCGGCTGACCACTGGTTTCGTGGGCGCGGGGCCAAGGCGGTCTGACGCTCGGTCCGGTAGCGCGCTAATGCTTTGCTGGCATCGTGTTGGAAGCGCTGGAGGATCGCGGCGTGGCTCGTAGGGATGGTGTCTGCGTCAAACACCTGTACTTGGTCGCGTGACGTGTCGTGCTCAGCGGCCAGAAAGAGGGTGTGCGCGGGGATCTGGATCCCCCGTGCCGCCAAGGCGAGACGGACGCTGACGCGATTGAGGAGTGCCGCCAAAATCCGTGCGTTGGGGCCGCCCCGCGAGCCGGCACATGCGCCGCAATCGAGCGCTGCCGCAAACGCGTTATTGGTGCTCGTGCTTCCATGGCCCACGAACACCACCAGGGGCGAGAACGTTGTGCGCATGCCCAGTAAGGTCAAGGCGGACTCGGCAAAAAAGGCTTGCTCTGAGGGGGTAAATCCACTCACGTCTTTATCAATGCGCGTGCTCTCAAGCACGAAATCCGTCGCTAGGGCTGGGAGCAGGCGCTTGCGTAGTGTTTGGCTCAAGCGGGCGAAGCGCTGGGGGAAAAGGGTGCGGCCGAGCAGGCCGATCGAAAAAAAGAGCCCTATCGACTCAAACAACACGAACGGAGTCACGGGGTTGCTTTTGAGCGTGCGCAAGAGGTGCTCTGCTCGAGCGAGCCAGCCGCGTTTTTTCCGGTCACTGTGCAGTGCGCTTGCTGAGCCCTGGAGTCGTTCGACGATCAGATGCTTGGGACTGAGCAAAACCGGGCACGCCGCTCGGGTCGACGTGCTGTCGGGCGTGCGCAGTGCGATTGGTAATCCAAAGAAGCCAGCGAATCCGTGGGTGCGATACGGTCCCACGCTTTCGAGATGACGGCGTACGCCCTCAGAGCGCACGTCCAAACAGAAGACCGCATCTGCGTGGATCTCTGGCGGGGGTGTTGAGCTATCGGGGCGCGTGAGTTCACGAACAATGTGTTCGCGTGTCGTCAGCTCGTGAGCGAGTAGCCAGATTTCGCTGCGTTGCTGATGATCGAGCTGTGGGCTGAGCGATTGATTCGCGTACGGATCGGCGGGCTCGATCGCCGCTTGCGGCACGGGCGCGCCAAACGCGACTGCATACGAGAGTCGGACCGCGAGGTATTGCAGCGGATCGAATGGGGCCGCTTGTTGGGCGGGATTTTGCGGATGCATCGCTCGCCATTTTGCAAACCCTGCCCACCCCGGCAAGGCCAAGGCCTGATCTGCCAAGCACGCCTTCCAGTGGCTGCGCTCTACGCCGGCGTGTACGAGCGCTGTTGCCAAAGCGTCTTCGGCTTCCAGCTCAGCTGGGACGGGATTGGGTTGCTCAAAACGCGCTAACCGTCGCCAGGCAGCATAAAAGCCATGCTTGCGGTACGGCATTGCCCAGCCAGCCTCGCCCTCGTCGAGAAATGCACTGCACCAAGTGATCATGCGCTCATTGACCTGCGCCACTGCTTTCGGTGTAGGGGGCGCTGCGGTCGCTTCACGACGGGGTTCGACCAGGCTGGTGTGCAGAAGCGTCATGATCTCTGGGGTTGCGCTTGGAAAATGTTGGCGCAATGCTGCGTCAAGGGCTTCGGGGCGAATCTTGCCTGCAGCGTAGAGGCGTTGGTAGTGCGTCTCGGGCCAGTACCCGCGTGCGCCTGTCCGTTGAGTCATCTGACGGACGGCATCGCGGAAGGGCAAATGCTCAAATCCGCTGAGTGGATTGGTTGCGATGAAGCGCCCGAGTGGCCAGACGGCGGGAATCACATCGAAAGCAACGCTGACCATGGCGCGAAGTTGGGCGCGTTGTTCTGTCGCAAGACTCATGCTGGTGGATGCCCTTCGTGGAGCAGGCTGACGTAGAGTCGATCACGCCAGGCCTGGGGCCAGGGCACGATGCCCCATGCGCTCAGGAGAGCGAGGCCAAAGCCCAGGAGCATCAACCAGATCATGCTGTTCGGGATAGGGCAGGGGATCTGGCTGAGATCCCGAGCCAAAAAGTGCTCAAACCAACTGAGCCCTAACGCATAGCTCGGCAAAGCGACGAGCGTGACGATGCAAGCGAGTACGATTTCTTCTCGTGTGCCGCGTTGCACCAGGGTCCGGCTCATATGCATGCAGGTGGCAGTGGCGAAAGCGAAGACCACCCAGCTTTTCGGCGCTAACTCATGCTGCTGCAAGACCACCCAAACCAGCCAGCCGAAGACGCCCGAGGCCAAACCGACCGAGGCCGCAATCCACGGCTGATGGCGCGGGGCTCGATGGTGAGCATGCGCCCCGATCGCCGAGCCTGAGCCCAGAAAAAGATTGGCCTTGAAAATGCCGTGCGCGATCAGATGCAAGATTGCAGCCGAGCCAGCCCCGAGACTGCATTGCATCACCATATATCCCATTTGCCCCATGGTTGAATAGGCGAGCTTACGCTTGATTTCGCTGCGCACGAGCATGCACGCGCTTCCCCATAGTGCCGAGATGGCTCCCACGCAGAAGAGCGCCAGGGTGACCGGCCAGGCGTGAACCAGCAAAGGTGCTAAGCGCGTCAACAGTAACCCCCCTGCGTTCACCACTCCGGCGTGCATGAGCGCCGATACGGGAGTGGGGGCCTCCATGGTGTCGGGTAACCAGCGGTGGAGGGGAATCTGTGCCGCTTTGCTGCACGCGGCGACTGCAAAGCCCGCGAGCGCTAGACTTGTCCAGGGTGAATTTGTGACGCACAGCTGCGCGACGGCGAGATCAAGCCGCATACTGTGACCGGCGAGCATGAGCACGACCGCTCCTAGCGTGCAGCCAACGTCGCCGTAAAGATGTGCTTGGCGCATCCCGCGTGCTGCGGCGATGGCTTGTGGGCGATGCTCTTCGTGTTGCTGCAGGCTGCAAAGTTGTTGACTCACCAGCCACCACGCAACGGCCAGCAAGAGAAGATTGTTTGTCGTGACCAGCAAGAGTACCGTGCTGCTCAAACCGCTCAGGCCCACGAAGAACTGCTCGTATCGCGAGTCTCCGTCGAGGTAGCGTAGCGAGAAGGCGTGCACGACGAAGGCGATCCCGCTGACGAGCGCGGCCATGAGGCTACTCAAGCGATCGAAGCTAAAGAGGTCGTCGTGGAGCGCGGGCGCTGCCACGCTCAGGCTGCAGAGCACCAGGCTCAGTGCAAAGGCAACGCCTATCCCGAGCGTTGCAACGAGCGGTTGCGCGGCCCGTTTGCTTCGGGGAAGCGCGAGAAAGAGCATGGAAGTGAGCGGACATCCCACGAGCAGGGCAAGGCATGCGTCAGGCCAGAGGTGCAAGGAGGAACCTTCATGTATGAAAATAAAATCACTAATCATGATTCCTGCAATTGATATCATGTATCAAGTATGAGTGTCAAGCGTGAACCTTCCTCCAGCTCGCGCAGCAGTTGGACGTTCTTAACCAATCACGCCCACGTCTTGATCGCGCTCGCTCGTGACCCATCAACGCGGGTCCGCGACCTGGCCGAAGTGGTCGGGATTACTGAGCGTGCGGTTCAGCAGATTCTCACTGATCTCGAATCCGGCACGGTCATTGAGCGGATCCGCACGGGGCGTCGCAACGCGTATCGGGTCAATCCCGCGGTGCAGTTGCGCCATCCGCTCGAAGCGCAGCATCGAGTCGGCGAGTTACTCGCGTTAGCAGCTGAGGGATGAGCCTAGACGGTGATGATGCAGCGGTGATTGTCGTCGGTGGCGGTCACGCTGGCTTGGAGGCCGCGCTGGCCTCCGCTCGTTTAGGTGTGGCGACGGTGCTGGTTACGGGTGACCCGGAGCGGATCTGTACCTTGCCTTGCAACCCCAGTATCGGCGGTAGCGCTAAGGGTCAGCTTGTGCGCGAAATCGATGCTTTGGGCGGCGAGATGGGGCTACTGATCGATGCTTCGTCGTTGCACGTGCGATTTTTGAATGAAAGCAAAGGTCCGGCGGTGCGTGCGCTCAGGGCGCAAGCCGATAAACCGCGGTATGCGCAACTTGCGCGCGAGCGGATTGCGCAGACGCCGAATCTCCAGCTGGTGACCGGGCTTGTTGACGATATTGATGTCGAACACGGTGCCGTTGCGGGGGTTCGTTGCAGCAATGGTGTACGGGTGCGCGGGAAAAATGTCGTTTTAGCGACTGGCACATTTCTTGGTGGCAAAATCTATCGCGGTGAGCATTCTGAAGCCGCCGGGCGTTTTGGCGAAGCTCCCGCGCTGGGTTTATCTCTGACCTTAGCTCGTCTTGGCTTCCCCTTGGCGCGCCTGAAAACCGGTACCCCGCCTCGGATTGCGCGCGACAGTATCGATCGCAGTGTGATGCAGCGTCAGGATCCGAGCGAGATTCCTTTGCCGTTTTCGTATCGTAGCGAAGCGGTGTTCGCTGGGCCGCAGTTGCCTTGTTATATTGTGCAGACTTCGGAGCGTACGCATGCCTTAGTGCGCGAAAATCTGCATCGCTCGCCGCTGTATGGACTTGATTTAATTCGCGGGATTGGGCCGCGGTATTGCCCATCGATCGAAGATAAAGTCATCAAGTTTGCGCACAATCCCAGTCATCAAGTCTTTCTCGAACCGGAAGGCTGGGATGAGCCGACCTTGTACGTCGGTGGCTTTTCCACGTCGCTCCCCGAGGATGTCCAACTTGCGATGCTGCGTAGTCTCCCCGGCTGCGCTGATGTCGTGATGCTGCGCGCTGGGTATGCGGTTGAGTATGATTACGTGCCGCCGACCGAGCTGTCTGCATCGCTCGAAACGCGCCGTATTGCGGGACTTTTTCATTGTGGTCAACTCAATGGCACATCCGGATACGAAGAAGCTGCCGCGCAAGGTCTCCTTGCGGGGATTAATGCAGCCCAGCGTGCGCGCGGTCAGCAAGCGTTACTATTGAATCGCTCGAGTTCGTATCTCGGGACGATGATCGACGACCTCACCAGCAAAGGTGTTGATGAACCGTATCGCATGCTCACTTCTCGTGCTGAGCACCGTCTGCTTTTGAGGCATGATAATGCTGATACGCGTTTGACCCCGATTGGTTATCAACTCGGGTTGTTGAGCGAGAGTTTGTACGAGAATTTTCTGCAGCGTCAGGAGCAAATTCGTGCGGGGATTGCACGAGTGCGTGCGCAGCGTCTTGGGTTACGTCAGTTGCACGGGCTTGATTTTGCGGCAGGGGCGACCGTTGCGGATGCGATTCGCCGCCAAGAAATCCCCATTCCAACGCTGACGGAAACGCTGGGTGAAGCCGATGCGCCGCTATTCGAGCGGATTGCGATCGAGCTGCGTTGTGAAGGCTACGTGCGTCGTCAGGAGTTGGCGATCGCTCGCGCGCAACGCGATGAGGAAACGGTGATTCCCGATGGTCTTGACTATGCGCAATTACATGGGCTCTCGCGCGAAGCGCGCGAGCGTCTGGCGGTGATGCAACCGGCGACGATGGGGGCTGCATCGCGCTTACGCGGCGTGACTCCCGCCGATATGGCTGTCTTGGCGGTGTATGTGCACCGTGCGACGCAATTGCTTGGCGTGGCCGCGCATGATTGAGTACGATGAAGCGCTTCGTGCTGAGCTTGTTCGGGCGTTGGATCAATGCGCAGAGCTGAATGCTTTGCAACGGAGTAAGCTCGCGGAATACGGGGCTTTGTTGCTCAGCGCGAATCGTCGCGTGAATCTGACTGGGGCGAAAGACGTCGAGCATGTGTTGCCCCATTTCATGGATTCGCTCGCGGTGGTACCGTATGTGCGCGATTCGCTGATCGATATTGGTTCGGGCGGCGGTTTGCCGGCGATTCCGCTGGGTATTGCTTGCGGTGTTCCGTGCACATTGATCGAGGCGGTGCGTAAAAAGGCGCATTTTCTCGAGCAGGCGATTTCGTTTCTCGGCCTCGAGGCAAACGTAAGAAGTGGCCGAGCCGAAGCCTTAGCTTTTGAAGACGGATTACGTGAGCGATTTTTTACTGCGACGGCGCGCGCGGTTGCGGTCGCGCCGACGGTGCTTGAATATACGATGCCATTTCTTGCGCTTGGCGGTCGGGCAATTTTGCAACGTGGTAGTTTCGATGAGCACGAGCGTCGTGCGACTGCGGATGCAGCGTTGATGCTCGGAGGGCGGTTGGTTGAAGAAGTCGAGCTTGGTGGCAATCGACGTTTGCTGATCGTCGAAAAAGAGCGCCGCACCCCACTGCGGTTTCCGCGCAAGGCTGGTGTTCCGGCGAAGCGTCCATTGTGTATGCTTCAGCCGCCGAGCAGTGGCTTGGGTCAGAATACGTGATCGACGTTGAGGTTTTTGATCGTCTCTTGCTCGCTATTTTGCCGCCTGAGCATATTTATGCCGTGGGTGGGCGCGTGCGCGATGAGATTCGCGCGCAGCACGGCCAGGTAAAACTCGCACTCAAAGACGCGGATTATGTCGTGACCGGGCTGCCGTTGGCTGATTTGGTTGCGGCGCTTACTCCGCACGGGCGTGTGGATCAAGTTGGTGCGAATTTTTCGGTGATTAAATTCACGCGTGAAGGAGACACGGTTGATATTGCGCTACCGCGGCGTGAATATTCGACTGGTTCGGGTCATCGTGATTTTCACATCGAGTCAGGGCCTGAAGTGCCGCTTGTGGCTGATTTAGCGCGGCGTGATTTTCGCATGAATATGCTCGCGCGTTCACTTGCTACCGGCGAAGTCGTCGATCCGTATGGTGGTGTCGCCGATATCCTCGCGCGTCGCATCGATATTTTATCCGCGCAAACCTTTCTTGAAGATCCTTTACGGATGTTGCGGGCGTGTCAGTTTGCGGCGCGCTTTGAGTATACGCTCACGTCTGCGACGCAAGCCGCGATGCACGACGCGCATGCATGGATTCGCTCGGTTTCGGCTCAGCGGGTCGGTGACGAATTTTCGAAATTGCTGCAGTTGGCGACGCGACCTTCGATTGGCTTTGAATATATGCGGAGCACTCGTTTGCTTTCGTGCATTTGGCCTGAGCTTGAAGAGGGCGTTGGCATGGAACAAAACGAGTGGCACGCGTACGATGTCTATCGTCACAACCTCGAAACGCTTGATGCGATGCCGCGTCGCGATGTGATTACTCGACTCGCCGCCCTTTTGCACGATGTCGGCAAACCCCGCGTCAAAGACGGACCTCACTTCTATCGGCACGAAATTGTCGGGGCCGAAATCGCAGATGATATGCTACGTCGTTTAGCACTTTCGAACGAGACGATTTCGTCAACGGTTCATCTGATTCGGCAGCATATGTATTCGGTTGATTCATCTCAAAGTGATGCGGCGATTCGTCGGTTTATCAAACGAATCGGTCCCGAGCATATCGATCGTCTTTTTGCTTTGCGCGTTGCTGATATTTGCGGCAGTGGCTTGCCGAAACGGAGTGGCGAAAACGAGGCCTTCGAGGCGCGGGTAGCCGCTGAACTACGCAGGGAGCCAGCTGTTTCGGTTGCTGATTTGGCGGTAAATGGCCAAGATGTTCTTGCGGCGTTTATTCAGGCGGGAGAACCACCGAGTTTTCGTGGCGATCGTCGGGTGGGGGTGGTCTTGCATGATTTGCTCGAAATCATCCTCGAAAATCCAAGCGAAAATACCCGTGAGGTTTTGTCGCAATATCTGCACACGCTGGTACGGCGCCCACGATCCAAACAAAGAAGTGTTGCCCGTTGATCGCGCGAATCGAACGGTATGATGCGTATTCGATCGATCGTTGTCTTGCTGACCGCCGCGCTGTTTGCTGGCTGCTCGTCTGCTGGGCCTAGCGGCAATGCCCACGTGCCCGAGCCGCAGATAGCGGTGCAGCTCGATCGATATTTGGGGCGCTGGTACGAAATGGCTCGCTACGAGAATCGCTTTGAAACAAAATGTCAGGCGGTAACGGCGGAGTACCGATTGCTGGATAGTGGACATATTGGCATCGTGAATACGTGTCATCTCGGTGCGGTCGATGGACCCGTGAAGGTCGCGCATGGCAAGGCCAAAATTGTTGCGAATACACAAAATGCCAAACTCAAGGTTTCATTTTTTGGACCTTTTTATGTTGGTGATTATTGGATTTTAAACCACGCCTCTGACTATTCGTGGTCTATCGTGGGCGAACCGTCGGGTCGGTATCTTTGGGTCTTGACCCGCCAGCGGCATCCGAGTGCTGGTGAAAGAAGCGCGTTACTCGATGCAGTCAAGGCGCTCGGTTACGACACGAGCATGCTCTACCAAACTCCACAATAATATCGAGCGAGGTCGATTGTGCGCGTAGAAACGACGTTTGTTGATTTGCCCGCAACGGGGTATACAATGCGGGCTGCTTTGGCGACGCCGATCGGCCTAGAACGAGCACCGGGGCTGATTTTTTATTCGGATATTTTCCAACTGACCGCATCGACGTTACGGATGATCACTCGTTTTGCCGGTTATGGTTTTGCGGTGTTAGCACCAGAGATTTTCTGTCGTCGAGAACCACCTGGCAGTGCATGGGCCTTTGATGATCCCGGTCGAGATCGCGGTATGGCGAATGCGAAGGCTATCAGTGTTGCGCAATTCGATGCCGACACCGCGCTTGCGCTCGCATTTCTGCAAAATCACGCTGCGGTGGAATCCAGCGCCCTCGGTGCCGTTGGGTTTTGTTTTGGCGGGCATCTCGCATTCCGTGCGGCTTTTCACCGCCAAGTGCAATCAACGGTTTGCTATTATCCCACAGGTTTACACAACGGTGCGCTCGGCAGTGACGCTGATGCGGGGAGTCTCGCGCGAGCAAGCGAGATTCACGGGGCATTACATCTCATTTTCGGCACTGAAGATCCTCACGTCCCGACTGAAGCGCGAGAGCAGATTGTCACTGTCCTCACTCCGCAAATCAAAGACTTCCGCGTCACCACGTACCCGGCGGCCCACGCGTTCATGCGCGACGAGGGCCCCCGCTACGACCCCGAATCCAGCGACAACGCCTTCACCGAGGGCCTCGCATCCCTGCGATGCACCGGAGGTTCAGCAGGATAGGCAACTGGTAAATCCTTCGAACTCTGCTTGCAGTTCAGTCGGTAGAGGGTCAAAAAAGGCCTGAGTTAAGGTAAATCCTGAACGAGGTGGCCCGAGTGGGCGTTTTTTCTTGGTTTGACGAGGGTAGCCGAGCAACTGCGCGACGCGAATATTCTGCTCACAGATCAGTACTAGCTCTCCAGCTTGAGCCATGTGAGCTAGTTGCAATAAGCGTTTTTTGGCGATGCTAATGTTGACTTTGATCATGCTTTTATCGTAGCTGATATGTCAAGACGGCTCGCATCCGGTTTGACATGCGATATATAACGCATTATCATAGACTGATGGAAGATCGCTTCTGCGACAAGGCAACCCGTGCACTATATAATGGTGAAGATTCGAAGATTACACGGAAGCTGCTTCCTGGAGAGCTGAGGGGTTATGCGGTTATTCAACTCGACCGTGTCCTGAACGCGTCACGTATCGAAGACCTGCGACAGCCCCCGAGTAACAAGCTTGAAGCGCTCAAGGATGATCGTAAGGGCCAGTTTTCAATTCGCATTAATCGCACATATCGTGTCTGCTTTATGTGGGATAATGAAGAAGGGGCGTACCATGTTGAAATCGTTGATTACCACTAAACAGCAAGCGGCTTTGCGTGCTCTGGGACTTCCTACGCAGCGCCGGCCTACGCCACCCGGCGTGTTTCTCAGGCAGATGTTGGACGAATATCAGATATCTATAACTGACTTTGCGGAACATATTGGCGTGTCTCGTGTTCGATTGAGCGAGATTGTGCATAACAAGCGTAACATTACGCCAGATACGGCCAGGCGTATTGCGGCTGGCTTTGGTATGTCTCCGCAGTTTTGGCTTAACTGCCAACATACGCTCAACATGTGGGACGCCATCGTTGCCGATAACTCTGGCGAGGTCAGCGCGATCCGGCCTCTGGTGCCTGTCGCTGCTTAGAGACGCTTTGAACCCAGACCAGGCCAAGCCCTAATAAAACAAGCTGGTTCCGGGGGGGATGCAGCGGCCGCGGAGGGGGGCTTTGGTGTATTGGGCGTGCGCTGGGACGCTGACGATGTCGCGCTCGGGCCAGCGCAGCGCGCTGAGCTTTCCCCCGTAGACACACGCAGTATCCAGGCAAATCGTATTGTTTACCCACAGGGCATCTTGGAGGCGAAAATGCCCGTAGGCCATAGTTGTTTCGCCCGTGTACGAAGCCGCCCAGTGGAGTTTGGGATCATACGTGCGGGTTGCGTTGCGAGCCGGCTCGTTCCCATAGATTGCGTGGTTGTGAGCTTCGGCGCTGGAGCTTCCTAACAGATCGGCGCGTAAGCCCGCATGGCTGACGCATAAGCGCCCTTCGTCTAGCCACAAATAGGTGGGTAGGTCGCTGAACATGTCGCGCAAATTCCAGAAAAATTGAGCGGATTCGTGCGCTAGTTGGCTGATCGTCTGCGCGGCGTCCGCATGGATGGGTTGAGGGCTGCCTAAAATCCCGATCGTAAAGAGAAAGTCATGGTTGCCCATCAAGATATAGCCGCAATCTTGCGCGACGATCGCCATCGCGATGCGTAAGGTGTCGGCGGCTTTCGGTCCACGATCGAGCAAATCGCCTAATAAAATTACCTTTCGTCCCGCAGGTGGGGTGATGCACGCTACGCGTTCGCCGTGCTCTTGGGCCCAGGTGATGCGGTAGCCGAGGAGTTCGAGTAATTCGCCGAGTTCATCGCCACAGCTGTGGACGTCACCAATCAGATCGTAGGCGGTATTTACACTGCGCAGATCCCGCCAATGCAAGACTGGGCGTTCGCCCAGGTTGCGCGTCGCAGCGAGTGCGTCAAGAAATGATGGCGAACTGCTGATCGTAGGTGGAAGTAGCGTTAATGTTGCTGTGTGCATTTGTGAAAAGTGTAGCAGATAGCTTCAGACCCTGATATATTGTGGGTTGATTCGGTGATGACTCTTTACGCGAGCATTTGACGATAAAATACCAGAAGCTATTTTTCTCCATACGCCTTGGCGTTGAACGCTCTTACGAAGAGAGAGGAAGCATGGTGCTATGAGGTTCGCTCCGCATCTGGTCCTGTTGTTTGCGGTCTGCGTCTTTGTGCTGGCCGGCCTCACCCGGCGCCGCGAGTATCTCTACCTGGGCTTCATTGGTTTACTCGCTGGTGTGCTGTGGCTGCGCCCGAGCGCGCCCGAGATGACCGCCGATGACGAACGTGTTCTCGAGCAGCGTGTGATTACTGCCGCAAGCGGGCTAGCCGACCAAGCCCAGCAAATTCTTGACAATATCCCCCGCACGCGCAACGAATCGTTAGCTGCGCAAGCGACGGAAAATCAATTTGCCCAGGCCGAGCATGCCTGGTTTGAAGAGGCTGAAAGCGGCAAACCCCTCAATGCGTTCCACGACCCCTACTCCAGTACGGCGGCGTTGCGGATTTTGGGGGCTGACAGCTACCTCACCGCGAGCGTGCAGGCCTCGATCGAGCGCTGCAACGATCATGACGCCGCTTTAGCGTTGCAGGCAGCCCGTGCGGTCATTCGTGATGCACGCGCGGCACTGGGGGGGCAGGTTGACGTGCATTTTATTCCCCCCGATCTGAGTCACCGCTTTGATAACTCGGACAATTGCACCAACGAATAGCCGGGCTCGGCGAGGGGGTTCGTGGCGACCGGCCCGGAACGTCGCGAAGGCATGCAAGCCGATCACACTGTTCATCCTAATACCGCCGTTGTGCACGCGGGCCATTTTGTTACCCCGGTCAACGAAGGCGCGAGTCCTCCGCTCTACCAGGCTGCGGCCTATCGCTTTCGCGATCTTGCGCAAGTCGAAGAGATTTATGCGGGCAACGTGCCGAGCGCAATATATGGGCGTTATGGGGGGCCCAACGGAGCTCAATTTGCGGGAGCGATTGCCGAATTAGAAGGCGCACAGAGTGCCTTTGCCTCGGCGAATGGGATGTCGGCCATCGATGCGGCCCTTGCGACCAACCTGCCAGTGGGCGCGGCGTTGGTCGCGACGCGTGATATCTACGGCGGCACCTACGAGCTGTTGATGCACGAGTACGCGGCTCCCCGCGCTCAGGTGACTTTTGTTGATCAGAGTAATTGTGCGGAAGTTGAAGCCGCGCTCATTCGCACACAAGCGCGCGTGCTCTATACCGAGGCACTGACTAATCCGCTCATGGGTGTTGCGGATATCGATGCGCTAGCCGCGATTACCAAGCGGCTAGGGGTTTTGCTGATTATTGATGCGACCTTTGCCAGCCCCGCGTTGATTCAACCCTTAGCACACGGCGCTGATTTAGTGGTCCACAGCGTGACCAAATATCTCGGCGGGCATGGCGACGTCGGTGCTGGGGTCGTTGCTGGTCGCGAGGAGCTGATAGCCCCGATTCGTGAGCACCTGATTCGCACCGGCGCAACCGTCGCGCATTTCGATGCTTGGCTCGCGACGCGCGGGTTGCGTACTTTAGGTTTGCGGATGGAACGCCATTCGAGCAATGCAAATCGCGTCGCAGCGTATTTGGCGAGTGTGCCTGCGGTTCTGCGTGTGCATCACCCGTCCTTAGCGAGTCATGCGCAGCACGAGTTAGCGAAGCGATTGTACCCGCAAGGGACTGGCGGGATGCTCGCCTTTGATTTGGCAGGTGGCCGTGATGGGGTTGATCGCTTTTTACGCGGACTGCGGCGTATCGCAATCGTGCACAGCCTGGGTGAGGTCGCAACGACGATCGGCTATTCTGCCGTGAGTTCGCATCGGGGACTCCCGGCACAGCTACGCGAAGAGCTCGGCGTTACCGATGGGACGCTTCGGCTTTCGGTTGGGATTGAACACTGCGATGATATTATCGCTGATCTGGCCCAGGGTTTTCGTTCTTAATTCTTCACGAGGAGTGTCTGTGCAGTCATCTCTTGTCAGTCGTTGTTTCTTGCTGAGCCTTTCTTGCCTCTTGGGGTTGACGGCGTGTACCAGCGGCGCAAAATCGGCAGGTTCAGCGAGTGCCGGCGCTCCCGTTATTGGGGTCTCGATTCAAAACCGCGAAGCGCAATTCTACCAGGACATGGAAGCGGGCATGAAGCGCGAGGCGAAAAAATACGGCTATATTGTCAACGTGGTTGATGCAAGCCGTGATAACGCGAAGCAACAGAGCCAAGTTGAAGATTTTCTTTCGCAAAATGTCGCTGCGATCGTGATCACGCCTTATGATTCCCAAGCAATTGGCAGCGCGATTGTCGAGGCGAATGCAGCACATGTCCCCGTGTTTACGGCTGATATTGCCAGTGCGTCAAAACAAGGGAGTGTCGTCGCGCACATTGCGTCGGATAACGTTCAAGGCGGTGGCGCCGCGGCGCAACTGATCTGCCGTGCTGCTGCGGGTGCACCCGGCCAGGTGGCAATTCTCGACGAACCCGAAGTCACGAGCGTGCAAGATCGCGTGCGTGGTTTTACGCAAACCCTCAAACAACTCTGCCCACAGGTGAAGATTGTGGCTGATATTGATGGCGGCGGTGAGCGAGCGAAATCAAGTGCTGCCGCTGAAGATATTTTGCAGAGCCATCCGCACCTGACTGCGATTTTTGGGATTAATGATGATGCCGCGCTGGGCGCTGCGAAAGCCGTTCAAGCTTCGAATCACACAGCCAAAATTGCCATTGTTGGCTATGATGCCGATGCAGAAGCGCGTGCCGCAATCGCGCAGGGGGCAATGTACGGCGATGCGATTCAACATCCTGAATTAATCGGTATCAAAACGATCGATGCGATTCATGCATATCTACAAAAGCAGCCTGTTCCGGCAAAGATTGCCGTTCCTGTTGGCACGTTTACGCGTTAACGTATGAACGTGAGCGCGAGCGAACCCAGCGCGACACTCCTGGAAATGCGCGACATCGTGAAAACGTTTCCCGGTGTGCGCGCCCTCGACGGCGTGACGCTGAGCGTGCACCCGGGTGAAGTCTTGGCGCTCGTTGGTGAAAACGGTGCCGGTAAGTCGACGCTGATGAAAATCTTGGCGGGTGCCCATCGGGCTGATAGCGGCAGTATCTTGATTGACGGTGCCGTCGCGAATATTACTGATCCACGGTCGGCTGAACGCTATGGTATCGGGATGATTTATCAAGAATTTCATCTTGTGCCGACACTTGGCGCGATCGAAAATATGTTGCTGGGGATCGAGCCCTGCGATGGTTTTTTTCTCAATCACGCTAAGGCGCGCAGCTTGGCGGAACACACCTTGACCCAGCTGGGTAGTACCATCCCGTTTGATTTGCCCGCTGCGCGCATGACGGTCGCTCAGCAGCAGCTTGTCGAAATTGCTAAAGTCTTAGTCCGGCGCGCGCGTCTGATTGTCATGGATGAACCCACCGCGGCGCTGAGCGAGCACGAAATCGATCATCTATTTGCGCTTATCGCTAAGTTACAAGCCGATGGCGTGGCTTTTGTGTATATCTCGCATCGTTTAGAAGAATTGGATCGTATCGCTGATCGTATTACGGTCTTGCGCGACGGCCGTACGGTGGAGACGCGTGCAGCGAGCGCATTCCCGCGGGATGAAATGATTGCGGCGATGGTCGGTCGTAGCATCGATACGCATTTTCCGGCGCTGCCACCGGTTGATGAGCATGCTCCAATCGTGCTCGAAGTTTTGAATTTGCAACAGCCGCCGTTGTTTCGCTCGATGCATTTTACGGTTCGTGCCGGTGAAATTCTTGGCTTGGCGGGCCTGGTCGGAGCTGGTCGTACGCAAATCCTCCGTGCGATTGCCGGGGCAGATCCGAGTGATGCCTTGGTCCAGATTGATGGCATGCCTATTCCGCATGCGACTCCTGGGCAAGCCATTGACCACGGTCTGGCTTTTCTCACCGAAGATCGTAAAGCGCAGGGTTTAGTCCTGGGCATGAGTGTGCGCGAAAATACAACCCTCGCTCACCTCAAGCTCTTTGACCGCGGGCTTTTGCTCGACACTGCGAAAGAAGAACAAGAAACCCGGCGCTTGGTGGCAGCCCTGCATACGCGTACACCCAACACTGCGCAATTGGTGCGCAATCTCTCTGGAGGAAACCAGCAAAAAGTCGTTTTGGCCAAATGGTTGCTGGGGCAAGCACGCGTTTTTCTTTTTGATGAACCAACTCGGGGTATTGATATTGGCGCTAAAATGGAAATTTACGCTTTGCTTCTTGCCTTGGCTGAGAAAGGCGCGGCGATTGTGATGGTTTCCAGTGAATTACCTGAAATACTGGGGATGACCCATCGTTTGTTTGTCGTGCGCGAGGGCACATTTGTTGCCGAATTCGCCCGAGCTGATTATCGTGCCGATGCGATTATTGCCGCTGCTACAGGAGCTACTTCATGAAGCGTACGTTTATCAAACTTAGCTTGGCGCTGTGTGCTTTGATTGCGGTCATCGTCCTGGTCAACGCATTTACCTACGGCGCTTTTTTTACGCCGGGCAATATCGTCAACGTACTGCGTCAAATTACCTCGAATGCAATTCTGGCAGTCGGGCAAACCTTTGTGATCATTACCGCCGGGATTGATCTGTCGGTTGGCTCATTGGTTTCGCTGACGGGTGTCGTGATGGCCTTATTCGCGAATGCGATGCCTGCGAGCATCAATGGGTCGGTTTTGGTTGTACTCACGCTCTTGTTGGGCGCAACGGTCGGCGGTTTGGCTGGCTGGATCAATGCGTTTCCGGTCGTGCGTTTGGGCTTGCCCCCGTTTATTACCACCTTGGCGATGATGCTCGTGGCACGGGGTGCTGCCTATGAACTCTCGCACGGTCGGCCGGTGCCGCTCAATAGCGATGCGTTTATGAGCACGGGCACGGGTTTTCTTTTCCGTGGGATGCTGCCCCAATTACCAGGCTTGCCTATTCCCGTGTTATGGCTAGCCGTAGTGGTGATTGTTTTTGCGATTGTTTTAGGAAAAACGCGTTTTGGACGGTATGTCTATGCGATTGGCGGCAACGAGGAAGCTGCGCGTTTGGCCGGCGTGCGTGTGGGGCTGATTAAAACGAGCGTCTACGTTCTTTCTGGCATTTGTGCAGCGATTGCGGGCCTGTTGTTGATGGCGCGGTTTGCTTCGGGTTCTCCGCAAACTGGGACGGGCTATGAACTGCAGGCGATTGCGGCTGTTGTTGTGGGCGGTACAAGTCTCGTTGGCGGCCGAGGGAGCATTCTTGGCACGTTTGTTGGTGCGTTTCTGATTGGCATCTTAAATAATGTGATGAATCTGCATAATATCGAAAGCTACGCCCAAGAAATTGTGTTGGGGGGCGTGATTTTGCTGGCGGTTATTCTTGACCAGACCCTCAAGCGGGTCTTGAAATAAAAGAATCCCCCGCTCCGGAGAGCGAGGGATTCTGTGTACGGATCAGATCTGTGCTTAGTGGTACAGAGCGACGTAGTACGGGGTGCCCGAGGTCAGGCTGATTGCATTTGAGGTTGTGTAGCTCAGTGAAATCGTATTTCCGCTGATGCTCGAGGTGCCAAGGCCGTAGAACCAGGTTGCGCCGTCAGTGGAGTAGGCAACTTTGTAGGTTCCGCTTGGGGTGATGCTCGCCGCAACGGTACCACTGATCGTCGTGCCCGAAGCGAGTGAGATGGTGCTTGCCGGGGTGAACTTCCCGTAGGCATAGACCGTTGTCACGCCGGTTGACGGTGCCGCGCTAACGCCGGTAGGCATGCCACCGGTGATCGCATTGGTTAGGGTGTAGGCGATCGAGCCACCACTGGTACCAACTGGCACGGTCAGGGTGCTGCTTAAGCCAAATGGGCTACCGGTATAGGTTGTTGTGCTCGTTGTGTTAACCGCGAGGCTATCCGAGGTGCTCAAGGTTGTTGAAGCGGTTGTCGGCGTTGCGGTTGGTGCGGTTGTCGGAGCCGTGGTTGCCGCAGTGGTTGGTGCGGTCGTTGGGGTTGCCGTTGCGGTCGGGGTGCTGGTCGCACTCGACGTCGGGCTTGTGCTTGGCTCGGTTGTTGGCGCAGCGGTCGGCGCAGTGGTTGCACCTGGATCAACCGCGGAGGCAATCGAGTAGAGCAAGACAGCATATGTTTTGTTCGCTAATAACGGTACAGTCGCAGGTGGGGTGACGGTAACGGTGACATTGTTGCCACTGATGACGCCAAGATCATAATTATCTGGAAGCCAAGGCGTACTCGCATTATAGAATGCCAAGTGATAATCAACGCTCGTGGACGGGGTTGAGGTTAAATTGAATGAGAACGCAATCGGTTGCGATGCAGTGAACGTGACCGGGCTCGACGGTGTGAACACGGCATAAATCAAGGGTGTTGCACCGGCAATCGTTGATTTTAATGAACGTGCCGCTGCACTCGGCGCTACGCTGTGAGCGAGGCTAAACGCAGTGATTCCGCTTGGTACGGCGTTGCTGACCGTTGTCGTACCGACAGGCGTCACTCCGGTCGGTAAAGCGATCGTCGGCGCGCTGCTGAGACCGAGATTGCTCAGCGTCGTAGCGGTCAAGGGGAGGGTATAGGTTGCCGTGTTGCCGACGACACTTGGTGTCGGTACGACGACGGTTTGGGTTGTTGTCGTCGTAGATGAGCTGCCATTCGGGGCCGGGGCGCCACCGCCACCGCCGCATGCTACGAGCGAAAAGCCGAGCACAGAGCTCGCTACGAGTAGTTTCAGATTCAAGATTCACTCCAGTTCAAAACGATGTGGTTGCATCTCGACACATAGCGAGCGCACTACTCGCAGTATCGTCGCAAAATGGTGAAATTTTAGTAATTCTGACCGATGGAGTTCAAGAACACATCGTGGATGGAAGGCTGACGCATGCGCATATTCTCTTGGAAACATTTTTTCGCAAGTGTAATTCTGATGTATTTCTCAGGAACGGTTGCGCAAGCGAAAGTTCATCACGCGAAATATCAGCCAGCATTGGTGCTTGATAGTGCGGGCGTAGGCGCGGGGGTCGCATATCATCTCACTCCGACTACCGATCTGCATATGAGTGGTAGTTCGGCCGGAGCTCAGGTTGCCGGTAGTGGCTCGTATTACATTAGCGGCGCCAATGGTGCCAATCCGGTGCTGCTCAATTTGGATTTTACCGAAAAAATCCACCTCGGTAATTTGAGTTTTACTCTCGATCAATACCTTAAAAGGAACAAGCCATTTTTCTTGAGCGCTGGGTTCGTGGAGAATTACTTGCGACTCGATGCGGATACGATTCCCGCCACCGAGACGGTGGTGTTCGCGGGGACGCAATATTCTGCACCAGAAATTGGCGTATTAGGGATCCACGCGCGCTGGCCCACGTTGTGCCCGTATTTCGGGTTCGGTTGGGCTGCGAGTAATCCCGATGGGAGCCAGCGCGGCCTTCGCTGGGAAGTGGGTGCGTATCGCATCGGACAAGCCAGCATCACCTACACTACCGAAGGTGTGGTGTCCGCCAATCCGGCGATCTTTAATCCCTACTTGGAATCTCTCCGCGGTACGCTTGTGCATGATCTCAGCGGACTGAAAATCTACCCAGTGCTGCGTATGAGCGTCCCGATTGGAAAATAAGCAAGCTTGGCTTTCGAGATACCCTTTAGCTAAATGCGGCGATCGCTTCGGCGAGATCGAGCGTGCCTTCATACAGTGCGCGACCGATAATCGCGTGATCAACGTTAGCCGGCGTTTGCGTCGCTAAGGCTTGCAGGCTCGCAAGCGAGTGCGCGCCACCGCTCGCGGTGATGCGCAAGGGGCTTTGGTGGGCCGCATCGGCTAACGCCGTCAGATCATAACCGCTGCCCATGCCGTCGCGGGCAATTTCGGTATAGACGACGCGTTCGATGCCCCAGTTGCGAATATCGTGGAACAATTCGTCTCGCTTGCGTCCGCCCTCGGCGAGCCACCCTCGGGTAGCAACATGCCCATCGCGCGCATCGACGCCGGCAATTAAGCGTGAACGATATTCGTGAGCGAGTGCTTGGGCGAGCTCTGGATTTTCGATGAGCAGCGTCCCGAGTATAACGTAGCTTGCGCTGCAATCCAGTCGGGCTTGCACATCAGCGCGGGTCCGCACGCCACCCCCGGTTTGAACGGGGATGTTCACCGCGTTGCAAATAGCTCGCAATGCCAGCAGATTTTCACCGGATCCGAAGGCTCCATCGAGATCAACGACGTGAAGTCGCTGCGCACCAGCTTGTGCGAAACTCTTGGCTCGCGCAACGGGATCAGCGTCGTAGCTGGTTTCACGGGTGGGATCACCTTGTGCCAAGCGTACGCAGCGGCCTTGTCGTAAATCAATAGCGGGAACCAATACTAAGCGGCGCGTGGCTGACTCATCCATGCGACTGTATCGGTGGAGTGTAGGCGCTGACAATGCGTAAAAACCCATCGAGAATTTTTCCACCAGTGTGCTGGCTTTTTTCGGGATGAAATTGTGTTGCGATTACGTTGCCGCGCGCGACAACCGCCGCAAAGCGTTCGCCATGAATGCTGGCCGCAATCGTCCCTTCACCGACCGGGACGCGATACGAATGGAGAAAGTACACGTATTCACCCGAATCGATATTGTCTAAGACGGGGTGGGTGCTCACGATTTCAAGTGCATTCCAGCCCATATGCGGCACACGCGGCGCGTCGGAGCCAAAACGTTCCACGACTCCGGGGAAAAAACCGAAGCCGGTGGCACCACCGTGCTCGGTGCTGCTTTCAAAGAGCACTTGCATGCCTACACAAATCCCCAGAAAAGGCTGATTGCGCGCTAGCATCGCCGCGATCGGTTGATCGAGTCCGCGAGTGCGGAGTGCGGTCATGGTTGCTTCGAATGCTCCATCGCCCGGCAAAATCGCGGCATCGGCTTGGGCGAGCGCGGTGGGATCGGTCACGATCGAAAAATCGATTCCACGGCGGGTTAGGGCGGCGAGTAGCGAGCCCATATTGCCGCCACCGTAATCTATGATTGCGAGCATCTTACTCGAGCAAGCCTTTTGTGGAGGGTATTTCGGAGTCGTTAATGCGGTATTTGGCTTGAGCAAAGGCGCGGGCGAACGCTTTAAAGGTTGCCTCGCAGAGATGGTGGGCATTTGTGCCGTGCATTTGGACTAAATGAATATTCATGCGCGCATTATCAGCAATTGCTCGAAAGAATTCACGAATTAATTCGGTCTTGAGATCGCCGAGATTTTCCACTGGATAGATCACGTTGAGATTCAAATACGAACGTCCGGACAGATCGATGCTCGCGGCAATGAGCGCATCATCAAGGGGCACCATGATCGAGCCAAAGCGCGTAATCCCCTGTTTTTGTCCGAGCGCGCTATGAATGGCCCGTCCAAGGGCAATCCCAACATCTTCGACGAGATGGTGATGATCGAGGCCGTCACCACTCGCGCGTAGCGTGAGTCCACAACCGGCATGCTTGGCAAACGCGTCGAGCATGTGATTGAAAAACGTGACATCGGTGCTGATCGCAATCGGGCCGCCGTCGAGATTAAGCTCGAGGTGAATCGATGTTTCTTTTGTGACGCGTTCAATTTGGCTGGTGCGTGGCTGAGTACTCATGAATGCGATGTGCCATTGCTGCGCACGCGGTCGCGTTCTGCGAGCGGAATGAACGGTGTCACTGGAGGACCAGAATAGGTGGCCTGGGGGCGAATCAAGCGATTGTCGCCTAGTTGTTCGAGAATATGTGCCGACCAACCAGCCATGCGCCCACACGCGAACATACAGGTAAATTCATCACCAGCGAGCCCTAAACTGTAGAGCGTTGGTGCGGTATAAAATTCAACATTCGCGTAGATTTTTTTATCGGGCTTGGTTTCACGAAAGACGTTATTTGCTGCGTCTTCTAGGGCGCGAGCGATTTCGTACCATTTCGGATCGGTCTTTGCGCCGAGTGCTTTCGCCATTTGCTCGAGATGCGTTGCTCGAGGATCACGCGTTTTGTACTCCCGATGCCCCATACCCATGATGCGTTCTCCTCGCGCTAACGCTTCGCGCACGTAGAGTTCTGCACGTTCGGGTTTGCCGATTTCGAGCAACATCGACATCACTTTGCTCGGTGCGCCGCCGTGGAGGTCACCTTCGAGGGTTGCGACTGCCGAAGTAATAGCGGCATAAATATCGGCTCGGGTTGATGCCGTGACCCGCGCCGCGAAGGTTGATGCGTTGTACGAATGATCGGCCAACAGAACGAGATACGTATCGAGTGCTCGTTCGGCTTCTGGTCCCGGGACTTCGCCCGAAATCATGTACAGAAAATTCGCTGCGGTTGAAAGATTTGAGCGCGGTTCAATCGGCTCGAGATTGCGCCGGATGCGATTCCACGTGGCGACGATGCTAGGGGTTTTGGCGATCAGGTGGAGCGCAATCCGCGGATTGGAGGCGTGGGCCCCACCTTGCATTTCGCTGTCGAAGACCGCGAGCGCGGAGACCATGGTGCGCAAAACATCCATCGGCCAGGCGGTCTTGGGCATGGCGTGCATCGCATCGATGAGCGGTTGAGGTAAAAGCCGGTTGGCGGCTAGGCGCACGTTGAGATCGGCTAATTGGGAACGATTGGGGAGCTGGCCAAACAGTAGCAAGTAGACCACTTCTTCGAAGGTGGCATTCGTTGCGAGGTCATGAATGTCGAAGCCGCGGTACGTCAGACGACCTTCTGGGCCTTCGACGTTACTAAGCTCGGTTGAGCCAACGACCACGCCCTCAAGGCCGCGGTCGACAATTGTTCCTTGAGTCATGGTCGTCTGCTTCGAGCGGTCGTTTCAGCCTGCCTGTTCGCGGGTAATCGCCAGGAGCTCACGGAGCACGAATGGGAGAATCCCGCCGTGCCGGAAATAATCGGCTTCATCGGGGGTATCGATGCGCGCTTTCGTGCGGAATTGCAGGCTACTTCCATCAGCGCGAGTCGCGGTGACGCTGATTGTGGCGCCTGGTGCTAAGCCACCAGTCAGACCGGTGATGTCAAATTGCTCCTCACCGCTCAGACCCAATTGTCGAATCGACTCGCCCGGGGAAAATTCCAAGGGCAAAATTCCCATTCCGAGCAGATTACTGCGGTGAATGCGTTCGAACGATTCGGCGATGACGGCGCGTATGCCAAGGAGCATAGGACCTTTTGCGGCCCAGTCACGCGACGAACCGCTGCCGTATTCTTTGCCAGCGAGAACGATCAGCGGAGTGCGATCGGCTCGATACCGGACCGAAGCGGCGTAGATTGAGATCGGTTCATCGCTGGCTGGTTGAGCGGGATTGATGGGCAGATACCGGGTGTAGCTGCCTTCGACTCCCGGCACTAACGCATTACGCAATCGGACATTAGCGAATGTTCCGCGCATCATGACTTCGTGATTGCCGCGACGTGCACCGTAGGAATTAAAATCTTCCGGCTTGATGCCGTGTTCGCGTAAGTAGTCGGCGGCAGGGCTGTTTTTTGCAATCGATCCTGCGGGCGAGATGTGGTCGGTGGTAACACTGTCGCCTAATACTGCTAAGGCCCGAGCGGCGCGGATATCCGCCGGTGGGATTGGTTCGGCCGGCATATTCTCAAAATACGGCGGATGCTTGACGTATTCAGATTGAGGATCCCACGCGTAGCGTTCGCTGAGGGTGACCGGAAGACTATTCCAGCGTTCATCACCGCGAAATACATCGGCGTAGCGTGCGGTAAATAATTGTTTGGTGACTGCGCTTGCAACGAGGGCGTCGATTTCTGCTGAGGTCGGCCAGATTTCGTGCAGATACACCGGCTTGCCCAGTGCGTCAATGCCTAAGGGGTCGCTGGTCAAGTCGAGAGTGATGCGTCCGGCCAGGGCGTACGCGACGACTAATGGCGGAGAAGCTAAATAATTCGCTCGCACTTGGGGGTGTATGCGTCCTTCGAAATTGCGGTTTCCCGAAAGCACCGCTGCGACGATCAGGTCTTTTTGGGCGACTTCTTCAGCGACGGCGGGTGATAGAGGCCCGCTGTTGCCAATGCAGGTGGTGCAGCCATAGCCAACCAGCTGAAATCCGAGGGTATCCAACGCCGTGTCAAGGCCGGCAGCCCGGAGATAATCGGTGACGACTTGCGAGCCTGGGGCGAGGCTGGTTTTGACCCAGGAAGGTGTTCGCAAACCACGCGCTACCGCTTTTTGAGCTAATAAGCCCGCTGCGATCAACACTGCCGGATTTGAGGTGTTGGTGCATGAGGTGATTGCCGCGATAACGACTGAGCCATCCCCCAGGCTGTCGGGGGTAGCCGGAGTTGCTCCTACGGCCGTACGCGTGGCCGCCCAGGTCGTGGCGGCGGCTTCGTAGGAAGCGTGAGCATCGGGGAGATTTACCCGGTCTTGCGGGCGGCGTGGTCCGGCGACACTGGGCACGATCCCGGCTAAATCAAGTTCAAGCACATCGCAGTAGTTCGGTTCGGGTGAGCTTGCATCGCGGAAAAGCCCTTGGGCTTTGGCGTAGGCCTCGACGAGAGCGATGTGGGTTGCGCTTCGACCCGTGAGGCGTAAATAGGTTAACGTTTGCTCATCGATCGGGAAAAACGCCACGGTCGAGCCATACTCGGGCGACATGTTCCCGATGGTCACGCGATCTGCAACGCTTAAAGCGTCGAGCCCCTCTCCAAAAAATTCGACAAACTTTCCGACCACGCCGTGTTTGCGTAGGCGTTCGGTGATGCTTAACACGAGATCGGTTGCGGTCACGCCTTCACGTAGCCGTCCCTTCACCCGCACACCAACAACTTCGGGGATGAGCATACTGATTGGGCGTCCGAGCATTGCAGCTTCGGCCTCAATCCCACCGACGCCCCACGCGAGCACGCCGAGTCCGTCAGCCATGGTGGTGTGGGAATCGGTGCCGACGACCGTGTCGGGGTAGGCGAGTGGGGTTGTGCTAGTGTTCGCGGCGAGTCCAGCGGCATCGCTACCGAAGACGACCCGCGCTAAAAATTCAATATTGACCTGGTGAACGATTCCGGTATCTGGTGGGACGACACGAAAGCCGTTCAGCGCGTGCTGACCCCATTTTAAGAAGCTGTACCGTTCATCGTTCCGGGCAAATTCGAGCTCGGCATTGCGCGCAAAGGCACTCGCGTTGCCGAACGCGTCGACTTGTACCGAGTGATCGATCACGAGTTCGACGGGTTGGAGAGGATTAATTTGTGCGGCGTTACCGCCCATTTTGAGGATCGCGTCACGCATCGCGGCTAGGTCAACGACCGCTGGGACGCCGGTAAAATCTTGCAAGAGCACACGCGCGGGACGATACGCGATTTCGCGGGTTCCGGCAGTTGCGGGTGACCACTGGGCCAGCGCCTCAATATCTGCGCGGGTCACAATCCGTCCATCTTCAAAACGTAATAAATTTTCGAGAAGAATACGAATTGCAAAGGGCAGTTGCGCTAGCTTTGCCACACCCGCACGCTCGAGCGCGCTGAGCTGATAATAGTTGTACGTCGCTTCTCCGACGTTGAGGGTGCTCAAGCTAGCGAAACTATTCATGATTCATGTCCTTTGGGTTAGAGGGGGAATTGCGAGACGGTGACCACGCGTGGGGTTTCGTTCTTGGTGTCAGTGATACAAAGTGCAGTGCGTCCGGCGAGGAGATCGAGCAAACGGTCTGCCAACAAGGCGACGCGCCACTCCGAGAGTTCGAGGGCAACCGACATTTCCTCGTGGTCTTTGGGCAGATCACGGGCCACGCGGTCGAGTGCGGCGCGAGGAGCGAGCAATGCTGTGGGCAGATCGTGTTCGGCGGCAATCGCCGCGGCAACCACGCTGAGCAAGGTTACGATCCCATCGCGATTGAGGGGGACCATCCGGGTGATGCGTGGCGGTAATTCGTATTCTGGCAAGTCGGAAGCGCGCTGAATGGCGGCAACGATTTCGGCGCCATATGCCTTGCGTGCGCTCGGTTCGAGGCGGCGCAGTTGCGAGAGCTCTTCAATCTGGCTCGGTCGCACACTCATGATACTCATCAGGACATCATCGGAAAAAATATATTTACTCGGTACATCTTTGTCGCGCGCGATGCGATCACGCAGTGCTGCGAGTTCGCGGACAATCCCAAGGTCACGTCGGTTTAGACGTGATGTGCCGTTCAAACGGAGATACAGACGCTGCGGATCAGCTGTAAAGGTGCTTAATTGCGAGAGCGCGTCCATTTCGGCGTCAGCCCAAGCCAGGCGTTGATTGGCTTCCAGCTTTTTTTGTAGCGCATCATGCAGGGCGAAGAGATGCGCAACATCGTCTACCAAATATTCCAGTTGACGTTGTGTTAGGGGACGCGCACTCCAATCACTCACCGTCTGGGATTTTTGCAGGCGAATTCCGGTGATGCTTTGCACCAAGTCGAGTAAAGAGATAGAAAGCCCGTAGCCACAAAACGCGGCGGCAATCTGCGTGTCGAAAATGCGGCTTGGCAATACTCCAAACCGTTCGGCAAAAATACGTAAATCACCCGAGAGCGCATGACCCACTACGGTTGTGTGTTGCAACGCTTCAGCTAATGGGGTGAGATTGGGTAACGCGATTGGGTCGATGAGCACAATCTCATCTTCAAATGCTATTTGAACGACCATTAACCGAGCGGTGTAACTGCGCTCATTATGAAATTCTGTGTCAATCGCTATGCGCGGTGCGTTGCGAATGCGTTGACAAAGCGCACTCAATGCGTCCGGGTCGGTGATAATGCTGGTCACAGAAAATGTTCGTCCTTGGAGTGATGGTGATGGAAATGAAACAAGTGTGGAAAATGGAGATGGTGCACGTGGGCATAGCGATGCATCGGTTCGGTGACGTGCACGGCGATCATATTTGCCAATGAATCGCCGCCGATAGCGAGCAAGGTGCAAATAGGGATCGCAATCGTGCACATCGCAGCGACGTGCAGCCAGAGTGGCACACCTTTCGCAGCAGCTATTTGGGTGGCAATCGTTCCACCGATGCCGGGCAAAATCCGTACGCAGACTAAAAACGGAAACGAACCAAGCCGGAAAAAACGCACCCAGGCTGGTAGACGCTCGATGGTCGTGTTGAGGTCCAGAAGTGACGCCGTGCGGCGAGCGATATAATATCCCAACACCCCTGCACACGCGATGCCTGCAGCGTTGACCAACGAGCCGCGGACAGGGCCAAAAATCGCCCCATTCATGATGGCGAGCGCATCGGTGACGGAAAAAGGTGCGGACGCCACGATCGCTAGCACGCCGATGGCAACGGGGTAGGCGAAACCGCCCAACTGAGCGAGCTCGTGGGTAACGAAGGAACGTTCGCGGATAACCCATGCTGCGAGCAAGGATGATCCAATCAAGAGTGCGGCTGCTTCTATCCGACGCAGCCACAGGCGTACCGTCGGCTTCATGATGCTGGATGGATTGCTCTTGAGCAACAGAAGATGCCTGTCGCTTGGCTGAATATCGTACGAGTTTGACCGCGGTTTTTGGCAAGAGGGAAGAAGGCATACAGGTGTGATTTGCCTGGGTTGCCTGCCGAATCGACGGGCTGTATGATCTAGGTGTCTCGAGACCTTAGTCGCAAAAAGTCCGAAGGAGGCGGGATGAACCCCAAACTTTCAATCGGGCCCTGTATTCTCTCCAAGCGAAGTTTTACGCACCTTCCTTTCCAGTAGCAGAGTTACCAAGCGACAAAACGAATAGATCCGAACGCTGATTTCCTTGCGAAACGCGACCGTGTGTACGGTCGAACCGAGTCTTCGTGCAACGTGAGTAAGTCGCGGAGATTTCGCAGAGGCTGAAAAAGCAGATGATCACCGATAATTCGAAAAACAATGGACCGGCAAGTCGCCGGTCCATTGTTTTGTTATGAGAGGAAAACATATTGACGGGTAGCGTCACGACTACATCTTTGGTTGATCTTGCTTTGGCTGATTTTCCGCTGCTTATCGACATCAAATATGCCACGGCTGATAATTTCACCGGCCGTGCTGTCTATCGTCGCGCAGGGTGTTATCTCCATCCGGATGCGGCTGCGGCTTTGCAGCGTGCCGTTGTTTTGGCCGCCGCGCTCGGTCTGCGCTTGCGGATCTATGATGCATTTCGGCCGAGTGAAGCGCAGATGCAATTGTGGGAGCATACGCCAGATCCCAATTTTTTGGCGGATCCAGCGAAGGGCTCCCCGCATTCTCGTGGCGTTGCGGTTGATCTGACCCTGTGTGATGCTGCGGGGTGTCCGCTTGATATGGGCACTTCGTTTGATGCCTTTACCCCGCTTTCTCATCATGCGTGTCTTGAATTACCGAGCGCTTGTGTGCAGAATCGACTGCTGCTTATGGGCATCATGACGACGGCGGGTTGGGATTTTTATCGGAACGAGTGGTGGCATTACCAACTCTTTGATGCCCGCAAATATCCACTTCTCGGTGACAAACAAGCGGGCACGAACATGATGTAGCCGCGAGCCGCATCCAAGCGAAACGGAGCCTCCCGGTGTTATCGCCGGGAGGCTCCGTGCTAGTGGATGGCGCGAGATTTGCTGACTCTTTGGCCTTCGTGTTTAGCGATGTGCTGGTGTTGGCGTTGGTGTTGCGGTGTGGGTTGGCGTCGGTGTATGGGTCGGAGTTGGCGTTGGTGTATGGGTCGGAGTTGGCGTTGGTGTATGGGTCGGAGTTGGCGTCGGTGTGTGGGTCGGCGTTGGCGTCGGTGTATGGGTCGGCGTCGGAGTTGGCGTTGCGGTGTGGATCGGCGTCGGAGTTGGCGTTGCGGTATGGATTGGCGTCGGAGTTGGCGTTGCGGTATGGATTGGCGTCGGAGTTGGCGTTGCGGTATGGATTGGCGTCG
>CAIKPM010000016.1 GCA_903829325.1 uncultured bacterium
CAAAGAAATCACTCCCCTGGATGGCCTCCGTTTGGTGTTCATGTAGACGAACATCCATTCTAGAGGCCATCCCTTTTTTATGCTTGGGGGGTGCAATTTCTCGTTACCGCTAGGGGTGCACTTTCTCGCGAGCGTTACCAGGGCATCTCAAAACGAAGTCATCATTCTTCCGTGGAGCCTTTTCGCAACGGCTTCTGTTAGCACCATTTGCCTGGCGTGGGCAGCTCGTTCACCTGCTTGACAACTAGCCCGATCTATCAAAACCGCAATTCTATAAGCGTCACCTTCCGCAAGGCACCAAGCCTGTATAGGGTTATCGTGCAACGCTTCTTTCCCGCAGTAATGTCAACAAGCCGCGGGGGCCCAGTGCCGTGACATTATGGGGCAGCGGAAAGCGTTCTTCTTGCGCATAGACGACAAATTTTGCCGTCGGCTCCACGTCTTCACAGGCGATATGAAAACCCTTGCCTGGCGGCGTTGCGCTGCTGCGCTTGATCTCCACCGCCCAACGCTCGTGGGGGGGCAGCGAAAGAACCAAATCAATTTCCGCGCCCGCAGAGGTACGATAAAATCCCGCGCTCGCTCCCAAAGGGAGACTGGCCAAGAGATTCTCGATCACCTGCCCTTCCCAACTGGCACCCGCAACGGGATGCCCCACAACCGCATCATAATCGTGCAAATTCAGCAACGCATGCACGAGACCACTATCCCGCACATAGACTTTCGGTGTACGCACCAGGCGTTTTTTGGTATTAACATGCCAAGGCTGCAAGCGCCTCAGCAAAAAGAGATCGCAAAACAAATCAAGATAGCGAATGACACTCGTATTTGAAAGACCCAGTGCTTGCGCTAGACGGCTGCTGTTGAGCATGGTGCCTTGCTCGTGGGCAAGCATCGTCCAAAAATTCCGCAACGTGGTTACGGGTAGACGCCCGCCAAAGTGGGGGATTTCCCGTTCGAGATACGTCGCGAGAAAATTCTGTCGCCACACCAAGCTCGCCTCAGCGTTCGCCGCAAGAAAACTCTCGGGATAGCCACCCCGAATCCATAACTCGCGCTGTGCCAGGGGGCTCTGCGCAACCTCCGAGACCAAAAACGGGGTCAGTTCCAAATACGCAGCTCGCCCGGCTAAGCTCTCGGCTGATTGCTGCAGCAAATCCAAGGAAGCGGAACCCAACAGCAAAAATCGCCCGAGCCCTCGGCCCTGCCGTCGATCCTCATCAATCACTCCGCGCAAGATCGGAAAAAGTGCCGGTAACCGCTGAATCTCATCGAGCACAATACGCTGGTGGGGGTGGGCCGCAAAAAACTCAAGCGGATCAGACAATCGCAGCACATCCCGCGGCGATTCCAGATCAATATACACCGCATCAACCTCTTGCGCCAAGGCTCGAGCCAAAGTCGTCTTGCCAACCTGGCGAGGTCCAAGCAAGACAACCGCAGGAAAGGCCGCCAACCGAGCCGACAGCTGGGCCGTAAGCTCACGCGTTATCATCCTTGCAATTATAACATTAAAAGTTATAATTGCAAGGATGGACCCTGGAGTCATCCCCTGAGCATGATGGCGCTCGATTCGTTTCTCTCGAACCTATTCGGGGAAAAACGTGCTCATGGATGCGCAAAATAGCAATGTATTCACTCGCCAAGTTGCTGACTATTCGCAAGCGGCCGGCCAAAAAATCCTCGATACGGCGAAAAATCTTCATACAGTTGCTGGGCAACTAAAATCCGATGGAATGACGCAACGCGCGGGAGAGCTTGCAGAATCGACTGCCGCAACGATCGAGCGGATAGGTGCCTATTTGCATGAGAGCGATCCACACAGGCTTTTACATGATGCAGAACGATTCACACGTCAGCGTCCGTGGACAGTTGCAGTTAGCAGTTTCGCCGTAGGGCTCGGCGGCGCGCGCTTGCTCAAGGCCAGTGCCCAGCGCCGTGCACAGGCCGGCGCAGCATCCTATCAATATGAAGACTAGCGCAAAGAATTACTCGATACGGTAAAGGATCAAATTTCGATGGAAAAGTCTGCAGAAAAGATTCAAAATGACATTGTGCAAATGCGCAACGACCTTGGAGACACGATGCACGCCCTTGGCGATAAAAATAACATGAAAGCCCGTGCGAAAGACGTTTTACATGAAAAAACCGACGCGATTAAAGAGGTTGTCGACGGGGCGGTAGGTCGCATTGCTACTGGTTCAGGCGATACGAAAGAAGCAATCAAACAAGTCAGTGATCAAGCTCAGACGCTGGTTGCCAATGCAAAATCGAAAGCCGGATCAAAGATCGGCGCGGTTCAAGCAAACCCATTAGGCATAGCGCTTGGATCGTTAGCGGTAGGATTTGTTATCGGTTCGCTTTTGCCCGCGAGACAACGCCGCTAGTCACGAAGAATGCTTATAAATGATGCCAAGCAAGGTTTGCATGCAGAGGTAAGTCGTTCATCCGCTTAAGAAAAAGAACGATCTGCCACTGTTGCTTTTCGGTCAGCGAATCGGAGAATGCAGGCATACCGGTCAAGCGAATGCCGTTATGCACTTTCCAATACGTCACTCCAACGGGATCATCGGTGACATCATCACGCATGAATTGCGGCGGTTTTTGATAGAGACCTCGCGCAATCGCGGTCGGCTTGTCTTTCGTCGTACCATGGCAAACCGCGCAATTTTGCCCATACAAAAGCACGCCTTGCGTAAGATTCGCATCGCTCATCGGGATCGGCGCATCCCCCTGGGGAGCCTCGCGACGGATAGTCGCATTGAGCGAAATACGCGCCATCGTTCGTTCAAGCGTGCTTGGCTTGGCGTTCGCGTTCGCGGGAATGAAGCCACTGAAGACGGCAGCCACACCCAAACAGGCGATCAAACCAAACGATGCAAGTATACCAACGAAAAAACCCGAACTTATACGCATAGAACTAGAGACTCTTTCTTTCCTGGCACTGAGCGGAACAAAGCTATTGAAGGTCACCTTGAAAAATAGGAGTGATGCATTATCTATCGATGCAAGAGTAACGCAATGCCACTGATCGTCGCAAGAGCGGCGAAAAGAGTTTTGAGCAATCGCTCGCGTAGGTGAACAGCACAATATACCCCGAGCGGAACCGTTGCAAACCCACCGACTGCTAAGAACAATCCGGTTTCCCAATGGACATTTCCCGCTTTGCTATATGCAACAAGATTGATCAGCGCCCCCGGCAACGATGAAACGGTCGAAACCCCTTGCGCCATTGCCTGAGAATAGCCAAAACAAAGTGCCAACATCGCAATGATAAATAATCCGCCACCGACGCCAAATAATCCAGCCAGAAATCCGGCAGCTAGGCCGAGAACGATAGCCCAATGCATTGCAATGTCGTGCGACTTTAAGCCATCAAGCTCTACGGCCGGCTTTGTGCGGTATGCCTTGCGCACGGTTTCTGCCGCTAATAAGAATAAAAATACGGCAAAGTACTCTCGCAACGTGCTACTGGATATACGCGTCGCCAATGACGAAGAAAGCACGTTCGTTGGGATTGAACTCAAGCCCAAGACAATAGCTAATTTCCAGTCTATTTTTTTCTGCTTGTGGTAATTGAGCGCACCCATCAGCAAATTAGAAACGACCATCAGCATGGCCGTTCCCTCTGCAGCCTGCTGCGACAGCGATCCCACTAGGCTCAACGCAGGGATAGCAATGACACCACCCCCTATGCCAAAAATTCCACCCAGTATGCCAATCATCGATCCGATTACTAATGTGACTAGCAGCACATCCACGTTACCATTGATCAAAGCAGTGAACTTTCGTGAGCACCATCAGCATTCTGACGTTCAGGATTCATGCTTTCCCGTAACATAAAGCGCCACTGCGACGAGCAGCAAGCCAAGAGCCAGGTATAGCAAATCCAAAGAGGTGTTGATCTGAGATTTTAACGCCCATTCAAAGTAGCGTATTACCAGAATAAGAAAGATCACTTTTCCGAGTCGCGCTTTCAGATCGTCAATCGTTTGAATGAACAAAACACCAGTTGCTAGATCTGATTTTTCTGCAGGATCAATCTTGCTAATAAAAATCTCGTATAATCCGAATGAAAAAATCATCAAGATCGTTGCGAACAGATAGCCATCAACAATTTCAGCGATCGTCGTTAGAATCTCGCTATGGAAACTGCGCTGCATGGGCGACCCCATCGTCAAAGAACCATAGTGAACAACCTCACGAAGTAACATGAGACAATCGGCGGTCGCAACATAAAACATGATCCCGGAAGCCACGAGACTGGCTAACACGGCGATTATCGCAATGAAGCGACTACTCCACAAAAAATTCTCGAAGTAATACTCGATGCGCTTCGCAATCTTCATCGGTTCCATGAAGCCTCGTTTGTTCAACGACTTTCGTTATCGGACCTGGGTTCAGGGAAGCATTGCGAATATATCAATATCTCGCTCGTTAACCTGGCCCATCAACGCGCTCACTAATAGTGTTTTGGCATACGTCATCACCGATAGCATGCTGGTATATTTATCGGAATTATCGACGGTATCGATTGTATACGAAACATAAGAAAAATCCTCATCGTTGCAGCTCGTACCAATCGTTAACGTATTGACCGCAGACAAGATATCTCGCGGAATACACACCACACTCACGAAGCGTGGCTCAGTCGGTAAGATGAATTGCACTTGAGGCCAATCGTTCTTCACGATACGCTCCACGCTGAGATATTCTTTGACCCGTTGCTCGCGCAAAGCAAATATGGCTGCAGGCAGGTCAAGTTGCAGACCAAGCACGTCATTGACGGCTTGTAGCGCCGTGGGCAAAACGACTGGCGCCAATGCCCCATCAGCCTGGATGTATTCTCGCAACGTTGCACCGTTTGGCGCGATCATAGAATCAAGCAAGCTCAGCAGCGGTATCTCGTACGGCGCTAAGCGTTCACGCAGCATCTTCGTAGCGCAGACAGCAAGACGATTTCGTTCAATTTCATCGGATGTGCCAGATGAATCTGAGGCGACATGCACGGCAGCACTAGGCCCCCAAACAGCAATCTTGGGATAGATGCCTTTGAGCCAAAGAAAAACGCCCGCATAGTGTTCCACAACAGCAGCAATTGCGTCATCCTCGGAGAGCGATTCACCCTGCTGCTTGGCAAGAGCTTCTGCGACATAATCAATCCCGCCAAAATGCAAAAGCACCCAGCCTGTATAATCCGGCGGAAGGACAGGAGCCATGTCCTCCAACTTAAATTCACCTAGGAATTGATGGCTTGGAATACCCTGCCAAAAAGCGGCGTGCTGATCGCCAATCACAAACAACGATGAGACATCAGACATAGCGCTCATACACGCTCTGAAATACGGGCATCGCTCATCCCCTTGATTGTTGGAATATATCTTGATTGCTGTAACACACTATCACGAATCGCGAATAACGATTCGCGGAAATATGGAATGTAGTTTGAGATTTGCGATCCGCATTTGTATATTTCAATATCATGCTCAGTAATAAGTCGCGCAGGTGATGCAAACAATAAATGACGTGCATAGAGATCCAGACGAAAATAGCGCTTCTGGGTCGCGGGTGAACCATCTTCACTGAAATGCCAAGAACGCATTTCATACGTCATATCAAGCGAGGTCGCGATATCGATCCGCTGTAAACTGCGAAAAGTGTCCGGCCAAATACCAATTTCAGCAATGTATTGACCGCCTTCTGGCAACATGAAACGTAGCCATTGCATATCAAACATCTCGCACGGATCGACCGCACTAAAATTGCGGATACGCGATTCTTTCATCACCAGCGGATCATCAGCGATTTTTAGATGCAAACCCAAGGCGGCATTGGTTAACTGCAATGCATACGGCATCATTATTTGTGCTGGATGCCATTTATCGTCACAATACAAATGGGTATCAGCGTGCCCGTCGCGCCCAATCATGGCCTCAGCCATGGAAACAACAGGTATTGCGAGCGGCCATAACCGCTCGATCAGCATCCCCGTAAAAATCAGAACAGCGGCGTTGCGCTCTGCTTCGGTACCAACGTTCGCAAGATGTAGCGGGCTATCAGTTGTTGCGGGCGGACCAAAAATCGCCACTTTGGGATATATTTCTCGCACTTCATTAATGAACGTGATATATCGATCAACAACTTCGCTAATAGCATCACCAAGGGTAAGGCGTGGAACCTGCCGCCAAATCCAACCATTGCAATCATTCGCTCCAAACGACAACATCAGCCAGCCGCGCAAGCCCTGCGCAACCGCATCGCGTATCGCTTGTAAGGCCACGATTCGCGCCTGTGTCACCGAGGTTTCGCTCAAAAGACTATACGCGGTTGCACCGGGAATCGTTAAAGAGCGAACGCCCGGAATGCAGTCGGAAGCCCCTTGGTTCCCGCTGCCATTCCAAAAATTTGTGTGGCTATCACCAACCACAAACAACTCGATTCCCTGCATACAAGAGCTATCGGAAACGAAGTCAGATTACTTAAGGCGACCTCAGGCTACCTAAAATAAAATAGGCGCCGACGGCCTTGATTCGAGGGCTGGGTACTTTTGTGCGATTGCGTCTAAGACATCCTGAGAGCCGCTTGCATAGTAAGCAACCGTTTCGGCCGAGTGTTGGTCCATCAAGGGATGCTCTAAAATTTTGATCAGATTTTGTGGCGCTTTAGCATTTTGCATACTCATCAACTGAAGTACATATCCGTCTGTTGCTGGGTGTTTGAGGGCCATCTGCAAGATTTCCTCATTTCCCCGACCAGCGCTTAGAATCTTGAGCAGAATACCGCTATCAACTCCAGGATGCGCCGCAATCGCCAGGAGGGTAGTTGGATCTCCCTGGCTATGCTCAATAGCTGTAGTCAGCGTCTCAGAAACGGTTCCCCACCAAGTATCAGCAAACACTCGGTGCCGCACAAGCATCAAAAGAATCTCGTGCTTACCCCGCGCCTTCTCCAAAACCTCAGACAACACTTTGCGAACTTCTGGCAAGTATTTGTGGATATACGTGCCAGTCGTAATCTTATTTTGCGGTGTCTCGTCAAGGAGCGGACGCCACAGCTTGTCTTCAATCAATTGATGACCCAGCACACCAACCAAAACAGCGGCCTCACCCTGACTCTGCTCAACAATGCGGAGCAGCATATGATAGTCGACCAACGGATGCTTCAGCAAGCGAGTGAGCACATCAGGCTTGCCCTCACTGTACTTGAGAACCCAACCAAGCAAGTCATCATTGCATAAGCTATGCTTCAGCACTGCGTCGACGACGCCTAGATCTGCATTACTCCTGACAAGAATATTCTCGAGTAACGGACGGTTAGTCAAGCGATGCGTAACCAAGCTTGTGAGGACCTCACGATTGCCCTCGGAGTTGTACAAGACAGCGGCAAGCACGTCGTGATTGACCTCTGGATGTCGCAAACATGCTTGCAGAATCTCGGGGTTGCCTTGACTGGCAAAAGCTAGAGCGTTGAGGTCACGATTTTCCTTGTTTGCCGAGAACGATATGCGATCGGCCGAAGGTGAGCAAGCGAGGTGAGCACCACAGACACGTGTCCGAAGCGAGGACACAGGCGTCGATGGGCGCGATGGGACTGGGGGCAACATTATCCAAGAATCCTTGTGCTGGAGCATATATACAACTTGCACAATGTCGCCAGGTGAACAGTCGGCAAGAGCTCTTGGAATGTTTTTGTGGAGCTTAAAACTTGACCGAAAACAGAATGTCGCCGCGGGTCTGCTTCACTGGTGCATTCGGCGCTGCATCCGCGCTATAACGGTATTGCCGCCCCATGATCGTCACGCTCTTGTTCCCGTTATGGGGAGCATACGTCAAAGCACCCGAGTACGCCGCCTTGTGATCAGCCAGTGGCTCGCCCGCGTCACTACTCGTGGTCGGCAGTAAGCGTGACGTGGTATAGCCGAGACCAACGTGCAGGCTGGAGGTCACCGGCACCGCTGCGGTGGCGCTGTAGCTGTACGATGAGGTGTTACTGGTGGGATAATACGGCAATGTCGCAGTGTCAGTCGTCGCAGCCGACCCTGCATCTGCGCCAACCTGGACAGTTACATCGTGCCGGAACACGGGCAACACTATCGCTCCCGGCGAGGCTGCCAAGCCATTCCCGAGCGGCTGGTTACCGACCGACAGCGTTGCGTTCTGCGAGGCCGCGAGCGACGCTGGGGCAGTGGAAAGATTCGTGGATGAGCGACTCGCCGCTCTGAACGCGGCGAGGAATTGCTCGCTGGTTCCAAAGCTCGACGCATGCGCCGCGCGATGATGGAGCTTGACCCCCGCCGTGGGGATGGGATTGACTCGTTGCGCGACCACCTGCGGGCTAGCCACAGGCGTCACCGGCAACGGCGCAGCCAGAAGTGGCGCTGAATCTCGGGGGAAGGGCTGCGTAACTGCTTGAGCAGTCGAACGAGCGACAAGCTCTGGGTTATGGCCAGCGGGAAGCTGCGGCGCAGTCCACGCCAACTTCTGGGCGAAAGGTGCGACCGTAACCCAACGATCGACCCCGAAGAGGGTAGCCGCAACATCACCAAGCGAGGTAGCCACGACCGCCGCGGATAGCTGCTGGGGGGCAGCTTCGACTGGCGCAACAAACCAAGCGCAGCCGCCAACGGCCACGACCAAGGAAAATGCTATGCGCCGACCCCGAGCCCACATATTCATGAGTACTTCGTCGGCAGAGCCGCTAGGAACTTTACATTCCCGCGCTAGCGGCGAAAAAACGTTCCGCCAAGACAACCGCAGCCCAATCATCGATCGGCACTGGCGGCACTCGCAGTCCGGCGGGCAAGAAGCGACGCCAACCGCGTGGAGGGTGAGCCACAAAGTAGCGCGCCCGCGCAGCCAGTGTACTCCCGTACTCATTCACAATCTCTACAGGGACCCCACAGGGGCCCAGCAGCTCGGCAAACGCTTTGCTGGCGGTACCACTGCCCAGAAGGATCTGCTGAGGAGCAAAGGTCGCAACAAGCGCAGACGCTTCGAGTGCCCATGCACCGACAGGCACGATGCAACAGAAACGCGGCTGCGGCTCATCACGATGCACGACAGCGAGACCGCACTTCACGGTGCCAGGATCAATCGCCAAGACGCAATCAATCCGCTCCATTAGGAATGCGTCGCAGACACCAAAGCAAAGGTTAAGGGTAGACCGCCAAGATGCGGATATATATCAGTCGCTGCATGCGCCTCAAGCACATAGTTTCCACCAAGCGAAATCCGCGCGGCAATTGTGCGCATCGCACTCGGGGTCGTCTCAGAGAGCGGCGTAGACAAGTAGAAAGGCAATCCATGGGCGATTGCCTGAGCTGCCGCCGCTTGCGCCAATTGATTAATCACCAACTGGGGATTGACGCTCCCACCGCGGATGGGTAAAGATGCAACGACTTCGCCAGCCTGAAAAATACGCCGATCAGGTAGGCCCTGTAGTCGAAAATGAATGGGATCGTGTGGGAACAGATTTCGGTCAGCGACGGCTAAAATTAATACGGGAGAAGTCAATAACGTCGGTTCAATATCGAGCAGAACTTCGTGCAACTTTGCTGCAACCGCCGGATCACTCGCGTGCTCGGTATTCGGGTGCAAAGCACGGTTACCGAGAATACTCGGCCCGTAGGCGTGGTTGGCATTTTTGAGGGTCTGATCAAAAAAAGCAGCTAAAGCCTTATAGTGTTGTGATGGCGATTCGTTCGAACGTAAAATCAGCACCGCACCATACATCAAATCGCCACGATTAACCACCACATTTTCTTCGTGCGTGTGACGATCCAAGGCCGCAGCTTCATCCTGTAAAGCGATGATCCGCGCATTGAGCTCACCAAGGCGAAAAAATGCGGTTTTCACATAACTCGAAATCGCAATCGCAAAAATTGTCACGCTCAACGCAATCAGCATGCCGGTACCGATAGCAAAAATGGTCGATGTATGACGTGGGCGCAAACCGAACAACGAGAGACGCTTGCGCCCCACCACGTGCCCAACCCGGTCGCCAACATACGCAATCCCACCCGCTAAAAGCGAGATAAACACGACGACCAGAACGCCACCGAACATACCCATTATGCGCGCGCCGCCCGCCGCAAGAACGTTGCTCCAATCAGCGTGAACAGTAAATTCGGGGTCCAGGCACAGTAGACCGAGATTGGCGGCAATGCCGTAGCAACGCTACGAGCAATCGTCAAAATAATATAGTAGATAAAGACAATCGCAACCGCTAGGCCAAATCCAACACTGGTACCACTCCCTCGATTGGGCCGCAAACCAAAAGGCAAGGCAATCAACGTAAACACAAGGCAGGCAAATGGCTGGGCTAACTTCGCATCGTATGCACTACGATATTTTCGCTGCTGCATATCGTTGAGTGTATTCGAGGTGAGAATATCATGAAGCTGCGCGCGACTCAATTCATCAGGATTATTATTCGAGGCACGCTGTAACAACCGGTTAGGATCTTCACCCAAATCAACTCGCAATTCGGGATCAATGCTCGAAATAGCCGTCCCATCTGGATCAAAATGATAGGTGCGCGCATTCAGAAAAGTCCAACGGTTCGCCTGGAATCGCGCCTGGCTACTAAAGATCACCTGCTGCGGAATATTCTTCGGATCGTACTGCAGAACGGTCACATTATGCAGAATCCCTGTTGCGGCGTCATAACCGGTGGCAGACGTAACCTGATGCCCGCCGCCAGGTAAAGGGGTTGCGAGATCGAGACTTGCGGCACTCATGCCAACGTGGCGAATCACATCATTTAATAAATACGCCGCCCGTTCTTGGGCAAAGGGCACGAGTAACTCTTGCAAGGCTAAGGAAAAGAGCGAGACGACAAAGCCCGTTACCAAGAGCGGGCGCACAATACGAATCAACCCAATTCCACCGGCCTTCATCGCCGTGAGTTCGCTTTCGCCGGAAAGCCGCTGCAACGCCAGCAACGTACCCAAAAGCAACGCCATCGGAATCACTAAAATAATGATTTGGGGCATTTGATAGAAAAAGTATTCGATGGCAGCCCACACAGGGGCATGATCGTCAGAAACGAGACGACTAATATTGAGAATATAGGTCGCAGCAAAAATCAGTGCAAACGCCGAGAGCCCAAACAACGATGGACCCACCAGCTCACTGACCAGATAGCGATCTAGGATCCGCATCGATCCTCCATCAGAGCCGAAACCCTTCGCCGAGATAAAACTGGCGCGCCAACGGATTGTCCATGACCTCTTGCGCAGAGCCAGACACAACGATTTCGCCATCATTCAAAATATATGCTCGATCAACGATAGCCAGGGTTTCGCGCACCTGATGATCGGTAATCAAGACCCCGAGTCCGCGATCACGCAATTGTCTGATCATCACCTGAATGTCGGCGACAGCAATCGGATCAATCCCCGTAAAGGGCTCATCCAAGAGTAAAAACGCTGGGTCGGTTGCAATCGCCCGGGCAATTTCGACACGTCGACGCTCCCCACCAGATAGACTGTCACCACGCGCATCGATAAAGCGGCTTAAGCCAAATTCTTCCAACAACAGCGGCAAGCGGCGCTCTTGCTCCGCAGCGGGAACTCCGTTCATTTCCCAAATTAAACGAATATTGTCACCGACAGATAATTTGCGGAAAATAGAATTTTCCTGAGCAAGATATCCCACCCCGTGGCGTGCCCGTTGGTACATTGGCTCATGGGTTAACTCGATCTCGCGTTCTGGCATCTGCAAAACGACTTTGCCACTGTCGGGTTTGACGAGCCCGACGACCATATAAAACGTCGTGGTTTTTCCAGCGCCATTGGGCCCGAGTAAACCGACAACCTCGCCTTTGTGTACCTGCGCATTCACCGCATGAACAACCCTGCGTTGACCGTAGGACTTGCATAGTTGAGTTAGATGAATCGCATGCGTCATTGTTGTCATCCGTCCAGATGCACACTGCGCAAAGTAATATTGCCCGTCAGATCGCTACCGTGTAGCGTATCACCTTGCTTGGTTTGCATCATCACATGCCCCCACCCATGAATGCGTTGGTTACGCTGATCGTACAAAAAGTGATCGCAGGTTAAGCGCGAGCCATCAGCAGTCAAGACATCAACTGCTTCGTGCAGTTGCACGCTCTTCGTCGCCCCATCGACATCTGCCGTTCGCGCCGTCGCTCGCATCCGCCCACCATCGAGAGAAAAGAACGTTACCACCGGCTGACTGAAATGCGACGTGTAGTTACCATCGCTACCACGACGCGAATCGTTCGTATCCGCCAGAATGCGGTAAGCCATGCGGCCATGCTCGACCACCACGATACTCACTGGCGTCGTGCGATTGCGCTGCGCCTGTACGGTGATCGCACCGAGCGTGGGCGCAGGAGTGCTCATACGCGGCAAAGGCACACGCGCTTGCTTTGGGGGCGAATGTGGTGAACAGCGCACCAACGCAAGGCAGAGCATCAACGCGAGAACCGTTTTCACGCTGCTCCCTCTTCCAGAGCGACTAAGGTCATCCCCATAAACGGAATCCACAGACCCAGAAAAAGAATCTGGACAACGTCGAGCATGCTCTGCAGCCAGGTCGCCGTGAAGCCGATCAGGAGTGCAACTGCCATACCGCGCGCCCGGGGGCTGGCGTGGCGATAGCGTTCGATTACCATCTGCCCAAACGTCCACCACAAGAACAGCAACGCAAGCAGGCCCAAGATGCCACTTTCAACCCACGTCGTGAGTAAAAAATTGTGCGCGTGGAAGGCCAGCGGCTCCCCATCCGGGCGCTTGACCAACGGATAGATCCGCGCAAAACCGCCGGGTCCAACTCCCCAGAGGGGAAACAGTTCTCCCGCTCGCCACGCCGCCTGCCAGATTGAGAAGCGATTGAAATTCTCAGCGGGATTATGATGCAAATTGATCAGCTGACGCAGCTGACTGAGTAAGACCAGCAGCCCGACGCCCACCCAAGGCAACCAACGCGAGCGAAGCGCAACCAAAGCCACGACGGTCGCCAGCAGCAAACCGGCTAGCCCCGCACGGGAAAAAGTTGCAAGCAACGCGGCGAGGTTGAGGCCGGCAACAATCCACGCCCCCATCCGCAAGCTAGAGCTCCGTCCCCAACAAGCAACGCCCACGCTGTAGGGAAGCAGCATCCCCAAATATCCCGCAAGCTCACCCGGCACCACAAAGCTGCCGATCGCTCGGCCATTGCCAACCGTGAACAAGCCCGCGGGCACACGTAGTATCCAGCACGCTAATGCAACCAGCGAACCCACGCCGCTCGAGAGCAGCAAACTGCTCGCCATCGCTTGCGCAATCCGGGCATCCGCACCCCAACACCTCACCGCACACGTCCCGATGCACGTACAGAGCGTGATCGCGAAAAAGAGTGCACCCACAATCGGCACCAGCCCCAGGCACGTCGCGAACGCAAGACTTGCCAAGTACACAAGCATTGCGCGGACGAGGCGATCTCGCAAGAGCGCACGGCCCTGTGTGCGCCAGAGCTCAACCGCCAACAAAGCCGTCAGCCCAGCCACAATCAAGAGCACGCCGAGCGCCACGGGTGGCGCGAGTAAGGAATATCCCGGCGCAGCGATCGGCAGCAGGGCAATAAATGCTGGGTAAAGAGGCATGCCCGCCCAGAGCACGGCCAAGACCCAAGCGATCCACCAAGCCGGATGTTGCGCGCGAACGCTCATGTCTTTAGAGCGGTTGCATCGAAGCGCTCTAAGCGATTTGCGAGCACTTCAGCAATCGCGGCAGCTCCTCCGGGCGCTCCCATCCGTTCGCGCCCAACGGCACTCATGTGTTGCCGCACCGCGGGCGAGTCAATCAATTCCAGCACCCCAGCAGAAGCTGTCGGGACGTCGTCGCGCACGACGCGGAGCGCCTCACCCAACAGACGCCCCTGGCGCATGCGATACCAACCGAGACGCTCGGAAGCTGCTAACGCCACCACCGGTACACCCGCCGCCGCTGCAGCTTCATTTCCGGGACCCGCCTGGCCCACGACAATCGTCGCCAGGCGCAGCAGCGGAGCCAGTTCTCCGGTACAACCATGCAAAACAACGTCGCCAGCGTGTGCTCGAAACGCGAAAACCTCATCATCGGTACGCACATCCCAACCATCGTTGCGCAGTAAGCGTAGCACTTCAGCCACCGAGAGCGTCGGCGCAACCGATAAGACCGCCGAGTACTCTGGGCGTACCGCCAAAACGCTGCGCGCAACCGCCGCTAACTTGACGGCATCCGCATACGCGGAGTGACGACTGCCCGGAAAAAGCGCCAGCATCGGCGGATCGGGCGCGGGCAAAGGCTCGCCGACATCCAGCAAATCAACAATGACATTGCCTGGGGCAACAGCGGGAACTCCCCGCGCGCGCAACCATTCGGCGGTCGGTTCGTCACGCACAAACACATCTTGAGCACGACGCAAAACCAAACGTTCGACGGGACCGTAGGGCGCGACATACAAGCTTTTCGCGGTGCCGACAAAGGTCAGCGGACGCTTAGCGTAACGCGCCATTAACGCAGCGTAGACATCACCAACCGCAACGACTTGGGCATATTCTGCGCCGGCCTGGCGCAAGAAACGCCGTTGTGCAGACCAAAGCGCAACAAAACCGGCACGAATATCTCCAGCTAAAGCGGGCAAATTGACCATCGCAACAAGCCCGCCGCTTGGCATAGCGCGGCGAGGGCCAACATCACGAAAACCCGGTGGTGAAGGCTTATCGCCAACCAAGGCGAGGTGATCGGTCTGGCAGTCGGGGACACGATGGCGCAATTCACTCGCCAAACGCGCAGCGATTGCGGCTTCACCATGGCCATTACTTACAAAAAGGACCCGCTGTTGGGGCATGTATCATTCACCTTCCGCATGCTGCGGCAATAAAGGCAGTAACTGCGCCTGCGCGATGCGCAAGCGTTGTGCATCTTCATCAAAAGTCAGGTCTGTAGCTGAAACATACTTTCCGTACGGACCGGCATGTATAATTGGCACCGACCCGACATACTCCGGTTGCAGCAAAGTATCGTGGCTATGCCCCCCGAGAATCAAATCAAGGCGCGGCACAGCTCGGGCGAGACGACGATCAGCCGCTAAGCCGAGATGCGAAAGCGCGACCAACCCGTCGCCTGGTGGGATGCGCTCAGCAATCTCGCATGCCACTTCGATCGGATCCCGAAAACGCCAGCCGAGGAACCGTTCCCAAAGACTCTGCTCAGGATACTGGACCACCAGTAAACCAAAAAAATGGAGCCTGCGCTGCCCTTCCCACGGGATCGAATGCATCGCCTGAAACGGCAACGGGCGACCAAACGTATCCAGCAAGTTTGCGCATACAACCGGGCGCTGCACCGACGCGAACCGAGCACGCATACAAGCGTACAGGTAATGAAACTCGCGATTGCCGAGCGCGCTCAAGGCATAGCCCGCTTCAGCCATCTCAGCGAGAATCGGCTCGTGGCGATGATACACCGTTTGGCTGCCGCGCAAGGCATCTCCGCAATCGATCAAATAGCCAGGATCCCGTGCCTGCAACGCTTGCAAGCGGGGCGCAAATCCGCGATGATTGTGCAGATCGCTGGTATGATACAGGCGCATCCGCTATGCTCCCGTGGGCGCAAAAAGCTGCAGCGCGTACTCAGCCCAGGCCCGTAAAGCCCCACGACCTCCTAAGGCAGAGCGCAGAGCATGCAATCCCTGCAACTGCGCTTGCGGGTCTTCGCGTAGTCCAAGCAACTGCTCGGCGATAGCCTGCGGAGTTGCCGCATCCTGCAAGAGTTCGGGCACGACCGCTTGGTCGAGAACCAGATTCGGTAACGTAACGTATTTGCCACGATACATCCGCCGGGCAATCCAAGCATTCAGCCGAGATAACGCATAGATTGCAACCGTCGGCACCTCGAGCAACGCAGCCTCCAGCACCGCAGTTCCTGAGGCAACGCAAGCAACGTCCGCCCAAGCAAGCCAGGTGCGGGCGTCGCGTTCCACGGCCACACCAGCGGGCAGACGTTCACGAAACACTCGCTCCAAGCGACTGTCTGCAGCAACCACCACACACTCGGCTTGCGGCAATTGCTCTTTGAGCAACGCAATCGCCGCGAGCATCCGCGGAAGGTGCTGGCAAATTTCTTGCTCACGACTACCCGGCAGAAAAACAAAACGCCCGTGAGCGGAACGTTCGTGCGGCAATCGCGGCAAAATCGTCGAAGCTAAGGGATGCCCAAAATATCTGACGGGTAGCCCTAAGGACGCATAAAAATCACGCTGATGACCGAACGCAACCAGCGGTACGCTCAACTCGGCGACACAGCGCGCCACCTTCGGACGATCTAACCACGCAGATGGCGGAAACCCATACAACAGGGGCCCCGTGTAGCCCGCTTGCCGGAGTGCTAGTGCGAAGCGCACATGGAATGCCCCGAAATCCAAGAGCACAATGCCGTCGGGCGGATCGGCCACGACACGCCGCACTAAACGCTGCATGACCCGCCATAATCTTGGGACATTCTTGAGAGCGGTAAACGGGCCAAGCGTCGCCCAGCCCGTGGTGTCTTGTACGATAGTGAAGCCGGCTTGACGCATCCGCTCGCCGCCGACGCCTTCAAAGCTCAGACCAGGTTGCAACGCCCGCAGCTCCCCCGCGAGCGCAACTGCGCAAAGCTCACCGGAAGGCTCGCCCGTGCTGCAAAAAATACGCAAGCGCGTTATTTCACAATACCGCGCTCAGAACTTGCCTCGATAAAGCTCACTAGTTCTTTACCCGCAACCGTTTTCACCAGATCGCGCAACACCGTCAACGCCTGGGAAACATTGCGATCAGAGTGATACAAAATCTTGAAGCAAGCCTTGAGTTCAGCCATTTCATCTGCGGGGAAATTTGCTCTACGCAAACCCACACTATTGAGACCAAATACCTTGGGGGGGTTGCCTTCTACCAGAAAAAACGGCGGAACATCGCGTACGAGGCGACTCATCCCCCCCACAAACGAATGACGACCGATGCGCACAAATTGGTGCACCCCGGTTGCGCCGCCGATCGTGGCGTTGTCTTCCACCCGCACATGACCGGCCAGTTGCGCAAGATTCGACATCGTCACAAAGTTGCCAACTTCGCAATTATGCGCAATATGCACATACGCTAACAGTAAGCAATCGGTACCGATACTGGTCACAGCATCTTTTCCGGTGCCACGTTGGACGCTCACGTATTCTCGCAATACGGTGCGCGCACCAACCGTCGTGTAACACACCTCGCCCGGAACCGCTTTGCGATCCTGAGACGGGGTACCAACGGTCGCAAAGGGGTGAATCGTCACATCTTCAGCGATCGTCGTACGACCATTCACGACGACGTGGCCTAAGAGGCGGGTTCGTGCACCGATACGCACATGTTCGCCGACAAGGCAGAACGGACCGATCTCGGCATCGCTCGCAATCTCGGCATCGGGGTGGACTATCGCGGTCGGATGAATCATCGTCGTTTACTCGTGCAAAATCGCAGCATCGAGCGCGAAGTTCCCAGCCACGCTCACCACCGAAAACATCAGGTCGGTTGCACAGGCAAGCTCGTTCTCTACCCGGGCCTCAGCGTGGACCCAAAACATACTGCCCCTCGAACGAGTCATCACTGCCTCCATCATCAGACGATCGCCCGGAATAACCGGCCGTCGAAATTTCGTTTTGTCTACACCAACCAAATACGGCACCGTGCGGGTATGCTCGCCTGGTTGCAGCACCGCTACCCCGGCCAATTGCGCCATCGCTTCCAGCATGTACACGCCGGGGAAAATTGGATTCCCAGGAAAATGGCCCATCACGAACGGCTCGTTGGCACTCACATTTTTGTAGCCCACAATGCGCTGGAAAGGTATCATTTCAAGAATGCGATCCACCAGCAGCAACGGATAGCGGTGCGGCAAGATCGTCATAATCTTGCGAATTTCTCGGTCTTCTGCGCTCAACTCGCTCATCTTCATGCCATCCCTTGCAAAGCTAACTCACGCAGCGCAGCAACCGCACGCGCATGCAACGCGTGACCACTCTTATGCGCGACAATCCGCCCCCGCAAGCCCGCCCCCACTAACGCAAAATCACCGAGCAAATCAAGTGCTTTGTGACGCACAGGCTCATTGGCAACGCGCAGCGGTGCAAGTGGTCCATCGGGCCCGAACACCACCGCATTATCCAGAGAGCCACCAAGCGCTAAACCGCGACTGCGCAGGGCTTCCAATTCATCAAGATAGCCGAAAGTACGCGCCGGGGCAATTTCTGCGCAATAGTGCTCGGCGGTCAACACCGCAGCCACCCGCTGTTGTCCAATCGGAGGCCGAAAATCAATCGTGACCTCATATTCGTACGCTTGAGCGGGAAAGCACGATATATGCTTTTCTCCATCAGTAAAATGCAACTCCGGCAGCTCAATTTCGTAGCGAGCAACGCCACTGCCCACCAGCCCAACACGCTGAAATTCCTGAACAAACGGTAAAGAGCTTCCATCCAATACCGGCACCTCAGGGCCGGTGACGGTAATCTCGGCATTATCGATCCCCACGCCCACGAGTGCTGAAAGCAAATGCTCAACGGTAGAAACCGAGGCACCGTCACGCCCAAGCACCGTCGCGCGCGACGTGTCAACCACGTACTCACCCAAAGCTGGTACGATGACACCCTCTCCCAGCACAAAACGAATTCCGCTCTGGGGGGGAGCCGGCGCAACAAGCACGCGCGCGAATTGACCTGTATGCAAGCCAACACCCTCGAAGGCCACTACATCACCCAGCGTCTGCTGCTCGTTCAAACTTTTGCCTGCTCCTTCTCAAGGCTCGCTAGCCGAGCCATCAGGTTTGGGAGCTTTTTGAGCTGAACCTTCTGACGCAATTCGCTTCGATGATCTTGCGCTGGATTGCCACTGACCGTCATTCCAGGCGGCACACTGGCCCAGACTTTGGAGTTCCCAGCGACGCGCGCGCCGGAGCCAATTTCGATATGACCATTCACCGCGACGTCCCCGCCGATCTGCACCCCATCACCAATTTTGGCTGAACCGGCAACGAGCGTTCCGCCAGCGATCACGGTCTTCGCACCGATCTGGACGTTGTGGCCAATCTGGACCTGATTATCGATTTTGCTCTGGAAGCCAATTTTTGTCACCCCGGTTTGGGCGCGATCGACACAGGTATTCGCACCAATTTCGACCTCATCGCCCAACTCAACAATCCCGATCTGCGGAATTTTGAGCAGGGTTCCGTCGACCGGCACATAGCCGAATCCATCGCTGCCGATCACAGCCCCCGCTTGCAAGATAACCCGATTGCCGAGAACGCATGCATCAGCGACCATCGCTCGGGGGTGCAAATGCGCATCCTCCCCGATGCGAACTCGCTCACCGATAATCACCCCAGCCTCAAGCACGCTACGCTCACCAATTTTTGTACCAGCACCGATAACGACCAGTGGCCCGATATAGACGTCGACCCCGAGCACCGCGCTCGGATCAACCACCGCACTCGGGTGACGATAGGGCCCAACATGGCGGGGCCGCTCAAACGATTGCAATAATTGCGCCAACGCCACGCGGGCAGACGGAACAACCACGACCGTTTTTTGTGGCTCGTGTCCATCGTCGAGCAAGCGCGCATCGACAAGAATCGCACTCGCGCGACTCGCATACGCAGCTTTCAGATAGCGCGCGTCGGTTGCAAAGGTGAGCGCACCATCGCCCGCCTCCACAATAGCTGCAATCCGATTGATGCCTACGCTCGCGTCACCGCGCACTTCGCCCCCAATCCGCGCAGCCAAATCGCCCACACTGCCTAGGGCGCTCATCGATGCTGTCCCTGCGGAGAGAGCAAGACTGGACTCGGCGCGGGTGATGGAGTTTCCACCACACCAAGCTCTTGCTCGACTTCAGGAGTCACATCACGACCGCCATAACCCACAAATTCTCGCGTCACAATCAAACTCAAGCCTTTCGCTTGCGCGACTTTATTGGCCGCCAGACGCACGTCGGTGGTAATTTCGTTTTGTAAGACACCGTATTTTGCTTGTAGCTCGGATAATTGGCGATTTCGTTCATCCGCACCAAGCGACGAAGCACTGATACGCTGCGATTCAGCCTGAAGCTGTTGTTCGTAGTCCGCAAATTTTGCCCAATGGGCTGTGATGCGTTCAATATTCACGGTGCCAACCGACGACGCAACGCTAGAACACGCACTGCAACACACGAGACTCAATAACGTCAAGCGACGACAACAAGCAAAAAAACTTTGAGCGTCCATACCCATAGATTACGGTGTCCTTATCAACGTGCGGGCTACTTGGGGAGTTAAATCAACGGCATTCGCATGTGCCAGAACATCGCTCATGACCAGTCCAACGCCGGCGCTTTCGGCAACCCGGCGTGTCTTCCGTTCAATCTGGCTCATCATTTGTGCGTGCAAAGCGGCTCGACGCGCCTCGAGCGCCTGTAATTGGTGCAGCAACGCTTTTTGCGCAGCGAGATGCGTGCGCACGACGCCATCAAAGCGAGCCTGGAACGAGGCCCGCGTCGCCCGAAACGCCGCAACGCTCGCCTGACTGTCGCGCTGGAACTGCGCCTGAAATTGGGTATGAATCGCATGGATTTTTGCCAATAGCGCCGCGCGGCTAGCCGAAGGTGGCGTCGCATTACCCAGCTGCAACGCCTGGAGTTGGCCCTGAGTAATCGCCCCGCGAGATACCAATTGAGCGGTATTTTCACGCTGGATCCGCCCCGCTTGATACGAATATTCTCGCTGCGATGCTTGACCGAGCGATATCTCTAAACGCTGTAAGCTCTGTTCGTGTGCAGCGTGTTCCGCTTGTCGGGCACTCGCCTCGCGCGCGTCTAAAGCCGTGAGACGCTGCGCAAGCTCGTGTTGCTGCGCTTGCGATAGACCTGGTAGGGCCGCCTTGGTTTGCAAGCCCAAACGCTCGGGGGCATCGGCTTGAGCCATCTTCAAAGCATCATCGGTCTCTTGCCGACTGAGTTCGGTTCGCTTATTCGCGAGCAGACGCTGATCACGAGCGGTGAGGTTGCTCGCCAGCGTATGGAGCGCACTACGCTTGACTCCATCGAGCCGCTGGTGATAGTCCAGGGTTTGCGCTTCGATCGCTGCCGCGAAGTTTGGTGCCACCGACGGTTGAGGCTGTCGCGATAGCAGAGCGGAAATTTGCGCGTGTTCCTGCTCGGTCAGAGCTCGACCCTGCTCATTGAGTAGCTGTTGCGCATGCTTAGCCGCCTGCTCGAGCTGGAGATGAAACTGCTGCTGGGTCGCCCGAACATCCGCGAGATCATCCAGCCGCGCTTGCGATTGCAAAGCGGCTGTGAGCGTGCTAATCTGCCGATCAAGCACGGCAACATCGCTTGAAAGCGGGTGGAGCCGAAGGAGATCATCTACCCGCACGAAGCCAATTGCTGGCTGACTTTGTGGTGTCGGTGACGCCGCGGTCGTGCTCGCCGTCGCATGACAGCCAACGAGCAAGGACAGCGCCAACCACGAGATCGCAAGCTGCGCGCGCCGACTCATTGCAGCGTCGATTGTACGTCGCTGGTCACATCGGTTCCACCATAGAAGATGACCCGCTTATCTACCACTAAAGCTAAATGGCGTTTTTCCGCAATCTGTTGCATGATCGTCCGCGTTTTTGCCACGACTGGATCGATAATCTTCTCCTGTTGTTGGAGATCTTCGGCCTGGGCCTGAGCCAACAACGCACCGCGCTCCTTGTCATTCTTTGCAACCGTCAAAGACTGTTGCAACGTGGCATGCTGTTGGTTTTGGAAGGCAAGATATTGATCATTGGCGGCCTTGACGCTTGGTAGCGTATCGATTGTCTGCTGATCGACATATCCAATCACCGAAGGCGGGGGCGAGCTTGGCGCAGCTTGCAGCGAGGTTTGCGCTTGAAACCGAGCAAGCACATCAGCGGTGATATCTAAGCCCCCAACAATCAGAATGCGCCGATCAACGACAACCGAGAGATTGAGATTTTGCGCAATCGTGGCGATCGCCGCCTGGGCCCGCTGCACCAGCGGACCAAGTAACTCTTCTTGTTTTTTTGCGAAACGTTCACCAAATTGATCGGCGAGAGCGTGTTGGGCGTCGGCATCTTTTGCGCTATGAGCTTGGGTCGAATAATCTGCATCGAGCTGTTGCTTGAATGCAGCGAGCTTACTTTGCGCGTCACGAAATTCAGGCAAAGCATTGAGTTGGGCTTGATCGACATAACCGATGCCGGTGAGATCGGTCGCACTTACTTCTGGGACACCGATAGCCAACGCCAAGCTCACGACAGCCGTGAGCCATGCACACCAACGACGCATCTTGATCCTTTCTCGGATTACTATTAGAAGCTTTGACCAATACCGAAGCTTGTATGCGTCCCACGACTGCCGCGGGCAAAGTCAAGCCGAATACTGCGGAAACCTAACTGCGGCAAATCGAAGCGTAAACCAAAGCCAGCATCACCGTGCCAGGTATACTGGCCGTAATTTACCACATAGCCCGCGCTATCAACGCCATTTCCCGCCCCACGAATCCGGGTTGCACCTGATTCGGCGAACGTCGCAAGGCTAAAATGCTTATCGCTGGTTAAGGGAATACGCAATTCGCTCTGCAGCAGAATCACATCTGTACCATAAAAAACATCGTTGTAGCCACGCAACTGCTGGTCGGAAAACGTGTAGAGTTTATTCGAGGGAATCGCCCCGGTTGATTTGCCAATCATCCCATGAAACCCAATCGTATCAAGCTTTCCGATCGGATAAAACTTGAGCGCATCGAGTGTCGTAAGGCTGTAGACAAAATCAGACCCAAGTGAAGGTTCACTGAATTCATCGCTAATTTGAGCACGATACCCGCGTCGTGGATTAAACACATCGTCGCGCGTATCGGTAGCCAAACCAAAGGTCAAACTCCGCAGATTATAGCCACCCTCACCGATTGCCGCAATTGAGGGCGCTGAGACCCCGAGCGCTAAGGCGCCAGAAGTCGACGTAGAGATGGCCCCATTCGTTGAGGGAAAATAGAACGGCGCAGGAACGCTAGCATTACTCGAGATGCGACTGATATTCGTGCCGACCGAAGCGGTCACATAATCAGACAAACGCCGACCCAATGTTGCGGCAACGCCATCGTTACGAGCATTATACGTGGCAACCACCCCACCTAACGGGTTGCCATAAGGAATTAACTGAACACCGGTCCCGTTAATCGGGACATTGCTCAGCCCGGAACCCGGAATGCCAGGCAAATATGTGGGGTTATACGCGCCGGTTGTAGGGATGGGTGCGACAGCGGTCGAGACGGTACCAGAGGTCGCATACACCGGATAATAATTTGTCTGGGTATCGAAAAAGATCGATCCGGATAAGCTATATTTTTGCGACTTCGGTGTATTTCCTAAGTAAGGCACTACGCCGTTTAACTCAACGCTAGAAACACGTGAACCGCGCTCAAACCGCACGCCGGCCGTATTGCCCGTACCATTGACATTGCTTTCTGAATATCCCAGATTGCCGGTGAGCCCTTGACCAGTCAGGCCACCAGAATAGCCTGCTCCAATCGTCGCGGTTCCAGTTCGGGCTTCTTTGACGGTCCAGTCGAGCACAACGTCTTGTGGACGTGTCGTATCCGGACTCGGCTTTGGCACTAAATCAACATGATCAAAAAATCCGAGATTATTGATCCGCTCGTAATCCCGTCGTAACCCAGACTGAGTGACAATGTCGCCTGCGTGCAAGCGTAGCACTCGGCGAATGACGTAATCGCGGGTCTTGGTATTGCCGCTAATCTGAACCGCGGCAACGCGAGCAACCGAAACGACATATTGCACGTCGGCGGTTTCCGTAGCGGGATCAACACTACCAGGCACGATCCCGGAAGAAAAATCGCCTAATTGGAGATCACGGCTTTGATAGAGCGCCTTGACGGCATCCTGATCCTTGGCGCGCGAAGCTTCCGAATAGATTGAACCAGGCCGGACACTCACTACACGCGCAATGAGGCTACCCGGTAACACGGGATCAGAACTGGGCGCCAGCAGTACATGGCGAACCCGCAAGCCTTCAAGAATACGCAGCGAGAGGACCCCGGTTTTTTGATCGACATTGATATCAAGCACATGCGAAGGAACCTGACCCGCATAGCCAATTTTGTCGTAATAGGCGTTAATCTTGGCCACGTCTTGGCGGACGGTGTTCGTGTTCAGGACTTGGCCGACCGCCGAATCCATCAAGGCGGCCAAGGTCTCGGGTGGGACTTCGCTATCGCCCTTGAAGGCAATCTTGCTAATCACCGGATTCTCAATCACATGAAACGTGATCGCAACCCCATCGGAACGATGGCGAATCGTCGGCGCCACCTGATCGATAAAATATCCGCTTGCGAGGATAGTCCGCAGATCGTCGCGTAGCGCATCGGGATTAAACGGTCGCCCCACAGCGGTTCGCAGCGAGCTGACAATCTGATCACTCGGGATGTGCGCATTTCCCGAAACCGAGATCGATACCACGCGCGTCTCATGCGCACCGACCAAAACCGGCGCGAGCAGCATTGAGCCCATAATCATGAGCATAAAGAACGCCGACAAATCGCGTCTACGCGATACCATTACCTTACGACAGGCCTGAAATACACTCGACAAAAATCCATCCCTTACGGAAAACGACGGGTCAGACTGAACAATATTCCCCTGGTCATCGCCCCTTCGCCAGGCAAAGGAGCGTTTTCTAGGAGGGTCTGCTGGGGGTTAAATAAGGCTTCTTGGAAGATACTAACCGAAACAGCAGTTGCATCATTCGGTTCGAAATCTACTCCTAAACTCTCTCTTGTCGGCATTCCTAACGAATCTCTGAAGAAGGCATACACATTCTTTACAATGTGGCGCCGAGCAGAGACATCTAACGAACCAGCCGTATCAAAGTTCACGGCCAGATCACTGAGGCCGACAGCTCCACCCAACGCCGACGAGATCGGAGCGAGCAAGCTTTGCGTAAACTGTGCATTCACGAAGCTAAAAGCCTCTTGTGAAACGCTAAGTTGTCCCGAATTACCAGCAGCGCCCAGCCCCGTGACGCCCCCAAACTGCACCGCTCCAAGCAAGGGAGCGTCTAAGAGCAGACCGAGAATCTGCTGACGATCATAGCTCGGATCCGAACTCAGGTTAACCTGTAAGTGATCGAGTGAACCTTGAAGGTGGAGATTGATGGTGACGCGTCCGGAGGTATTGTACGCGGTGTTGCGATCCGGATTGTTCACCACCGTATTGGCCGAAGCGGTGATCTGCGGATCGATGCCATCGTTCGGATCAAACACGACCAGCCCTGAACCGATATGGAAAAGGCGGTTAAAGTACGTCAACGAACCGCCGGTTGCGGCAAAACTGCCATCTAAGGTTGGTTGAGCGATACTGCCTCCCAAGCGCGCCGATCCGATTGCACCCAGATCAATATTACCGCTACGCACCCGAGCGTTATTCCCAGCAACTAATTGCACATCGAGCGTCATCTGGGAAAAGAGCGAGTCAGCCACCGCCGTGTCGCGCACCGCCGGATTATAAAACAGTGAAACGGGAATCTGCGCATCGCTCAGCTTGATCTCCCCCTGCAGATGCGGAGGCGTGGTGTCTTGATGCGTCAAGGTCAGATCCGCATCGAGCGTACCGCGACCCATATTCGCAATGTTGAGCTCTGCCTTATGCGCTGCAGCATATACACGATACTTGAACTGATCGGTGAAGTTCATCAAATTCTCGACGCTCGCCTGACCATCAAGACGAAACACACCGCCACCCACGGTAGCCGCAGTCGTGAACATAACCTGCCGTCCGTCCAAATGGACAGTACTCTGGATTCCATCGATGAGCGTGGATTCAATCGGTGCCGCAAACGCCCCAGCGCTCAAATTCAGGCCCCCAAAAAGCTGAGGCGAAGCGGGAGTACCCCGCAGAGAAACGATGCCATCCACAATGCCCCGCAAGGTGCTTTTTGGGGGTAGCCAGGGTGTGAAGGCGGCGAGATGAAGCGCGGCGACACGGACATCAAGACCCAGAGGTGCCTGCGCTGGTCCCACCACGAAGGGATCGAGAACTAAGGGCAGTCGCCCGGCGACGCTCACCGAGCCTTTTTCAAAGGCAAGTTCAAGGTCGGTGACTTGGAGATGATTCGCTTCCAGCGCAAAACGAGCTTGCGCGCGTGGTATCGCAACCCCGTGGAGCATCACCTCGGTCGCATCGACGGCTGCATCTAGTTGAGGATGCGAGACCGTTCCACCAAGTTGCAAAGCCGTTGCGAGGGTGCCGGTAAGCGGCTGCACTACCGGACGCAGGCGTTCACCCAACGAGCCGAGATGCGGCAATGCTTTGGCAAGCAAAAGCCCGATATCGGGTGTCTGAGCGTGCAAAACCAAGGCGAGCGGATCGTTCGCGCCAAAACCGAAGCTGCCGCTCACTTGGGCAGCCGTACTGGGGATCACCAACTGCGCTTGCTCGATCGTTGCGCGCCCATTCTCCGCGACGATGTGTGCTTGTGCCATCGTGATCGGCACGATGGCCCATTGCGCATCATGCAACGACATCGTTGCATCGATCATCGGCGCAGGCAAGAGCCCAAAAATATGTGCGGTTCCATCGAAATGCCCGCTCAGCGGCCCATTGAAACCGACCAGCGGTAACCAGCGCTCGAGATCAACGTTATTCAAGCGAGCCGTCGCTTCAAGCCGACTCTGCGCCATGACATTCGACCACGACTCGATGCGCGGCAAATGCAGTCCGCCAGTCAGCGCCAGCTCCGCTGTCGGACCGACGACGCGCACATTCCCTTCGACGTCGTGTTGGTGAGTTTGCCAAAGCGCCTGAGCGCTTCCCAAAACGATGCTGCCAACGCGAACATCTGCTAGGTGAATATCGGCTGCGCTCTGGATATTCATCGCAGTCAAGTCCGCCTGGATTTGCACGTGTCCCGTACCGGCCAAAAAAGCATCTTGATCGAATAAGGGATTAAAATCAGCGAGATCGAGCGTGCGCCCTAGCAAACTCGCTTGCACCCCTTGCGCATTGCTACCCAGCGCAAATTCCAGCGCGCTGCCCCCGACCGAAATCCGTCCTTGATCAATGCGCCAAGCGTGCGGAGCCCAAGCGAAGTCAGACCGCCCGCCCCGCAGCGGCAGCCCTGCTATTTGACCCTCAGGGACACTCACCTGACCGTTGAGCTGCAGCGCCGGCCAGTTACCGGAAAGCCGCACATCTGCAGCGACACTCCCCGCACCCATCAAGTGCGCTGCCTGCGGGAAGAGCACGTTCAGTGTTGGCTCGAGCTCGCCGTCAAAGACTTGCCCGCTAAGCGCGAGCTCCGTTCCCCGCCACGCATCGCCTACGGCCCCATCGACGTGCGCTAACACCCCGGGAAGCTGCAAAAGTCCGCCTTGAAAATCCAAAGCCGAACCCGTTAAAGTGAAGCGCGTGGTGAGCGTGAAAGGATTCGCCGCGATCACTGCACCACCCAAAGCCACTCCCGCCAAAGGTCCCTGCTGCAAAGGCCGTGACCAGAGTAGCGCACCGCTCAATGAGGCATTCGATACCCCACCCAGCGCTGAGAGTCCGCGGAACGACAAACCGAGATTCTGATCAAGATCACCGCTCGCGACAATTTCGCCGCGGGGCAACCCCAAGAGGGCCGTCACTACGGTGTGCTGAGATCCGAACAATACCGCAGCTTGAAAAGACCGCAACGGCACACCAAAAGCCTTGACGTCGCGCAACCCCGCATCACCAACCTGGAGCTCCACACCGGCGGTGCCACTCGATACCGTCAACGGCAGTGTCACGGTACCTTGCAGACCGCCGACACCAAAGATGTCTCCAAGCTGGGCAAGATCGCCATGCAAGAGCACCTGGCCCGTGGTCAGCTGCTGCCCCGGTGCACCAGCCAGGGCGAGCGGGCCATCCAGCGCCACTCCCAACGGTTCAAGCGCTTGTCCGGCGCTGAGTGTCACCCCTAACCAGGCGCTCTGTTGCGGCGCGAGTGTGCCTCCCGCAAGCAAAGTACGTTGTCCGTTTTGCTCCACGACCAAGGGACCGAATACGCCGCCACCCTGGGGGTCAAGATGCAGCAAGGCCTGAAGGTGTTGTGAACCATTCCAGCCGGCAAGATACGATCGCGCATCGAGATGCTGACCATCACCGCTGATCAAAGCAAATGCATCCAACTGCCCACCAAAGAGCAACTGCGCGTACGGCAGTGCTGCGCTTGGTGCTGAACCCATTAGCAAGATCTGGGAATGGACTGGTTCGCTCACCGAAATCGCCCCTGCCCCCGCAACCTGTACCTCGCCGTAGTGGAGCGCCACAGGCGCCAAGAGCACCTCATTGTTCCGATACACGAGCCGACTAGGTTGCAAGTCAACCAACTGACCGGCATACGCAAGATGTTGACCGGCGAGATCAACCGAAATCATCGGCGCGCTCGCGCCACCCTCGATCGTCGCCCGGAGATTCAGGTGACCCGCGATCGGCAAATCACGCGAGAAGCGAAAGAGGCTTCGCACGTCTTGCATATCGCCAGCACCAGTCAAGGCAAACTGCAACTGCGGCTCTGCCTCGTTCAAAGCAAACACCGCACCGCTTCCCGCAAATGGAAGCACCCCAAGCCGACCGCTCACCTGAGCGAAGGTCATGGTGTCATCGCTTATATCAACGTGGGCGCGCAGATCTTCTAAAGACCGATCAATTCCTTGCAGATTAGCCACGACTGCCTGCGCTTGGGCCTGCGCCACGATGTGATCGCCAAGCACCGCTTGACCGGGTGCCGCAACCCCATAGACAAGCCCGTGCAACTGGGCGACTTCGCCCGCCTGCAAGCGAAACGCGCTGCTATCGATGAAGGCGTTGCCCCAATGCGCGACTGGCCAACGATCCATCTCAACCCGATGCAATGCGCTTCCACGGGGCGCATCGATCAAACCCTGCAGATGCACGAGTCCTGTGCCCGCAGCAGCCGAAAGTTGGTACCGGGTTTCTCGATCGGTATCCACCTGCGCCCGAAGGTTCACCCGCGTCAGTTCCAGCTGCCGCGCCTGTGGATCGAGCACATGCGGCTGCACCAACGCCACAACGCCATTGTGAATCGTCAACCTAAGTCGTAGATGCCCCGGCAAGCGCATTCCGCCAGCACCCGCGCTCGAACCGCCTGCCAGACTCGCGGGGTACAGCCATAATTTTGGCTGCTCTAGCTCGACAACGACCCCATTCTTCGCTTGACCTTGCCCCCGCAACAAGGCAAGCAGATCATACGCGGCGTTAATCCGCAGCGCTGAAAATACCGGCTCTCCCTGCGAGGAAGCAATCATTAGGTGCTCTGAGCGCAGCTGCCGCAAGCCAAACGAGACGCTACCAGCTTGCCACTTCAACCCTTGAGTGCGCAAGATACACGCCACCCCAAACGGAGAAAAGAGTATCCGCACAAACACGAACAGCAAGAACAAAGCTAAAAATCCGCGTAGGAAAAAAAGCTTCATGGCATCGAGCAAAATGGGCGCAAGCCTGAGGCTTGCGCCACTATTTTTTGAGGGGCTCTAAATATCGTACTTAGCGTCGCGAGCGTGCGCTTGAATAAGACGCTTGCGCGGTTCGACGCTATCACCCATAAGAGTCGTAAACATGCGCTCAGCATCTTCACTCGCTTCATCTAATTCAACACGCTTCAATCGTCGCGAACCTATTTCCATCGTGGTAACAGCTAATTGCTCGGCATCCATTTCGCCCAAACCCTTATACTGTTGAACCGTAAATTCTTTAGGGTCTCGATCACCAATAATTTCTTTGAGTTCGGCATCATCGAATGCATAGCGCTGCATTTTTCCACGCTTTACACCGTAAAGAGGTGGCTGCGCAATATACACATACCCATCCTCAATCAATTTACGCATCTGGCGATAGAAAAAAGTTAACAATAATGTGCGAATATGCGAGCCATCAACATCAGCATCGGTCATGATAATGATTTTATGGTAACGCAGTTTATCCGAATTAAATTCATCACCGAATCCCGTCCCGAAAGCCGTGATCATCGTGCGAATTTCTTCGTTTGAAAGCACTTTATCAAGTCGCGCTTTTTCGACATTGATAATCTTACCGCGTAACGGCAAAATCGCTTGCGTATTCGGATCACGTCCGCCTTTAGCGGTACCGCCGGCAGAATCGCCCTCGACCAAAAAAATCTCTGACTCTTTCGGATCTTGACTCTTGCAGTCAACGAGTTTTCCCGGCAAACCGCTGCCTTCGAGCGCGGTTTTACGCCGTGACAAATCGCGCGCTTTTTTTGCAGCTTCACGTGCGCGAGCCGCTTGCATACATTTTTCGACAATAGCGCGACCAAGCTTGGGATTTTCTTCCAAGAAGAACTCTAAGCGTTCGTTCACCAGAGAATACACGATGCCACGGACGCGCGCATTCCCGAGCTTGGTCTTGGTCTGGCCCTCGAACTGTGGATCCTGTAATTTGACCGAGACGACCGCCGTTAAGCCTTCCATACAATCGTCGGTAGAAAGATTTCCATCGGCTTCTTTGAGGATGCCTTTTTTCTTGGCATGGATATTAACCGAATTGGCAACCGCGGTACGGAAGCCGGTTAAATGCATACCGCCTTCCATCGTGTTAATGTTATTTGCAAAGGCAAAAATGACTTCGTTATACGTGTCATTCCATTGCATTGCGCATTCAACGATAATACCATCACGCTCGCCGTTTGTTGAAACGATCGGAGTAACAAATTCCTTATTTTCGTTGAGATACTCAACAAAAGAAATGATGCCACCTTCGTAACAAAACGTTTTCTCGCGTGGCGGATCCTGGCGTTTGTCAATAAATACAATCGATAAGCCACGATTCAAAAACGCTAATTCACGGAGGCGCTTTTCGAGGGTTTCCCAACGAAAATCTAAGGTATCAAAAATTTCTGCATCGGGCTTAAACCATTGATATGTGCCCGTTCCTTGGGCGCTACCAATTTTCCGCAGCTTCTGACTGGTGATACCGCGTTCGAAACGAATTTCCCACAACCCACCATCGCGTTTGACGCGGGTGATCATTTCGCTAGAAAGCGCATTCACGACGGAGATACCAACGCCGTGAAGACCGCCGGAGACTTTATAGCCGCCCTTACCGAATTTTCCACCAGCATGCAAGATGGTCATCACGACCTCGGCAGCGGGCATATTTTCACCGGGATGCACATCGATCGGAATGCCTCGGCCATCGTCCTGCACCGAGCAAGAGCCATCGGCTCCGAGGATCACTTCTATGTGCGTTGCGTGGCCAGCCAAAGCTTCATCGACCGAATTATCAACGGCTTCGTAGACTAACTGGTGCAAACCACGATCGCTCGTGTTGCCAATGTACATCCCTGGTCGTTTACGGACAGCTTCAAGGCCCTTGAGAACTTCGATCTGTTCTCCGGTATATGTCTCCATAGCCACCCCTCATTCGCTTGCTAGAGCCGTTTCCCCGTACAACAAAGCGTCGAGTCGTGGCCCTAAGGTGTAGCGCGTGATAGCGCGTGTCAGGCGATCGGGAGGCAGACCAGTGGCGAGCAAGACATAGGCAACCGCGGTCGCGCGCTCGGGCTCTCCCCGGCGAAACGTGCGTTTTCGCTCGAGCACATCCAGCTCACGACGCCAACGACTCAAAAGGGCTGCTCGGGCGGTCGCAATTTCCTCAGCTTGTAAACGATTGCCCGACTGCTGCAGTTCCTCATCGCTCAGCCACGGAGCTTCCCGCAACAGACGCATGATCTGGTATAAGCGTTCTTGACTCAGGGCATGTGCACACGGAGCACAGATGCGGCCACGCGGGGGTAAAGCCACCTGACAGCGGCTGCAGCGAGCCCCCCGCTTCTCGCGGAGCACCTGAGCACGCGCCCGCAGACGCACGAGCAAGTCTTCGAGCGATTCATTCGGGGGTGCTGGGGATTGCAGCCGCAAGACTTGTTGCACACTTTTTGCGCGTCTTTGTTGACGTTGCAGCTGTTGGGTTATTTTGCCAACCCGAAAACGCAAACTCGTAATCGAGACAGGCAAGGCTAGTTCGCTCAATTTTTTGAGTAAGGTTTCTTCTAAGAAACCTAATTGTTGGTTCCAGGTACCCGAGCGAGTGAAAATGGTGAGGGTCTCACCGTGAATCTCTGCAGGCAGTGAATGCTGCGCAACTTCGGGACCAACCACGTTGACCCACGCTGCACGCACGACATCGAGCGGAGCCAAAACCGCTTTTGCCGGTTTCCAGATATCAAGTTGTTGACTCAAGCGAGTTAACATCGTTGCAGTAACCTACAGTTCACGTTGCCGGATGCGGGCTTGCTCAACTTCGAAAATACGCGCTGGTATTAGCGATGGTGGCACAGCTGTTGAAGTGACGAATACCTGCTCGATTTCGGCCAATTGAGCCAAAAAAAAGTCGCGTCGCTGTGCGTCAAGTTCTGAAAGCACGTCGTCGAGCAACAGTAACGGTGCCTCGCCTCCCCGTTCACGCAACACCCCATATTCCGCAAGCTTGACTGCTAATACCGCTGAACGCCGCTGACCCTGGGAACCTATATTGCTGAGTACTTTTCCATCGAGTAAAAATTCGATTTCATCTCGATGTGGCCCAACCAAGCTGATCCGGCGGAGTGCCTCACTCACCGCGGCCGCTTTGAGTTTGACGGCAAATGCTCCAGCAATATCTGCTTGCGCAGGACTGGCCCCAACAACATTGGGACGATAACAGAGGGTCAGTTCTTCACCGCCGGCTCCGACTAAACGGCGGTAGATTGTCGTTGCCCGCTGTGCGAGTGCGGCCACAAAATGATTGCGGGCAAGCATCAACTGCGTACCACACGTGATAAGTCGCTCGTTATAGATCGTGTTGAGAGCTGTGTCGGGAACCCCCGCACGTAGATACGCATTTTTTTGGACCAAGATCCGGCCATAACTCGCCAAGGCGCCATAATACGCCGGGCTTTCTTGCGCTAAGGCAGCGTTCATCAACGCCCGCCGGCCTTGCGGGGGGCCACTCACCAAACGTAAATCATCCGGGGTAAACGTTACCACCCGCACCCGACCTAGATACGAGGCATAGCGCACCGGGTGGCCATTCACCCCATAGACTTTACGACTGCCGCGACCTTGAGCGGTAATCGTACACGCTAGCGCCACTTCGCCGGCATCAACAACAGCGTCGGCACTCAATGTGGCACATACTTCCCCTTCACGAATGACTTCGTGTTCGCGGGAAGTGCGAAATGATTTGCCGGTGCCTAGCATCGCAATCGCTTCTAGGAGGTTGGTTTTCCCCTGAGCGTTAGCGCCAACAAAAAGATTGAAGCCGGGGGCAGGTTCACATTCGAGGAGTTGATAGTTACGAAAATTGGCCAGGGCCAGACGCGTCAAACGCACTCGCGCCGGTTATTGGCGCAGCGGCATCAACACATACATCTGACTTGCCTCGCCTTCGGTCAGCAATGGTCGAATAGCCGCTGGCGACAATGTTCCCAGAAATTCTAGTACGGCTTGAGGAGTATCGAGATGATTGAGGATTTCTGCAAAATAGCGAGCATTGAAGGCAATGCTTAAATCGTCTCCACTTTGCTCCACGGCCAATTCCTCGTAGGCGTTGCCGGTGGTATCGGAGGTTGCGGTTAAGGTCAACTGCTGTTGCGAAATCGAGACACGCACGAGGCTGGCACGATCGCCGGCGACGAGTTCAGCCCGTTTCAACGAGCTGACCAATGGGGCGACTTCAACGACGACCGAGCGGTCAAACTTCTGCGGAATCACCTGTGCATAATTAGGATAAGTGCCATCGACCAAGCGCACGACGAGCACGGTATCTGCCGAAGTAAACGCGACTTGATTCGCTTTTGCACCAAGCAGGCTGACCGCGATGTCTTGGTCGTTCTGGCCGAGGTTGCGGGCAGCTTCACCCAAGGCACGGGACGGGACAACGATTTTCAGCGGTTCGGACACTGGCTCGGGCAAGACGAGGTGACGTTTGGCTAAGCGGTAGCCGTCGGTCGCGACGACAGTACACGAGTTGCCCGTCACTTCGAAAAGGGTCCCCATCAAGACAGCGCCGCGTGCTTCTTCGCTCGAAGCCGCAAAAATTACGCTGTTGATGGCTTCGCGAAAGGCGCGACCGGGAACACGAAAATGGACGTTTCCGATTGCACTCGGTAAGGGCGGGTATTCGTCGGCTGGCAAAGCGTGAAAATCGTAACTCGAGCGAGCAGCACGAACACTTACGCGAGTCGAGCTGCCACTGAGCTCGAGCTCACCCGCCGGCAAGTTGCCTAGATATCCAGCAAACAATTTGGCCGAGACGGTAACGCTGCCCGGTTCACTCACCGTCGCTTTGATCGTTTGTTCAAGTGTGACTTCAAGGTCAGTCGCACGAACACGAACACGGCCATCCTCAGCGAGTAAATACACATTGGAGAGAATCGGCACGGTGGTATGCGTATTGACCACTTTGCTGGCTGCAACAACAGCCAACGCAAGGTCCTTCGTACTGCAGGTAAACTTCACGCGGGCTGCATTCGCGAAGCTCGGCCGCTCTTCATGGCAAGTACTACACTTTTTTTCTTTTGTGCCGATACGATTCAAAGCGTGCTGCTTTGACCAGGCCCGCAGGCCGACTAGAGACGATAAGATATATACGAGTCATCGTCTTCGTAGTAAGCGGGTGGAAACAGTGAGTAATCCAACGATGCCTGCAGTGGTAAGGTTTTTTCTGTGCTCCTGCTTGTGGATATGGCTGGCGATTTGTACACACTTTCCACGGCTGGCTCGTTTTGAGATACCCGAGTCTTGTCTCCACAGGCGCTGTGGACAGAAACCGTGCAAAGGGTGAACTCCTCGGTAAGCGGCTCAGTCGCTTTGGCAGATCGTCATCAACGATTGGACTTTGGCTTGGTATGTTTCGTCCACGGCCATCCGTTGTTTCACGCGATCGCGCGCATACATAATGGTTGTATGATCCTTTTTCCCAAAGGCCCGGGCAATTTGCGGTAACGAGTTTTCGGTGAGCTCACAGGCTAAATACATCGCAATCTGCCGTGGTGCGGCTAGGCGTGCCTCGCGACGCTGGTTGTCCATTTCTTTGACCGTGAGACTGTGAGCACCAGCGACTCGTTCTTTAATGGTGGCTACCGTGACGCGTTTGATCGGTTGCGCAGGAATGACGTTCTTTAGTACTTCCGCGGCAAGTGCTACATCTATTGTTGCTTTGGTGAGCGAAGCATAGGCGATGACACGAATGAGCGCGCCTTCGAGTTCTCGAATATTCGAGGGAATCGATTTTGCGATAAACGCCAGCACCGCGTCAGGCACGTCGATTTGTTCCGACTCCGCTTTACGGCGCAAGATCGCTTCACGCGTTTCAACGTCAGGGGCCTGAATATCGGTCAGTAGGCCCATTTCGAAGCGAGAGCGCAGGCGATGTTCGAGCGTGTGAATTTCGCGTGGTGGACGGTCGCTCGAGATCACTAACTGCCGACTGGATTCGTGGAGGGTATTAAAGGTGTGAAAAAACTCTTCGAGCGTCTGTTCTTTTCCTTCGAGGAACTGAATATCATCGATTAAGAGGACATCGACCCCGCGATATTTGTTGCGAAATTCGACCGTTTGATTATTCTTAATCGCAATGATAAATTCGTTCGTGAATTTCTCACTAGAGACGTAGACAATATTTGCGTTCGGTTTGTTTTGCAGTACCCGATGTCCGATGGCATGCATAAGATGGGTTTTCCCCAGCCCGACTCCACCGTAGAGAAAGAGCGGGTTGTACGCGCGTGCCGGTGATTCTGCGACGGCTAAGGCTGCTGCGTGGGCGAAACGATTTGAATTCCCGACGACAAATTCTTCGAACGTATTCCGAGGATTGAGGGTATTTTGGACCACGGGTTCGGGACGTTCGCTCAAGGGTTTAGCAGCTGGTGGCGTGGCACTCGGTATGTTTTTGGTCGGCGCCGCTTGTGCGTTGGTTGGATCGGCGGCGACGGTAAAGTTGACTTCGATCGGCGTGCCTAGCAATGTTTCAAGTGTGTGGGCTAAATCGTCCTTGAGGCGATTTTCGGCCCAATCACGAGCGAACTTGGTCTGGACGGAAAGCTCGATGGTACTGCCACTAAAATTGACGACCCGCATTGGTCGCAGCCACATTTGGAAGATCGGCTTCGAGTAACGATCTTCCAGCTCGGTCAGGGCGGCTGCCCAGACTTCGTTGCCGATTTCGGATTCAGAACCTGTGCTTTGCATCATGTGGACGAAGGCCCTCTCCCGGGTGATTTACGCGCGGACAGCCGATCTTAGCAGCCCAACCGAGTTCTCCTCCGAGTTTTCCACATGGCTTCTCTCCTCGTTATCCACAGGAACCTGTGTACGCGAAAAAGTGCTGATAATGCAAGCTTTTCCCAGGTATGAACAAGATATTTCTGATTGATGAATGAGTAAAAAAGCCCGATAATACAAGGAAAAATGATCACTCGAGGGTTCTCTCCACAGTGTTACCCACAGTTGTGGAGAGAGGGTGGTGCGGGGGAATTGACGATCTTGCTGGCTTGTGGTATTCTTGGCCGGTTATGGCCGATAAATACGCAATCATTGAGGCAGACGGCAAGCAGCATCGCGTGATCGAGGGTGCCGTCATCCGCACCGACGCGATCCATGCTGAGGTCGGTTCTGTCATCACCTTCGACAAGGTACTCCTACTGAATAGTGGCACCCAGACTTCGGTTGGGGCCCCAACGGTTGCTGGTGCTACCGTGACTGGCACTGTGCTTTCTCAGGAAAAAGACAAGAAAATTTTAGTCTTCAAGTACAAGCCCAAGAAGCGCGTGCGCAAGCTCTTTGGGCACCGTCAACGTTTCGCATCGATTCAGATCGACGCAATCAACGCGGTTTAGTCCTTCCAGATTCGTTCAGGCCATGCTTATTGTGACTTTTGTCGATGATGAGCGTGGCCTTCCTGTTTCTGTCGAGGCTCACGGTCACGCAAATTGGGCCGTTTTGGGGCGTGACGTGGTCTGTGCGGCCGCTTCGACGGTTCTCCAGAGCCTTTGGCTCGGCTTGGAAGAAGTTGCTGGGATTGTCGTGGCGGGAGTCCGAGAGCCTGGCTGTTTGCGAATGAGCTGGTCGACCGCCGATCGAGAGTGCAGCGCCGTTGGGGTCTTGGTGCGGACGGCTGATTTGACGATTTTGCAGTTGGCGACGCAGTATCCCAAGAATCTCCAGCATCGACACCGTAATGACATTCCCACTGACGTGGGTAAGGATACTTCTCATGGCTGATACGACTGGACAATCACACGAGGGCAAGGGGGGCGTCCCTGCCGCCAAATCTTCGAAACCAAGCACCGATTCCGGGAAGACTGTGTTGATCGGTCTCGCGGGTGGCATTGCCTCAGCGGTTGCTTTCACGTTATACCAGCGCATGCCCGAAGAGCAACGCGAGCGCCTCCACGAGTACGCCCGCTCAGTCCTCGCCGCCCGCCTCGGCGATCTACGCGACGGCTTAAACCTGTAGAAATTTGCGCCGGCCCCGCTCGCGGATGTAGCTGCGCTTGACACGATCGTGATTCGACACATATCCCAACTAGGGTGAGTCTGCGAAGCCTGTGCGAGGAATGGTGTCGCTGTTGACGGGCGATCGAGTTTGTGACGGAGTCTAGACATGTCTGTGAGCGGAGTACAACCCATCCCGCCGCCATCGGGAGCGTATCCGCTGCCGTCGAGCAACGGACAATCTCCCGGTGCTGATTTGTTGCCGGCCCTCAACAACGCTTGCAATCGTCAGCTAGTCTCACAAACTGCCCGACCATCAGTGAAAATTTCTGCGCCGCCAACCGGCGTAGAAGCACCGCTTGGAGATGCGAAGTCGTGGGCGCAGCGTAACCAGGGTGTACTGCTTGCAGGCGGTTTTATCGCCACCTTGCTCATCGTTAGCGCAGCGCTTGCTTTCGCCGAGACACAGAGTCGTCGTTCGGCAAAATCTGAGTTCCAAGCTTGCCCGGCTCAGGATGGGGTTCGGAATAATCCTCGCAATATGCCGTACTCGCAAACCTACTCGTCTTTTTATTGGGATTTTGATCCCTCTGCGCATTTTACGTATGCTGACCCGAGCAGATTCCATCGTGCAAACGCTCGCTCGCGCGAATACCGTGATCAACCTGAGGGACGTTTCAACCAAGCGCATCAGCGCGGGTACGCTGAGTGGCCTCGCGGTTACCAGACAGGTGCAGCACGCCGAGAAATCCCACTGACTGTGCACAAGCCGGAAACTGAATCGCTCAAGGCAGCACGTCAAATCCTGCTCGAATTGAGTCGTTCAGGAATCGCTAAAGGCTTCGAATCTCCTGTGGCTCTGTACGATATGCTCTGTCAACTTACCGTTATTACTCACCAGGCCGCAGAGAATAGCGAATTAGCAGAATATCGCGCGCAGATAGCTTCACTATTGGAATCTTTCGCCTCTTACGCTAGCGAGCATGGGTATCCTGAGATCCTTGGCCAGCCCGCAATGTCGAAAGCCCAGCCGAGTGGCAAAATTTTGGAGAAGATACACGATAAGGATATTGACTTCACGAATATTGGTCAGTTGCTGTGGCAGCTTCGCAAGCAGCTTTGGGCGAGATTGGCGAACGTCAAGTCACCTGATCTTATCAAATGTGAGGGTTTAGATAAGCGTCACTGTCTGACGCACCCCAATATTAGTGCCCCCAAGACGAGCTTGTGAGGGGTGGGGTTGTGACGGTAGTGTTGGTGTATTGGCTGGTTTCGCCCGCACCCGCATCGCAGCTGAGTTGACGCGCTGGCCCTGCGGTGCCGCCTTGCCAGTTGGCCCAGTTTTTGTGGTCGGTGGCGACGACTGAATTATTCGTGACAAAGCGACACGGCTCGTAGAGGTGGATTCTTGTGTCGTGATACTTGCCCGGATTGTTGGGATCAGGCGTAGTGAGATCTCCAGCTGCGGCGGGTATCCCGCTTGGGTCGCCTAAGAGTGCGCCGCCGCTGGTTGCATCATCACGTATGGCTACCACCGTTGCATACGGTGGCAAGGGTAACACGCGGAGCAAAACGTGTCGCCGCAGGCTGAGGCGCTCGCCCGTAAGCGCACTCGTGTGGAGATCGAGCGTTTCCCAGACCCGCGACTCGCTCGCGGTAGCTGTCGTCACAAGATTGCAACGATGGCGTAGATCGTGACCGGGACAGGCGAGGTCGTTTGCGAGGTTTGGGCTCGGATCAAGCGCGATATGGGTGCTGATGCCCGTGCTGGGATCGGTACTGTCGCTAGGGATACTGGGGCTAGCTTGGTTGGCGCTGATGCGCGCGCGTTCTGTCGCGAGATCTGCGCTGCTGCGCAGCTGTTGTTGCGCGGCGGTGATCGCCAGATTGTGGACCTCGCTGAGGGCGCTATACGCGCAGAGCGTGGCGAGCACGAGGCTAAAAACCGTGAGCACCAGGCTTTGGATCAGCATTACCGAGCGACCACACTACCCGGTGCCGGTTGGCTGATACTCAGGGGCAGTTCTCGGGTCGCGGTATTGCCCCAACGATCGTGACAGTTTAGCTTGAGCAGGTCATTCGCTTGAGATACGCCTGCTTGGCAGTCGACGGGGGCTTGATCATTGTCGGGTTCCCATTGTGTAACCGTGAAACTGGTCGCGAAGACGCCATTGCGCAGGGCTTGCGCGGCCGGACCATCGTAGCGCAAGATGGCCGAAAAATCGCTGCCAAGATTGGTCATCGTGCACGCTAATCTACTTTGGGCAAGGGCATGGTTGTTGATGCGAATATACTGAATCAGACTTTGGCTCAAGGCCACAATCGCAAGCACCATCAGCGCTACGCCGATTATCACGTCGATGAGCGAAAAACCGCGACTCCGCATTACTGGCTCACGCTGGGTGCCACGATGGCCCGTTGTCCGGTGATTTTCTGGCAAGCGGCAAAAATCGTACTCGCTTGTTCTGCACGATCGTGGTAGCTGGCTTGCGCGCGTGGATCGCTCACATCGAGCGGGCCATATACATCATAAGAGCACCAGACTTTGGAACTTGCCCAGTTGTTCGTCGTATACGCAATTTCGGCCATGATATGGTACGACGTCTTTTGCCCTAAACCCAGGGCAAAACGATGGGTCGAGGTTGTGCGCCAGAGGATCGCGTGCCAAAAAAGGCCTTGCTCGATGCCGAAACTTTCGGCGTTTGCTCCAGCGAGTAGATGGATCATCCGACTTTCTTTGCCCAGCTTCAGGATGACGACACACACGCTATTGCCAGCAATCCCAACACCATCGACGGTATATTCCACGTTTGCAACTGCTGGGAGATTTCTGAACGCAGCATTATACGGATTGCCGGTTTGTCCCAACGCAGACGCCTGCAAGGTCGTTAACGAGAATTGCGCGAGATTTTTTCCCGGATCGATGATACTTGTCGTGTTTGTGAATCCATCGACACGGGCGAGACCCTGACTCGTCATGGTGTAGAACCAGTGTTGGGTCGTGCCGTCACCGGTAAGTCGCGAAAAATGTAATTCCGCTCCGTTTGTTTTTTGCATAATCCACACCGCATCGCTTGATGATGCTTCTTCTTCGAAACGTGAGACGAGTGCGGTTAACGCGTCTCTTTGTGCGTCGCTCGTGCGGGCGTGTTGCACGGCGCCGAGAGCCGAGCGTAGGCTCATGAAACCAAAGGCACACGCGAGCAGCGCAAGCCCTAACGCCATAACCAGTTCGACGAGCGAAAAGCCTCGTTTCACGGTGCCGTCGTGGTGTCGCTCAATAAATGGGGGGTGATGAAAAAGACAATTTCATCATGCGAATGATTATGGACGCGATTGCGAAACACCGGACCAAAAATTGGCACGTCACCTAACAGTGGAACTTTCGTAACCGTTTCTGAATCGGTATCTTGTAATAAACCTCCCAGTACGATGGTTTCGTTGTTGCGTACACGCAAAGTTGCGTTGAGTTTACGCGTCCCGATTACTGGATAGCCATTGCGGGTGATCGAAAGTAATTCGCTATATTCGGGATTGAGATCAGCAATAATACTCCCGTCGCTGCCGATCGTGGGCGTAATGCGTAACTTGACGCCGATATCAACATATTGCACTTCTTGATTCGACGTACTCCCGGTCGTGCTCGTGGTGACGATAGGATATGACTCACCGACGAGCAGATTCGCCTCCGAATTATTTTGCGTGACGATCTGCGGTCGTGCCAGAATTTTCGCACGATCTTGTTCTATGAGACCGTTGAGCGTCGCTTCAATCGCGATAGACTTGTTCGCAAATGAAGTCATCGCGGCTCCGCTACCCAGGCTTGGACTGCCGAAGACCATACCGAGATTACTATTTTTCGCTAGGGAGAGATCAGCAACGCGGACTTCAAACGAGATTTGCGGACGCGCGATATCGATCGCGTGTAAGAAAGCCCGGGCAACCGCGACGCTATCTGCTCCACCGGTCAGGATGATGGCGTTTTGACCATCATCGGCAACATAACTATTTTCTGGAAGCACGCCGTGCAGTTGTTTGAGCGCTTCTTCAGCGCGCGCATAGCGCAGGCGGATCGCGACTGCTCCGTTACGCCCATCAAGCTCGTTGCGAGGTGCATCGATCGCTTGGACGAGGTTGCGCACTCGCATAATCGCGTTGCTATCGCCAGTGACGATCAGTCGCCCGCCGCGCTGATCCGCGATGAGCATAGTACCGGGGGGAATGGCATCCGTAAGAATTTTGCTGACTTCATTCGGCAACGTATTGCGCAGGGTGATAACCACGGTGCGTGCACCTAAGGTATCGCTGCCATCGCCGTATTTTTTATTCATCGCGCTACCAGCGCCAACGATCAAGACGTTCCCATCATGGCGGATTTGCAAATCGTATGCATGTGCGAGCACGCTGAGCGCTTGGGTAAAACTGACGTGTTCGAGTCGCAGTGTAATGGGCACGTGACCGAGTGAGGCATCGGTAATAATATTGGTATTTGCTTGTAAAGCGAGTAGCGTCAGCACATCATGGAGATCAGCCCCGTGGACATCAAGACTGATGTTCGTAGCAGCTTTGACGGGGACAAGCGAGCTCAGCAGAAAACTGCCGATGAGCAAACAACGTTGGAGTAGTGACTTCACGAGTGACTTTCTTCGGGCAGAAAATGGGCGCCGTTGCTGAGATCGACTCCATTGAGGGAAATGTTGCTCACGACCGATCCGGCGATATGACTTCCGACGGTGACGATTTGCGAAGATGAGCCGTTTGCCATCAGCGCATACCGGCGACTCCCTAAGACTACCGCGCGTAAATGAAATTGCTCATCACTCGTACTCGACATCGTTTGGTCAGGAGTATTAACGATGACACCGTTCATCGTTTGAGGGGTGCTTGATTGGTTGTGTTGCGTGATTGGGGCGATAAAGGGATTGTGTTGTTCGACGAGACGCCCTGGATGCGATAAAACGACGATAAGCGGGGCTTGTGGTGCAGGCGGATTGTCTTGATCGAGCGAGCGATTTGCATGCGTCTGTCCATGCAGTAAAAAGAACGCGCCGGCGAAGGCGATCGTGGCCAACAAATGCGGATGCAGAGTCGTTTTCATCAAGAGCTACCCTGGGTTTGAATCGGCACGAGCGCCGCATTGATGTTTGCGTCAAGGACGGGATTCTGCTGCGCCTGGTTATCATTGGCTGCGCTGGTAAAACTCAGATTTTCGAGACGTACCAGTGTTGGCATATCGCTTAATTCATTAAGGAAGGCGATAAGCTCGTGATAGTTACCACGCAGATGCAGAGTGAAGCTGGTTGCGTTACCGCTTGCGGTTATATCATGATTGGGCGTTAGCTCGGTTAATTCAAGATGATGATTGTGCAGCCGCGTATCGAGATTGTTCAAAAACGTTGCCATCATGGTGGTGTCATCCGCATCGAATTGGAGCCCAGCAAGTTCGCTGCGCATTTGTTCGGCACGATGTTCGTATACGGTATGTCGATTGAGGATCTGATTGCCGAAGGTGACCCTACTCTGGAGTTCCGCACTGCTGCGTTGGAGCCGGTCGAGATGCGCTTCGGCAGGTTGATAGACGCAAAAATACCCAGCGAGCAAAATCAGTCCGCTCAAGAGTTGTAGCGGCAGTGGTTCGTCGATATGTCGTTGTCGATACGGCTGCATCTTAATGCTCGCGATTCGCTGTGCTGAATCGATTTGTCAGCGTACTCGTTATCGTAAAATTCATCGTCGCCGTGCCGGTCGCCGTTTTCATACTGACGATCTGCGGATGTGCCAGATTGTGCTCTTGAGCAAGATTGTGCAGCAACACACCGAGCAGTGCTGTGTGCTCTGTGCCGCCCTTGAGGGTGAGCGTATCTTGATTTTGGCTTAGTTCTTCAAGCCAGACCCCACTTGGCACCAAGTTACCAACCTCTACCGCGAGCGAGAGTTGCGCGTAGGAAAGCGCACGGTTTGTTTCGACGGTGTGAGCGACGAAGCCAAGCGTGTGCAGGGCATTGGCAACGGTACGGATGCGTGCTTCACGGTGCGTGACAAGCGCGAGGTTATCGGCGGCTTGGTCATACGTGGCTTGGGCTTGCGCAGTTCGTTTGGTCTCCCAGCACGATACACTCGCTACAAGAGCTAGGGTGGCTGCACAGAGTACAAACGCTTGATTCGTGCGAGCCTCTTTTGAATTTGGAGTGGGTGAGCAAGCTAGTCTAAGCTCCTTGCTGCCGGACTTTGGAGGGAGCCCTCGTCCGGCGTTGCCGTCTCTCCGTCGGTCGCCTAATCTACCTATAGCATGGCGCTCAAGGCCCCGTA
>CAIKPM010000017.1 GCA_903829325.1 uncultured bacterium
CATTTCTTGAGAGCATACTTAAGCGCCGGCCGAATTTGTTTGTGCACTGGGGAAATGGGACAATAGGTTCGTTTGTTTAATAAGAGCGGTGTGAATCGAGAGATTCACGCACCGTTCCGTGAGGGGCTGGGGGTGCAATTCCCTCGGTCTACTCGACAAGTTGTTAGCCACATGTTTCCATCTGGTCCGGTGGTGCAGTCTCTCGTCGAAGAAGAAATATTGAAGGAGATCATCTGTCCATTTACGGTAAATTTATCCAGCAGATTGGCGTAATTACTTGTTATCCAGATGCTGCTGTCATTGCCGATACACAAGAGTCCTGCCGTGTAGCCCGGTGAATACTGTATGAACGTTCCAGACGGCGTGCGGACGTCGATTGCTGTACTTCCAAACCAGATGTTGCCGTTCGGTGCTACGGTGAGTGCAATAACGTCGGTATTTGCTGGGGTTATAAAGTCGGTAAATCCTGTTCCATTTTGTGCTATACGACCGATTCTTTGGCAACCTCGTTCAGAAAACCATAAATTCCCGTCTGGCGCTGTGCCCATTTGATATGCGGTGCAGTTAATTGAATACCGAATAACGGTTGGCACGGTTGTCAGTGTCGTCCCGGTTAATGTGGTGACCGCACTGCTTGATGCTGCAACAGAAATTGCGCTGCTCTGCAGCCAGTTTCCGTCATAATGTGCATAGATCGGTGCGCGTTGTGGTGAGGTAATGCGGCTTGGCCCTTGTATCGTGACGCTGCCTGTGCCACCGGCCTGATTATTGATGACACCCAGGGTGAGTGCAACCGGGTTTCCGTTGCGATCGACATAATTCGCGTTGCCGATAATCGTCTGGCCCGCTGCATCCAAAGCGTTGACGGTGAGCACGTCATTGGTAGCTGTTCCCGCATTTGGTGTGGGATTCGCAAGCGAAAGCACGACCGAATTGACCACGGGGTTGGCAGTAAAGGTGAGATGGTTGAATGTAGCTGGACGCACAATAATCACGCTGCTGTAACTGGCCAGGGTATTCGTGCCATCGGTCAAGGTGAGGGTGAGCGTACTTGGTCCTGGGGTCGTGGTGAGGGTGAGTGAGCACGCGCTGGTCGTGCAGGGCGTATTGGAGCTTGTATATGATGGCACACTTGCGCCGACTGGGGTGATGGTCACGGCCATCTGGGTATTTGCTGTTGAGACATACTGCAGTCGTCGCTGCATGCGACTTTGGATAAGCGATGTCGGCGCCGGCGTTGCCTGTGGCAGCGGGAAGGTAATTTGCACTGGCACCGGCTGGGCACTTACGGGTGGTTGCGGTGCGAGGGTTGGTGCAATGAGTACTCCTGGTTCGCTATTGCTCGCTTTCGGTGTTGGCGCTACTGGTATGAAATTATCGGTGTTGCCTGATCCAAAGGAAGGTCCCCCCCCCCCCAGGCGCGGCACTGTGTCCCCCGCAGCTAAGGCAAGCGAGCACGCCAACGAGCGCTACCGCTTGAGCGGCGCGCTTGGCGAGCGGGAGGATGGCGCGAGATGACATGCCGATAGTGCCTCACGGGTAAGAGCGAGATGCTTCTGAGGGGTGCTTCGGCAGAAAAGCGCCTGAGCTGAAGTGGGCTGAAGGCAGTGTCGCTGGCCGTGATCAGGGGGTTGCGGTCTTGTTCGTTGGTACTTGTACGCGCATAAGGACGCAATATCTGCCGAATTATTTGCAGTTGCTGATCGGCTAGCCCATGCTCAGCTACAGGGAGCATCTTTGACTTTTTTGAGCATGAACGCGTGCAGTTCTTCCAGTCTGGGAATATATTCGTTTTGAATATCGGCAATGGTCTGCTCAAACGTCTGCATGTTATAGGTGTGTGACATGGTGTTGCGCGCAGACAAAGCATGCATCCGGCTTTCGCCCTGGTCGATAATGTTGGCCGCAAAAGCGGCCCTGATTACCGCTGCTGGCGTAATAACGTCAAGCACGACCCCATATCGAGGTAGTCTTTGAGTACTTTCCAGGCAAGCTCTCAGGTGTATTTAAATCGTTGAATCACACCTTCGTTCTCGAGTGGTGTCAATTCGCGCTGCTGGCGTATGGTAATCGCCTCGCGTAGCAACGTGAAGGCCCGACGATAATTATCAAAGCGATAGACCCAGCGTGGCGTGGAGTTTTCCATGATGATTTACTTATTCGGTAAGAGTATCTTCGCAGTAACTTCGGGGGATGTTAGCGGGTAGGCGGGCGACGATTTCGTAGGAGATCGTGTCGCAATGTTCTGCTAGGGTGTCGGCGCTGATGCTGGCGTCACCATCGCTGCCGATGAGCGTGACGCGTTGGCCGACGTGGGGATTCGCGATCGCACTCACGTCGATGATCGCCATGTTCATGCAAATCCGGCCGATCACGGGGCAGACGATGCCATCGATCAATACCGCGCCCTTATTGGAAAGCGCACGCGGGAGACCCTCGGCGTAACCGATGGGTAAAATCCCGATACGAATATCGGTCGAGGGACGATACGTACAGCCGTAACCAATCGTTGTTTTGGATGCAACCTCGCGAATGCAGACCAGCTGCGATGACCAATGCAGCACGGGGGCGAGCCGACACTGGGACTCCATCCGGATGCGGCTGCCCGCCGAAGGCCAGAGGCCGTAGAGCGCGATACCGCAGCGCACCATGTCGAGGCGGGTTTGAGGCCAGAGCATCGCGGCGGCCGAAGCGGCAATGTGGCGCTGCGCAACGCTGCCGCTGGGTACGGTGCTCGTGAATCGCTCGAGCTGCTCGAGGGTGTAGCGTGAATCGAGCTCCTCGGCCGCAGCGAGATGAGAATACGCGCCGGTCACCACGAGCTGGGGTTGGGCGCGGAGCGTCGCGAGGAGTTCGGCGGCGTGCTGCGGGGCCATGCCAAGTCGGGTGAGGCCAGAATCGATTTTTAGCTGGACCTGCGCCGGTCGGCCGTGCTCTTGACTGGCTTGGATCAAGTCACGCAACCAAGCGCCTGGACTCCAGCACGGCAAGATCGCCTCCGCGGCAAGCGCTGCTGCAAATTCTTGGGGCGGAATTGCCCCGAGCAGATGAATCGGCTGGGTCAGCCCCAGCGCGCGCAGCGCCGTCGCTTCGCTGACTTCGTAGACACCGTAGGCATCGACGATATCGGCAATGGCGGGGGCAACGAGGGCGAGTCCATGTCCATACGCGTTGGCTTTGACCACCGCCATAAACTGTGCCGGCGCGGTGAGTTGGCGTAAGGCAAGCACATTCGCCCGAAGCGCGGCACGATCGATCCGGATCTGCGCTTGCATGAATCGGGTGCTACTGAGGAACGCTGCGTGAACGCGCTACGATCAGTGCGATTGGCACCCCAAAAGCGAGGGTGTGGAGCACGGTCGCGTTGAGAAATCCCAACGGGGTAAACGCATGGAATTGATGCACGCTCAGCAGAATCGATTGCATCCCCAGAAAGACGAGTAAGCCGAACACGCTGCCCGAAATCCACGGAGCACGATTCAAAGCGGGGTTGCGCAAGGCTAAATCGGTGTAGCCGTAGGCCCAGCCGATGCTGATCACGAGATGCGCGACGACGCCGACGAGCACAGGGTCAAACGGCAGAGCGGTGCTGCCGGCTGCGATCGCTGCTATCGAGGCAAAATAGCCAGCGAGCGAAGCGTGCTGCGGCCAAATCGTTGTGACGGCGAGCTCGAAGCCACTCGTTACTGCGGCGATGCTCCCAGCGACGAACGCTAAGCGTAAAGCGGTTGCGATGCGGGCGGGCGTGCCCTCTACAGAAGAAGAGATACTCACTCGCGCCAACTTCGAAAAGCCGCGCAGAGGCCCTGCCTTAGAGCAGATTCATACCTGAGGTGAACACATGAGCCGACGGCCGGACTCGAACCGGCGACTGACGGTTTACAAAACCGTTACTCTACCAACTGAGTTACGTCGGCTTATAGACGTCATGTCGGCAGAAACGCCAATCCTCCGTATAAACTCTCTAACCCTGCTGCCGATACTTTGGATTATGCAGATCATCGACGCCGAAGAGGCTATCGCGGGGTTGATGCTGGCTTCGCAACAGCATACTGCTGAGGTTTGGCCATGGCGGAATTTAGGTCAAATGTTGGCAAGTATGGGACGAGTAAGTGAAGCGCGCGCGGCTTTGCAGCGGGCATTATCGATCGATCAAAACGATCTTGCCTCGCTCTGGGGCGCGTACGAACTCGAGCAAGTTTTCGGCAATCCGGAAGGGGCGCTTGCGCTGCAGAAGCGTGCGATTGCGCTAGCGCCGGTGGTGGCCTGCCAAGGCCTCCTGCACGCGCCGCCCGGTCGTCGTTCGGCGCCGCTAGCGCAACCATGCCGTGTCTTGATGCTGTGTGTACCAGGGACGTATCAGGCGAATAATCCCTTGGAATATATCGTCGATAGCGAAAGTATCACGCTCCACAAATGGTTTCTGACCGGTGGGCCGACACCCGAGTTACCCGACCATGATGTGGTCTTCAACGCAATTGGCTACGCGCATGGAGTGGAACCGGCGTTATTGCAAGCAGAACAATTTCTTGAGACGCAGAGCAAACCGGTGATCAACGCGCCGAAAGCGGTGCTGCAAACTTCACGCGCGGCGGTTGCTCGACTCTTCGCCACGTCGCAAAACGTCTATGCAGCCTCAACGGTGCAGCTCTCTCGGTCTGGGGTTGAGCAATTACCGATTGACCAACCGATCGTACTGCGTCCATTAAATTCCCAGGCAGGAAATAACTTTAGTAAAATTAGCTACCCCGCTGAATTGGTTGCGTATCTCGCTTCTGTTCCGGGCATCGATGAATTTTATTCTGCCCCATTTATCGAATATGCCAATAACGATCGGCTCTATCGGAAGTATCGCATTGCGTTTATTGATGGTCAGCCGTATCCGGTGCACTTAGCGATTTCGCCGAGCTGGATGGTGCACTATTACAATTCGGCGATGGCTGATCATCGCTGGATGCGAGACGAAGAAGCAGCCTTTATGGAAAATATTTACAACGTTTTCCAGGGAACCGCAGCCGCTGCGTTGCGCGAAATTGCGCGAAATTTCGATTTGGAGTATTTTGCGATTGATTGTTCACTGATGCCCGATGGCCGTGTGCTGCTCTTCGAAGCAGATACGGCGATGATCATCCATATGGGTGACCCGATCGAAATTTATCCATATAAACACGAGTATGTCCCTCGCATCGTCGACGCGCTTGACCGGCTTTTTGGGCGCGTCGCTGCTCAGGGCTGCGCAGCATGAATCGGGCGTAACGTAGCGGAATTGCGCCCCGAATGTCTTCATCGATACTTGTCTTAAAATATGGCGGAAATGCCATGGGTTCGGGCCCCGATCTTTTTCTGGCGGAATGCGCTGAGCTGGTTCGGGCCGGGCAACAACTCGTACTCGTGCACGGCGGCGGCCCGCAGATCGATGCGGCAGTCCGTCGCGCCGGGGTTGCTGAGCGACGCATTGCGGGCTTACGCGTGACCGATGCGGCTACGCTCGAAATTACTGAAGCGGTGCTCTGCGGGACGGTCAACAAGGCCTTAGTGCGGGCGTTCGGAGCCAGTGGTGTTCAGGCGATTGGCTTGAGCGGGCAAGATGCTGGGCTGCTGATCGCCGGCCCACTCGTGCTCGCTGATCACGAGACTACTTCGGGAGACGTGGCGTTCGCCCCAGGTGCAGGCAGCTTGGGGTTTGTCGGCGAGGTGCTCGCGGTGAATCCTGAGCCGATTTTTGCGCTGTTAGCGGCAGGCTATCTCCCGGTGATCGCGCCGCTGGGTTGTTCGGCCGATAGGCAATTTCGCTACAACCTCAATGCCGATACCGCCGCCGGAGCCCTGGCCGGGGCGCTCGGGGCTGATCCGTATATCGTGATCACCGATGTCCCCCGCGTTCGTCGTGACCCTCACGATGCAAGCACCGGGATCGATCGACTGAGCCTGAGCGAGGCGCGGGTTTTGCTCGAAGCCGGTGCTTTTGACGGGGGGATGCGGCCCAAAATGCTGGCGATTATGAGCGCGCTCATGGGTGGCGCGAGTCGCGCGGTGTTGGCCGGTGGCGAGCGTGCACTCCATAAGGCCCTGACCGGCGACGGCACGGTGATCTACGCTGATTAGCTAGCATGGTGACTCTGCGCGGCGCAAGTAGAGTTTGCGCCACGAGGCTTTGCCGGAGAGTCGGGCGATCAGATCAGACGCTTCACGTGCGTCGACGATGCCCGACGCTGTGCGGACGTAGACGGTCGGCTTGCTGCCACTGGCGCCGAGCGGCAGGCGGTGGATGAGCTGGTGCTGGGTATCTTCCCAGACGGCGTCGCCGTAGCGCTCGCGCAAGGCTCGGGCGGCTTCGTTGAAGCGGGTGAGATCATCGTTGGCATTATATTCCGCGACGAGTGAATAGAGGCGTCGGCGGTCGCGCAAGGCCTGGCCGGCGGGGCTGTGGGTGGTGCGGAACGCGTCGATGATGCGGAAATCATCCCAAGCGAGGTAGGCTTCGATCGGATCGAGCGCCGAGGGATCGGGCCAGAGGTCGGTTAGGGCCTCGTGCAAGGTCCGCTCGAAGGCGCGGGTGGTGTGGTGGAAATAGACGCTCGCGAACATCAGGTAACGCGCGACGACGAAGCCTTCGAGGGCGTTGACCCCGCGCCCATCGACCCCGAGCACCGGCGCGCCGTTGTGCTCGTAGACGCGCAGTGAGGCAATCAGCTGCTCGGTATCGTAGCGTCCGGCGGTAACCCCGGTGAAATACGCATCGCGCTGGAGATAATCCATGCGATCAGCATCGAGATTCGGCCCGCTGACCAGTTCGCGCAACACCGGGTAGGGGGTGGGACTACCGGTGATGAGTGCAAGCAGTTCTTGCGGATTGACTTCGAGGCGGGCGAGGGCGTGGGCGAGTTCGGGTAGCGCGATAATTTCGGCGGTGCGGCTTTCGTGGTTGCGCGCTAAGACGTGCTCGCAGGCGTGGCTGAAGGGGCCGTGGCCAACATCGTGGAGGAGCAGGGCGGCGCGCAGCAGGCGGCGCTGGTAGCGAAAATCTGCCTCGTTTTGGAAATAGCTGGGGGTTTGGCTGCGCAGCGTGTCGAGGATGCGCGTGCCCAAGGCCATCGCGCCCAGGGCGTGGCTGAAACGGCTGTGCTCTGCGCCGGGATAGGCCAGGTACGCGAGCCCGAGCTGATGGAGGCGGCGCAGCCGCTGGACCGGCTGGGTGTCGAGCAGGGCGACTTCGGCGGCATCGAGCTCGATAAATTGATGGACTGGGTCGAAAATGTGCTTCATCGCAGGCTCTTTTCTGAAGAGAACAGGCGAAGTGTTCCAGGAACAATGCCGTGGAGAAAGCGAACTCGTGCCGACCTATGCTGGAGGCCTGCTCTGCCTATCGATCGTAGCGTCATTGCCGAAGTCCTTGCTAAAACCGATCTGGTAACCCTGATCGGTAGTCACGTTGCCTTGCGTCGTCGGGGCCAGCATTTTATTGGTTTATGCCCGTTTCATTCGGAACGGAGCCCCTCTTTCCACGTTCGGCAAGATCGTGGTTTCTTTAAGTGCTTTGGTTGTGGCGTGGGTGGCGACGCGATTCGCTTTGTGGAGCGGATCGATAATTTGCCGTTCCCCGAGGCCTTGGCTCAGCTCGCACAGCGCGCCGGGGTCGTGCTCAAAGAGGCCACCGAGTACGACAATAAGGCTCGTGTCTTCCGCGAGGCAATCGGTGCGGCGAATGCGATTGCTGCGCTCTATTTTCATCGCACCCTCTTGAACGCGCCCGAAGCCCAAGCGGCGCGCGATTATTGCACCCAGCGTGGTCTCGACTCCGCAGCAATCGAGCAATTTCGCCTGGGGTTCGCGCCGGATCGCTGGGATGGTTTGGTCGAGATGCTCAACGCTGCCGGAGTGGAAGAGAGCATCGCGCTGCAGGCAGGCTTGCTCAAGCGCGGCCAGCACGGGGTATACGATTTTTACCGCAATCGCTTGATGGTGCCGACGACGTCGGTTACCGGTGAGATCGTGGCCTTCGGTGGGCGCAGCCTCGATGGCAGCGAGCCCAAGTACCTGAACACGACGACCACGCCGATTTACACCAAAGGCCATATGCTCTACGGCCTCAATTATGCGCGACGTTCGGCGGGGATCAAAGGCGCGCTGATTTTGGTGGAAGGCTACCTCGATTGTATTGCCATGCACCGAGCTGGTTTCGACTATACCGTAGCCAGTTTGGGTACGGCGTTTACTCCTGAGCAGGCCGAGCTGCTGCGACGCTATGCTCAGCACGTCTATTTGGCCTACGACGGCGATGCGGCAGGGCAAGATGCGACCGAGAAGGCGTTGGTGGTCTTAGACGCGGCTGGGGTGAAGGCGCGGGTGGTGGTGTTTGCCGCTGGCGAAGATCCAGATTCGTTTTTGCGCACGCGCGGCAGTGCGGCGCTGCAGACGCTGCTCGATAATGCTCCGCGGGCGAGCGAATATCGCATCGATCGGGCTTTGACGAGCCTCGATGACGGATTTCGTTCACCGGGTGAGCGCGCCGCTGAAATGGAGCGCGTGATTCTCCAGGAGCCCTTACTCGAGCGCGATCGCTTACGCGTGCGGGTGGCGGAGCGTTTGGGTGTGGGCATCGATGATCTGCGGCGCACGATCGCCTCTCAGCCTTTGCCCACGTTGGTGCGTCCGTTCTGGACGCAGCGCTTGCCGGTTTCCTCTATGCCTGCCAACCGCGAGCGTGAAATCATGGCGCTTTTTGTCGAGGAGCCAGCTTTGGTCGCGGAGTATCGCGATTTGATTCTGCCCGAGCGTTTGCGCGATGCTGGCTGTCGACATTTTTATGAACAGCTGCTTGCGCATGCAACTATGGAGAGCAGTACCGATGTTCTGGTGGCAGTTAGCAACGATGATGAAGCAAACAAAGTGCTTTTGTCACTTGTTGGTGAAGAACGCTCGCAAGCGGTTCGATTCCATGATGGAGCAGAACGGCGGGCTTACCTGGACCAAGTCGTCGCCAAGTTTTTACGCGAGGATGACGAACGGCGTCGGCGAGAGCTTGACAAACAGGTTGATGCCCTGCTCTTGCAAGGGGTTCCGATTCCAGAAGAGCTTGTTGCCGAACAAAAGTTGATTCAAACGCGTCTTGCCCGCGTCGTGCGTGCAGGCGAAAAGTAAGCGTTTCGACTGTTTGTTCGCTTTCTAGACGGCGAATGCCGAAACACTAAGGAGAGCATTCGCTTGCTGCGGAATGCTTGTCGGCTGAAAGGAGGTGAGAGTACAACGTATGGCACGGAAAAAAGCAAGCGCAAAATCGAGTGATGCACCAGTCGTCACGATTGAAGAAGTCGTCAAAAAGCTATTGGAGCGCGGAAAAAAACGCGGTTCGCTGACGTACGAAGAGATTAATCTTGCCTTCGATACGGTTGATGACGTGAGTCCTGATCGACTAGACGAGCTCTTTGAAGAGCTCGCTGGTCTTGGTATTGACGTTATTGAGGAACAAAAAGACGAGAAGGACGAAAAAGCCGAAGCCGCTGAGAGCGCGCACGAGAATGCGATCGCGGCCGGTTTGGCGCTTGACGACCCCGTGCGGATGTATCTCAAGGAAATTGGTCGAGTTTCACTGCTCTCGATGGACGATGAAAAGAATTTAGCCATGGCGATTGAGACGGGTGAGCTAGAGGCCTTGAAAAACGGTTCTGCTCAGGCGCCGCTCATGCGTGCTGGTGAAGAAGCGAAGCGCCGTTTAACCGAAGCAAATTTACGCTTAGTTGTATCGATTGCGAAAAAATACGTCGGTCGTGGGATGCTCTTTTTAGATTTAATTCAAGAGGGCAATCTTGGTCTAATTCGTGCGGTCGAAAAATTCGATTATCGCAAGGGATATAAATTCTCGACATACGCGACGTGGTGGATTCGTCAGGCGATTACGCGCGCATTAGCCGATCAAGCACGGACGATCCGTATTCCGGTACATATGGTGGAGACGATTAATCGTTTGATTAAAATCTCGCGTCAGCTCTTGCAAGAATTAGGCCGCGATCCTTCGGTGGAAGAGATTGCGACCGAGATGGGGCTTACTCCAGAAAAGGTGCGCGAAGTCATCAAGATTTCGCAGGAGCCTATTTCTTTGGAGACGCCGATTGGCGAAGAAGAAGATTCGCATTTAGGCGATTTCATCGAGGATCAAGAAGCGGTTGCTCCTGCGGAGGCCGCGTCGGTGATGTTGCTCAAGGAAAAAATGGCGGACGTGCTCCAGAACCTGAGCGAGCGCGAGCGCAAGGTGATTGTCTTGCGTTACGGTCTCGAAGACGGCCACCAGCGCACGCTCGAAGAGGTGGGCCAAGAATTTGGCGTAACTCGCGAGCGCATCCGCCAAATCGAAGCGAAAGCACTGCGCAAATTACGCCACCCTTCCCGCGGGAAGGTCCTCAAGGATTACTGGATCACGAGCGAGTGAAGACTATATCTTGACGGATCTGAGCAGTGTCTTGATTTTGTCAGGATGCATGGCAGCCGCAGCCGCACCAGCCGTCACGACTCCCCCGATCGCAGTGTCTGCTAGGCCCGATGCGCGATGACCGGGTTGGGTCAATTCATAAAGGCCCGCTGCGGTTCCCAGACCGGCGAATCCGGTGGCGCCGAATGCAATGTTGCGCGTATTCAGAAAATCTGACATGTTTATCTCCACTATATTTACGATGCTTGTTGATTATGAACGCTAAGAAAAATTACTGGACACAAGCTTAATGTCACAAACGCTGATCGCGGTAAGTGATTTGGGGTGCTTTTGGGGCGGAAGGCCTAGTGTTGAGCGTTGATTGTCGTGATAGGCGAACTGATAGATGCTCTACTTGGGGTGCCCTCAAGAAACGGAAATTTTTGTACGCTAAGCTCCCAACAAGACCATAACCGAGGTTCATTTGCTTGGCCCGCTCTACTAAAATCGTGTTTAGCCTGTTGAGCCGGCGAGGGCTTCTCCCTCAACGCCATAACAGAGGTCGGCTCAACAGCCAAAAATAAGAACACAGTTAACGATTATTTTCCTGGTACCAAATAATTTCTTCAACGTATTCCTTAAGCTTGCCCGTTCTCATGCCGTCGAGCGTTTTGACTGTGGGCAGGCCGATCTCAATCGATTTCTTGTACGCTTTGCCTTCATCAATCAGTTAGCTAGTGTTTCGCAAACGTATCTTGCTCGGGTTGCGTGTGAAGTGAGCTACGCTGATGTCCCGGCACGTCTGCTCAAAGGCGTCGCCCGGCATCGGGTCCCGTTGATGCTGCTTGCCAGGCTTGCGGTTGATACAAAGTGGCATGGTCAAGGCATTGGCGTGGGTTTGCTCAAGGATGCGATGCGGCGAACCCTACACGCTGCGGACATTGCTGGCATTCGAGCGATTGCGGCTCACGCGAAAGATGAGGAGGCAAAGGCTTTTTATCAACGTTTGGCTTTGTTGAATCCCCAACCGATGCGCTGCACGTTTTTTTGCGGATCAAAGAGCTAAGGAAAGCCTTCGAGTAGCGCTGCGGTGTTGCCCGAGATGCGGAGGGTAGTCCCCTCTGGCCGCAACGTAGTTGACACCGTTTGCTTGCGCAGGTAGCCTCTAGCTATGGATGATGCTGTAGTTGAGGCCGCGATCGCCGATGTGCGCGCGGGGAAAATGATTATCGTGCTCGATGACGAGGAGCGCGAGAATGAAGGCGACCTCGTCATGGCGGCCGACAAAGTGACCCCCGAAGCCATCAACTTCATGCGCAAGGAGGCCGGTGGCCTGATCTGCGTGCCGATGACCGCCGCTCGACTCGATGAACTGCAGCTGCCACCGATGGTCGCTGAAAACACCGCTTTGCACGAAACAGGCTTTGCGGTTTCGGTCGAAGCCCGCGGGGTCACCACGACGGGGATTTCCGCTCAGGATCGCGCTGCCACGATTCATGTCTTGCTCGACCCGAAGACCCAACCCGCCGATTTGTTGCGTCCGGGCCATACCTTTCCCTTACGCGCGCGCGACGGCGGGGTGCTCGTGCGTGCCGGCCAAACCGAAGCCGCGGTCGATTTTGCCCGACTAGCTGGCTGCGAGCCGGCTGGCGTGATCTGCGAAATCATGGACGAAGACGGCAGCATGATGCGCTTGCCCAAGCTGCAGGAGTTCGGAGCGCGGCATGGCTTGCGCCTGGTGACCGTCCAGCAGTTGATTGCGTATCGGATGCGCAGCGAACAGTTGGTGCATCGCGTCGCGACGTTCGATTTGCCGACGCGCTTTGGGCAATTTACCGGCGTGGCGTACGAAACGGACATTGACGATGTCGCGCATCTGGCCATGGTGATGGGTGAGATCGGTGACGGCAAAGATCTCTTGGTGCGGGTCCATTCCGAGTGCATGACGGGCGACGCGCTCGGTTCATTGCGCTGTGATTGCGGCGCCCAGCGCGATGGCGCTTTGGAGATGATCGCGGCGCAGGGGCGCGGGGTGTTTCTGTATTTACATCAAGAAGGTCGAGGTATTGGGCTTTCAAATAAATTGCGCGCCTACGCGTTGCAAGATAAAGGCGCTGATACGGTGGAAGCTAATGTCGCGCTGGGTCTCCCGGTCGATAAGCGTGATTATGGAATCGGTTCACAAATGTTGGTCGATTTGGGCGTACGCGAAATGCGCTTAATTACCAATAATCCCAAAAAAATTTCCGGACTAAATGGCTACGGTCTGAAAATTATCGAGCGCGTTCCGATGCAAACCCCACCGACACAATTTAATCGGGAGTATATGCGCACGAAACAACAAAAGCTCGGCCATATGTTCCCTGAAGTTCTATCCTGAACGGAGTCCCTTGGTGAAAACCGATGCGCCTAAAACAACAGCGAGCTTTCCAAGCTTAGCTGGAAGAAAAGTTGCCTTGATTGCGGCTGATTTTTATCCGCAACTGAGCGAGCAACTCTTAGACGGCGCACGCCGAGGAGCGGCTGCGTGTGGCATTGAGCCTGAGGATATTACCGAAGTCCGGGTGCCGGGTTGTTTTGAGCTGCCGGTTGCGGCGATTCGCCTTTTGCGCCGCGATGATTTTGACGCGATTGTGGCGCTCGGTGTCGTTGTGCGTGGCGATACCCCGCATTTCGATTATGTTGCCGGCGAATGCGCACGCGGCTTGATGAATGTGCAAATGAGCACGGGCGTGCCGGTGGGTTTCGGCGTGCTGACGACCCAGACATTAGCGCAGGCGGAAGAGCGAGCTGATCCCGCTCGTCTCGACAAGGGCTTCGAAGCGGCGGTCGCAGCGTTGACCGTGCTGAATATCTCGACCGATCCGATTGCGAAAGCTATCGGCTTTCGGCGTTAAGATTGCGATGACAACGCAAGCGCTCATCGCGGCGCAAGAGCGTTCGGTGATTTGGGATGATGCGACGGGGCTGATCGAATACGTCGATCAACGCCTCCTCCCACAGCAATACGTGCGACGGCGAATTTCGACGGTTGACGAGCTTGTTGCTGCGATTGCGAGTCTCGCGATTCGTGGCGCACCGGCGATTGGGATTGCCGGTGGGTATGGGGTGGTGCTCGCGGCCCACACTTCGGGGACGCCCGAACTGCTTGCAGGAGAGGTCGCTCGGATTCGCCGGGCGCGGCCGACGGCGGTCAACTTAGCGTGGGCGGTCGATCGCGTCGCGAGCGCGCCGGAGCCGCTGCGGGAAGCGTACGCTATTCATGCTGAGCAGATTGCTTGCGATCAGGCGATTGCCGAGGCGGCATTGCCGCTGCTGCATGCCGGTATGCGCGTATTGACGCATTGCCATACGGGTGCTTTGGCGACGGCTGGTTCGGGCACAGCCTTAGGTGCGCTGATTCATGCCTATCGGGCTGGGCAACTCGCCGAGGTCTACGTGGATGAGACGCGCCCGCTGCTGCAGGGTGCGCGCCTGACGATGTGGGAGCTGCAGCGCGCCGGCGTACCAGCGACGTTGCTGATCGACGGAGCAGCAGCGACACTGATGGCGCAGGGCAGAATCGACGCGGTCATGGTCGGCGCTGATCGGATTGCGAAAAACCGCGACACCGCGAATAAGATCGGTACATATGGCCTGGCGGTACAGGCGCAATATCATCGCTTGCCATTTTATGTCGCCGCGCCGCGCAACACGTTCGATCCACAGCTTGCCACGGGGAGCGAGATGATCATCGAAGAGCGTGCTGCAGAAGAGGTGCATTCGCTGGGCGGAATGCGGATTGGCGCGGAGGGAGCGGTGTACAATCCCGCCTTCGATGTGACGCCTGGGAGCTTGATCACCGCGATTATTCGCGAAGACGGGCTTGCATGAAATTCTATGATTTTCTTGCCCAGTCGCCAGAATTACCGGCGTTGATTATCATCGAAGGTACCGAGCGACTGCTCGCGGATCAAGCGATCGCGCGTATCGAGGAGCGTTTGGGTGTGAGTGTGGGAGCTGGGCTCGAGCGCTTTTCCGCCCCGTGCTTAGATTCGTTCCGCGCGATTGACGAGGGCTTGAAATCGCTGGGTTTTTTCAGCGAGCGCCGAGTCGTGGTCGTGCGTGATGCGCATGAGCTACGCGCGCAGCCGCGGCGTGAGCTCTGGGCGCTGACGGATGCGCTCAACGAGCAAACGACGCTCGTGCTCGAAGATCTTTTCCCCCCGACAAAAAAGACTAAGCCGGAGCCGTTCGGTCAGCTTGCCCCCAAAGGTACCCTGCGGATTGATACAACCGCGCCTACCGCGGTGCGGGCTCAATTTGTGCGCGAGCGTTGTCAGGGGCTGGGGGTTCGTATCGAGCCGGCTGCGGTAACGGCCTTGGCTGAAGGCGACGGGACACTGAGCGCGATCAGTAACGAGCTCGGGAAGCTGAGTCTTGCGGGTGAGGAAATTCGCTTGAGCACTTTGGCGGTGGAGACACTAGGTGCGAGTGATCCAAAGGCCTACCAATATGCGAGTGCACTGGTCGAAGGGAAAACGGGCGGGGCTTTGGCGATTGCCCATGAGCTGTTGAGCGCTGATCCTCGTGGTGCCGCCGTGCCACTGCTCTCGGCCTTGGCAACGGAGTATGGGTTCCTCTGGGAATTGGCGCGCCCGAATGGTCGCTTGCCGGCGCGCTTCACCTGGCGAGAACGGGCGCTGCGTCCACTCGCCGAGCGACTTGGTGCGCGCGGAGCGCGACGCGGCTTTGAGCGAGCATTGCGCGGCTTCGAAGCGGCGGTCACGGGGCGGGCCGATGATGGGCGGATTCTGGTGGACACGATCAGCGCGGAATGTGCGTATGAGCGAGATGCCATCATGAAGCGGCGCTAGCAACGAGGCGAGGAGCAGCGTTTGTGCGAACCGCGATGCGCTGTGGATTATTCGAGCTATACATCATCATTTTCATGGCGTTATGGACGCAAGGAACTGCGCGAGCTTTTTTCTGAGCGCGAACGCCGGCGTTTGTGGCGCAAGGTTTGGGTATCGCTGGCGACTTCCCAGGCCAAGAGCGGCTTGGTGTCACCGGCTGAATTAGCGGATATTATCGCCCACGCCGACGAGATCGATATTGATGCGGCGCTTGCCATTGAGGCAGAGATCGGGCACGATCTGATGGCGGAGATCACGGTCTTCGCGCGCCAGGCGAGTGTCGGAGGCGGAAAAATCCATCTTGGCGCGACTTCGATGGATATCGAGGACAACGTCGAGACATATCGCATCCGGCGGGCGCTGGCGTTAGTTGGGGCGAGCCTCGATGAATTGCTGATGAGCTTCAGCGAGGCGATCCGCCGACATGCGGATTTGGTGTGCATGGCGTTCACCCATCTGCAGCCTGCGGAACCAACGACGCTCGGCTATCGCCTGGCGGTGTATGCGCAGGATCTGATGGTTGACTCACTCCAACTGCGGGTAGCTTTCGAGGGCATGACGGCAAAAGGGATGCGTGGGGCAGTGGGGACGTCAGCTTCGTACACGCTCTTGCTCGAAGGCACGGGGCGTACCGCAGCGGAGCAAGAGCGGGACGTGCTCGCGGATTTTGACTTGCGTTCGGCGGAAATTAGCACCCAGACGTATCCGCGGAAGCTTGATTATAGCGTGCTCGCAGCGTTAGCTGGGGTCGGTGCATCGCTCTCGAAATTCGCAGCGGATATGCGCATCCTATCATCGCCAGGATTTGGCGAAGTGTTCGAGCCCTTCGGTGCGAAGCAAGTCGGCAGCTCGGCGATGCCTTTCAAACGCAATCCGATTATGGCGGAGCGCATCTGCTCGCTGGCTCGGTTGCTGCCGGGGTTTGCGGATGCGGCGTGGCAGAATGCAGCGACCAACTTCCTTGAGCGGACGCTGGACGATAGCGCGAATCGACGCAGCATCTTGCCCGAAGCCTTGCTGTGCACGGATGAGATTCTTCGCTTGGCGCGGCGTATTATTGATGGGATTCGGATCGAGCATCGCCGGATCGCCGATAATCTGCGCACATATGGCCCCTTCGCAGGCACCGAAGCGGTGATGATGCAGGCGGTGAAGGCTGGCGGAGATCGGCAGGCTTTGCACGGGGTGATTCGGGAAGCAGCGATGAAGGCGTGGACGGCGCTTGCGGATGGCGGAGAAAACCCATTGCCGCATCTCTTGGCGGATGATAGCTTGCTGCGAGATTTGCTCGATCCGGCTGAAATTCGCAACCTCCTCGATCCCTCTCATCACATTGGAGATGCTCCGCTCCGTGCGCGGCGTCTTGCTGATAAAATCGATGCGATGGAAGCCTTTCCCCGGATTGCGGTCGTGTGACTCAGCGGAGCTCACAGGGTGGCCAACTTTCTGTGGAGAATGGGGCCTGGCCCGGGGCTCTGCAGGGCGGGATGTAGCTCAGCTTGGTAGAGCGCTTGCTTTGGGAGCAAGAAGTCGCAGGTTCAAATCCTGTCATCCCGATATGTGCCACTATTTTTCCAAGGGAGTTTCGGTAATATCTTTGTCCGCGCCCGTGGTCTAATGGATAAGGCACGAGTCTTCTAAACTCGAAGATGGGGGTTCGATTCCCTCCGGGCGCATGTGAGCCCAATATGATGGTGGCTGTAGTTCAGTTGGTTAGAGCGCAAGATTGTGATTCTTGAAGTCGCGGGTTCGAGTCCCGTCAGCCACCCCAAATTATTTTGATCCGAAAGACTTATTACAGGTCGCCCAACTGACCAGGTGGGGCTATTTTTTCGCCGAACTTTATCTGTGTAGTATTTTTGCTTTATTTTTTGTTTAATGCCAATGATATATTCACAAACAATTTTCTTCTTACCTAGGTCACGTTATATAGCAGCGTGACTTCTGTTTAAAGGTGCTCCACAGATTCAGCTATTTGTGGCGTCTATCTGGCTTGCGATAACAGTATCGAATGGTTTCGTTGGCTAGTAGCTGGATGCGTTGTCGATGGATCGGCAACACCATCAGATGAGTGTTTTCATGAAGTGAGATAGCATGGGAATATATTGATGGTTAGCATTAGTCACCCCGCATGGATGCAAATCGAGAACATCGCGTAAAGCTAGGGGAAAAAGAAAAGCACGATAGCACGGCTATCGTGCTTTTCTTTTTCCCCCTCCCCAGAGGCCCTCGTGCCTTCGTGCAGCATCACCTCCCCATTCACCCCCACCTCCCCTGGAGCCGCTGCATGCACGTGCTGCACCTACTCTCTGCAGGGCGCCTTCACAGTCACCCAAGTGGCTGCGAGCGTGCCGTTCAGGCTCTCCTCTGGGCGCAGCGGGCAAGCCCCGAAATCACCGCCGACGTGCATGCCTTGAGCCGCGGCGTGCCCGTGCGCGTGCAGCTCGTCGCCCTGCTCGACGCGTTGCGTCTCGCTCCGGGCTCCGTGCTGCACACGCACGGGCACGCCGCGAATCTGCTCGGCCGCCTGGCCCGCTGCGTGGGCGCGCCTATGGCGCGCCTCGTCAGCAGCGCCTACCTGCCTGAAGATGCCGGTTGGCGCGGCTCGTGCGCCCAGTTCTTCGACGCGCTGAGCGGCTACCTGAGCAGCGTCTGCACGGTCACCGATCCTTTTTATGCGTTGCAGTTCCCGCCGGGCGTCCGGGTCGAGTACATCCCGCATGCCCTCCCGCTCATCCCCGTTCCCTCCCCCGCGCTGCGCGCCCAGGCCCGCGGCGCGTATGGTTTCGCCCCCGAGCAGTTTGTGGTCGGCACGCTGCACCGCTTGTTGCCTGCCAAGGGCATCGCCGAGGTGCTCGAGGCTGCACGCTTTGCCGTGCGTTGGGATCGTCGCGATGTGACCTTCGTGCTTGCCGGAGAGGGCCCGTTGCAGGGACTCGTAGAGGCTGCCGCGTTGGAATTGCCCAATCTGCGCTACTTGGGTTACGTAGAAGCACCTGACACCTATTTGGCAGGGCTCGATGCATTCGTTCATCCCGTCCGTCGTGATGGGCTGAGTTTGGCGTTGCTGGAAGCGATGCGGGCGGCCTCGCCGATTATTGCGACCCGGGCGGGCGCCACGCCGGCGGTCCTGCGGGATGGTTTTGAGGCAATGCTTATCGAACCGCAGGACCCGATGGCCTTAGCTGCTGCAATATTGCGCCTCGCCGATGATCGCCCGTACGCGCAGACCTTGGGGGAAAAAGCGCGCGAACGCTACTTGGCAGAGTTTCAGCTCGAACGGCAGCATCGGCAATTTCTGAGCGTATATGGCGGATAGATGAGCGTACAGACCATAAAAAGTTCGCGCCGACGGGTCCTAATCTTGAACCGTTGGGCGCCGTGGCAATTGTGCACGGGCGAGCGTATCCGCAACCATTGGTTGCTGCACGCGCTTGCGACCCACTATCGCATTGATTTGCGATTGGCTCAAGCCCTACCCGAGATCCCGTCCGAATACACCCAGATGCTGCAGAGCATCGAGAGCTTCCCCAGCCCCAGCGGCCTCGCTGGCTTGTTGCAGAGTTGCGGCGATGTGCTCATCCGCCGCCGCCCGGTCCACGCCGCCGGAGTGGTGAGCCCAGCGTTGCGCGCCGAAGTCGCGCGCCTGCTCAGTGAGCACGAGTACGCAGCGATCCAGGCCGATTTAAGCATGGCGGATGCGATCCCAGCCGAGACCTCGGTGCCGATCGTCTACACCGCTCACAATTGCGAAACCGTCCTGCAGCGCCGCCTGGCCTACGGAGAGCGCTTCCCGCTCGCCGCCGTGATGCGCTGGGACGCCCGTCGTCTCGCCCGCTTCGAGCAGCGTTTCGTACGCCGCGCGGCGTTGGTTGCGGCGTGCTCGTTTGAAGATATCGCGGCTTTCGATCAACTCTCCCGCACCACGCCGATCAGCACCGTCCTTGTGCCCAATGGGGTCTCGCTCTCGAAGTACGCCGGGCTCACCACCCAGACCACCGCGCCCCCGACGGTGTTGATTTCAGGCAATATGGAGTCGCGCGCCAACCAACAGGGCCTGCTGTGGTTTTTGCACGACGTCCTGCCCTTGTTGCGCGCGCGCAAGCGCGATGTCGTCGTGCGGATCGCCGGCCGGATTCACGCAAGTTTCTCCGATATGATCAGCCACTACGAAGGGGTGCTGCTCGTCCCCAATCCGCCCGATATGCGCCCCGAGCTCGAGCGTGCGCAGCTGGTGCTGGTTCCGGTCACCGCGAGCAGTGGTGCGCGGATTCGCATCCTAGAGGCGTGGGCAGCGGGCCGACCGGTGGTCACGACGACGGCCGGCGTGCACGGAATCGAGCACGAAGAAGGCCATGATTTGATCGTTCGCGACGATCCGCTCGAATTCGTCGATGCAATTTGCGGCTTGCTCAATACGCCTGGGTATTGCGATCTTTTGCGCCGCCACGGGCTCGAGCGCGTCGCGCAGTACGATTGGAGCCTGGCCGGCAAAAAGCTCGTTGAAGCGTATTGGTCAATCACCGAGGCCCCTGACGCCCTCGTTGCCCCTTCCGCGCGCTGATGCGCCACCGTTGTAGAGAGGATCAACCGTCGATGCATTCCCGAACCTGGCGCCTGGGTGCCGTGTTTTGCGTATCGGTTTTGTGCTGCAGCGCGGCGTTGCCGGGTGCTGCGGCGAGCGTCATCCCCGCACCCACCGCCACCCCGACGCCTCTGCGGGAAATTGGCAGCGTGAGTGTGTCGTCGCGCTCGATTCCTCTGCATGGAAGTGGTGCCGATGTCGTGCTCACCGGAACCGATTTACGGCGCTCGACCTCGAGCGATCGCTTCTCGGAAACGTTAATTCAATTACCGGGTGCGGCGCGCGGTGCTAACGGGGTCGTGCATCTCAATGGCGATCACGGCGTGATCAATTACGTCGTTGATGGTGTCGCGCTGCCGCAAGCGTTAAATCGAGAAATTGGCAGCGAAATCGATCCGAACGATATTTCTTTTCTCGACGCGATCGAGGGCGCGTACCCGGCGCAATACGGACTCAAATTCGGTTCGGTGCTCAATTTGAGCACCCGTGCGGGCTCAGGTCCGGCTGGTTTTGACGGCAGCATACAATACGGTTCGTATGGTGATATCGACCAAGCGCTCGGTTACCACGCGCCTTTGCCCAAGGGCGGTGGAATTGATATTGCGGTGCGCAATCAGCAAACCGATCGTGCGCTCGACCCACCCGAATTGAATTCGCCGCATAATCAGGGCAGCGATAGCAATCAATTCATTCATTTGACGTTACCCGAAAAACACAGTCGGACCGATGTGACCGATATTACCCTCACGCATAGCCTGCAGACGATGCAAATTCCCAACGACGTCGCCAATGGTCAACCAGCGACCACCGACGACACCGAAATTCAAGACGATACATTTTTGAGCGTGCAATTCAAGCACGCGCTGCGCAGCGGTGGACAAATCACGTATGGTCCCGCTTTGAAAATTTCGCATATCCAAGATGGTGGCGATCCACGCAACGACTGGGCGTATGGCGAAGCGCTCAACGTGCTCGCCCCACCGTTCGGCAACGGCGGCAGCGCGGATGATTGTGCGAATGCATTGGTGAGTCAAAATTTTCAACCCACCACTTGTGCGTATTCACTCAACGATAAGAAGACATCGCTCGATTATCTCTTTCACGGTGATATCGTTGAGCACTACGGCAAGCACGAAGTCCGTGCCGGGCTTGGTTATGATTTGACGCGGGTCGATAAAACCTACAACATCATTTTGCAACCAAACAATTTTCTCGCCCCGATATTTTTCCCGAACGCGCCGAATGTTCCGGTCGCGTTAATCGACTCGAGCCCCAATCTGGGCAATACGTATCAATCGTATCTTCAGGATAATTGGCGCATTTCCCAAAAATACGAGGCTGATTATGGCTTGCGCTACGATTATTTTTCGGTTCGCTCAAGCGATTTCGCCCAGGGTTTTGGTGCGTTTAGTCCGCGCTTGAAAATCACCCGATTTTTCGGTCCGCGTACGTCGGTCTATGGTTATATCGGTCGTTTTTTTGAGCCCTTTTCGTTAGAAAACGTCGATCCGCTGATTGGCGAATTACTCAACCTCCCGCTCCAGCCGACGCTCGCGCAATTCGACCTCAAGCCCGAGCGTGACACTCAAATCGAATTTGGTGGTCACGTGCCGGCTGGCAAGGCGGAAGTTGGTTTTCGCGTCTGGCAGAAAAACGCGAACGATTTGATCGACGACACCCAAGTAGGCGTGACGGCGTTGCATCAGGACATTAATTATGCGGTTGGTCGTTTATCCGGCGAGACGCTCGATTACGTTCTTCCGGTTGCGAGAAGCGGTCGCGTGTACGCGAACGTCAACCACACGGTATCGCTCAACGCGGGTTGTGAGACGCAATTATTGGCGCCGTGTTTTGGTCAATCGAGTGGTTTTACGCCGGCCGATCACGAGCAGCGTTGGAGCATCACGAGTGGTTTTCTTTTCAACGATACGCGTGGTGGTTGGTTTTCGGGAGATATGGAATACGGCTCGGGCCTATCATCGGCGGTGTGTTTACCGCTCACGAGCGATTGCAAAGCAACCCCGCACACGATATTTTCCGCAGAGAAGGGCATTGCGCTCAGCAAAAACGTCGCTCTCACCGCGCGTGTGCAGAATTTGTTCAACGACCGCTATTACGTCACGCTCCTCAACGCCCAAGGCAATCATTTCGCCCCACCCCGCACCTTCGACCTCGGCTTGAAATTCGGCTTGTAGCACGCAGGCCGCAGATTGTAGTCAGTGATCGAGAAATCGAGAAAGCGTTTGCTGCTCAGTCGCCGCTAGAGCAAGCTAATTGACGGTAACGCGCTTTGCGGTTGAGTTGAGCTGCAAAAAATAACTGCCGAAGCAATTCTACATGACAAATTTCCCAACTCGGCCTCCGTTCCACTCCGTAAACCAAATATTGCCGTCAGGGCCAAGGGTGAGGCATTGCGGGCTGGAACCGCTGGTGATACCGTTGGTATACATCGAAACCGCGCCGCTAGTAGTGATACGCCCTATGGCACTCCCGGTATCCGTGCCAAACCATAACGCGCCATCCGGACCGTTCACGATGCAAACTGGGTTTACGCCGGTGAGCAACCCATTACTATATTCGGTCAGCGCTCCGTCCGGGGTGATTCGTCCAATGCAACTGCCGCTGCGTTCGGTGAACCACAAATTGTTGTCTGAACCAGTGGTGATATCCCAGTTATTCATCCCTCCCGTACAACTCGTGGGGCCAAACTGAGCGATCGTTCCATTGGGGGTGATGCGCCCGACGTAGGGACTACTGGATTCCGCAAACCACACATTTCCGTCTGGTCCTCGGGTCAAGGCTGCCAGGCCGCCGCTGATGCCACCCGAGAAAGCTTTTTTCTTTCCATTCAGGTTCATTCGGTAAATCGTGGTCGCTCCCAAAGCCGCTCCCCATAGGTTACCATCAGATCCTACCGTCATATTTGCGATTGCAACGTAAGCGTCGCTTTGACACCGTCTTGCGTCGCCCATTTGATCTTGGGATAATCCAGGCATACCCTCACTCATTGCGAGGTTTGCATGCCTAGATCACATTTACTTCGTCGTCGTGGTTCTTCACTAAGTAGACGCGTGCG
>CAIKPM010000018.1 GCA_903829325.1 uncultured bacterium
GCTGCGGGCTCAAGCGGGAACATTGAACGCTTCTCAAACCTAGCTGTGGAAACCCCGAACCATCCTGGTTCGCCGTTCCCACAGCACGACGACTACGACGACACTCTTATTTCACTGTCACGCAAACCGGGTCCACTGCATTGAGGCAACTAGCGACATTCTTTTTGCACTAAAGGGTGAGCAATGCAGGCGCATGACGCTGCTAGCGAAAGGCTATGACGGCCTCCTGAGCGCTTACTCGCATACAGAGCTAACGAGAGCTCCGGGTAGCGTGTTCTTGCGTCATGAGTTCTTTCACGATGGCCAACGTCATAATGGATTGTTTGTAGTGTATATCAGCTTGGCGCTTGAGTGCAGCGCCTAAAATACGTCGTTTTTCTTCCTGGCTTATTCCGAGGAATGAATTGTCTTTAAGCCATCTTAGCTTTTGTATGACCGATGCGGCGGTATCGGATTCGTGTATAGAATGCAGTACTTGTTCTATTGTCAGACCTGAAGAGCGATGCTCACCAAGCCGCACGCTGTCCATGTGTTGCATCCCGTTGATGACTGACTGGGGTGATCCCACAACGGATAGTTGCTTAGCGCGCGACTGATTAGCTGGAATTCGCTCTTGAGGGGTGGTTATCGTGTGCGTAGACATGAGGGTTCCCTAACTTTTTCGTAAGTATTTCCTTGTGGCTTCAATGTGGGGGTGGGTTTGTCCTAAGATTACGCGAATAGTCATAGATAGGGGGGATGCTGTCGATGGGGTGTACCGTGTCAGCCAAGAGTGGATTCGAAGAACCTCACACGACAGCTCGCGGTGCTTCGCTGTCTGACATGTTTGTTGTGCCCGGAGGCATTACGCGCATTGTCCAGGCCTTCAAGACTCGCGGAGAAGAGGCTCTTACTCTTTCGTCCGATGATTGCATATCGTATTTTGGTGTTGCTACGCACGAATCGCGGACGCAAAAGCGTGAGGCGCGGAACAATAATAGGTCGCGGAGTGTCCCCCCTAACTTCCGCTATCATGCCTATACCCGAGATTCAGCTCTGAATGCCGTTCCTAAGTTCGTAGATGCTGCTGTGTCCTCAGCCCGTGAACAGGCAGAGAGTTCTGATACGTTCGATCGGAATAAGCGTGCCGCGAATTCTTGGCAGCCTGATGTAGATTCTAGACTACATCAGACCCCTACCCCCAACTCCCCCAGCTTACTCCGCAGCCTCGCGCCGTTCTGGCTCACGATGACGACCGCTGTGTTAGGGCTTGCTTTGAGCGCTGTCGCTATCGACCAGGTGCTCACGCGTAATCATCGAGACGTTGCCATCGCTGCGCAAGAGCAGAAGATTGCGCAGGAGCGGGCGCAGGGGCGCATTGCTGCGACCGAAACCTTGGGTAATGGCGGGCTCTTGCCTAATGGGGGTGACCTGCTTCACTCAGAACTGGACTCGGCCGGTGGCGCTTACTCAGCCTTGCCTCACTCCGCTGCCTTGGCTGCATAGGGAATCCCGCGGAATCTTCTGACCCTAGCCTGCGTTCGGTAGAGTATGATCCCATTCGTGAAATCTTGCCATCCCGGCCGTCGGGCACTGGCGAGCGTCGCGGTGTTCGCTTTTGTGTCTGCCCTGACCGCTTGTAGCCACCCCTCGGGTCCCCCTACTACCGCGAGCCCCACACCACCAACGGTCGCCACCACGACTGCCCGCTTGGGTAGCGTCACGCCTTCGGAACACCTCGCTGGGATTGTCGCTCCCTTCGAGAATGTCGCGATCTCGTCGACTTTGTCGGAACCTGCCCTGAGCGTCAATGTCCAAGAAGGCGATGTCGTTCGTGCCGGCCAGGTACTTGCGGTTCTGGATACCGCCGATCTGCGGGCAACCTTGGCTGCCGATCTCGCGACTGCAGCGAGTGCCGCTGCGAGCACGGCGCACACCGTCGACCAAGGTGGCCTGAGCATCGCCCAAGGGGTCGACGTCTACAACAGTGCGCGGGATGCGGTTGCTCAGGCACAAGCCACGTTGAAGCGTGATCAGATCGATCTAGGGCGGTATCAAGCGCTCTTGCAGCATGGCTATATAGCGGAACAGCAAGTCCAGCAGCAACAGACGACGGTGCTCAACGATGCAAAAGCGGTCGAAGCCGCCATGGCTAGTGCCGCGAGTGCGAAATCTGCGATGCTCGCCAATGGCAGCTTGACAGCCCAAGGTGGTCTGCAATCGACGAGTGTGGCGCAAGCGAAAGCCCAAGAACAAGTCGCCCTGGCGCAGGCTCAACAAGAGCGCGTCTTGATCAATAAAGCGACGATCACGTCACCTATCGATGGAGTGGTGGTCAACCGCAATCTGAATTCAGGGGAGTATCCAGGTACGCGTCAGCTTTTCACCTTGCAGCAGGTTGATCCGATTTTTGTGCTGCTGCATGGCTCCGCTGCTCAAGTTGCCGATGTCGTACCCGGACGTAGCGCGACGGTGCTCGCCAGTGACAGCCAGCATGGCACTTTCGTCGGTCAAGTCGTGGGTGTGCTCAATCAGATTAATCCGGGTTCGACCGATTTCCAGGTCAAGCTCCTGGTGCCGAATCCAACGGGACGGTTGCGCCCGGGTATGCCCGTGGAAGCCGATGTCTCCTTACAGCCATTGCAGGGTGTCCTGATCCCCACTACCGCTTTTACGGATGATCGCCAGACGGCAGTGCTGGTGGTGCAAGCCCAAGGGAAGGTGGCACAAGTTGCGGTTGTTTGCGAAGGGAGTGCGGCTACGCAGAGTGTGGTACGTGGGCTTGCACCTGGAGCAAGGGTTGTGGTCAATGGCCAGAGCGGCTTGAGCGTCGGGCAGAAGGTCTTGCCTAAGGAAAGCGCTACGCAAGAATGAGTCTGACGCGCCTATTTGTTCGTCGGCCGACCCTCGTCTTTGTTTTAGTTGCGATCATGCTCTTCGCGGGCGTCGTGTCGCTCAACGTGATCATCAAACAACTTTTTCCGAATGTGAGCCAGCCCACCATCACGATTTCGGTTCAGTATAATGGCGCCTCGGTTACCGAAATGCGCGATAACATTGTTGCGCCGATTGAACAAAACTTGGCTGGTACGCCCGATCTGCAAACAATGAATGCCGTTGTGCAGCAAGGGCAAGCAACGTTGACCGCGATCTTTCATCTGACTTCGAGCGTGGCGACTGATTTAGCGTTGACGCAAAAAGCTGTTCAGGCTGCCGCAAAACAGTTGCCCACCAATATTACTCCACCGACGGTCGGGATTCGTGATCCGAGTGAGTCGACGGTTGTGACTCTCGGACTTTTCTCGAAGACGCTAACGCCGGGGCAACTCTCGCTTGCGGTCGATAACGTGGTTGTGCCACAGCTCGAGCAATTGCCCGGAATTTCATATGCGACGGTGGGTGGAGATGTTACGCCAGCCTATGAGGTGACGGTCAATCCTGCAATCTTGGCTGCTTCTGGCTTGACCTTGAGCGACATTATCACGACGGTGAGCAATGACAACCAGCGTGTGCCTGGCGGTATCATCTATGAGCCCAATCGTGAAACGAGTGTCGATGTCCGTGGCGATGTCCAAGGTTTGGAGAGCCTGAAAAATCTCTCGGTGGTGCCGAGCACGACCGTCGCCGCGAACTCGGGCTTGCCGGGATCAGGTGTCAACGGTTTGTCGGGGGCCGTCGATCTGTGGACTGCGAGTACCGCACATTACCGCATCGCTGACCTGGCGACGACCGTTGATGCGGTTGAGCCGCGGCGGCAATATGCGCGCATCAATGGTACGCTTGGCCTGTATGTGCAAGTGCAAAAAGCTGCACAAGCGAGCGAAGTTGATGCTTCCGACGCGGTGATCAACGCACTGCCCCGCTTACGCAAGCAATTTCCGCAAGTTGAATTTGCTCTGGTGAATACCCAATCGCGGTTCACCCAGCAGCAGATTGAGCTCGTCACCCGCACGATACTGGAAGGCATTGCGCTGACAGCACTGGTGATGATCTTTTTTCTGCGCTCGTGGCGCAATGCGTTGGTGGTGTGTGTCGCAATCCCGACTTCACTGGCAATCGCGATTACGGTGATGCAGCTCATGTCGTACACGATCGACACGATTTCGCTTCTGGGCATGTCGCTGGTAATTGGTATTTTGGTTGATGATTCAACCGTCGTGTTGGAAAATATTGAGCGCCATTTTACGGAATTGCAGGCGACGCCCGAACAGGCGGCCATTGAAGGTCGCGAAGAAATTGGCGCGGCAGCTGTGGTTATTACGCTTGTCGATGTGGTGGTGTTTTTCCCAATCGCTTTTGTCCAAGGCCAAGTGGGACGCAATCTCAACGAATTTGCGATTGTGGTTGTCATCTCAACGCTGACTTCGTTGTTTGTTTCCTTTACCGTCACGCCTACACTGGCGGGGTTGTGGGCGCTGCGTTCGCATTGGAAGCCGCCGCGAGTGATCGATGCGTTCTCGCGAGGGTTTGATGGGTTGCGTGATTGGTACGCTGAGCGTGTTTTGCCGTGGGCTTTGCGGCATGGCATAACCGTGACGGCGTTTTGTGCGATCACCTGCGTGGGCGCAATCGCGCTCGTCCCCTTAGGCGTGGTTGGTGAAGAATTCGTACCACCAACCGATCGCGGGCAGATTTATATTCAGTTGACGTATCCGATCGGTACTCCGCTTGCCACGGTGCGTACCGGTGTTTATCGGCTCGAAGACCACGTGCGGCAACAGGGGGATGTTGCAGCAGAAGCCACGACTGCGGGTGGTTACTCTGCTGCATTCGGCGGCTATGTCTTACAAGGGAATGTCGCCCAAATCACCATTTTTCTCAAAGATGCACGACGCTATTCGACCACCGATTGGGTGAGTAAATTGCATGTTCTCGCGCAATCAACCGTACCTGATGCAAGCGTGGTTGTCGTACCATCCACTGGTACCACCGGTGGAAATACCCAGCCGATTGATTTTCTCGTATCCGATTTGAGTGGTGGCGATCCAACACATGCGGCTCAACAACTCCTCAATCTTTTAAAGCATATTCCAGGAGCGACGAGCGTGAATAGCTCGGGGACCGATTTAGCGCCTGAGCTGTCGGTGCAGTTTGATCGAGAAAAGGCGCAAGCACTCAATATGGATTTGGGTGCCGCAGCTATAGCGGCGGGCGCCGCATTTGGCGGTGATGTAGCGACGCAGTTTGAGACTGCGCAGGGGCTAGAGCAAGTCCAGGTGATCTATCCGCTAGACGCTCAGCACAGTCTTGATTCACTGCGCGCGGTGCCGCTGCGGACTCGTGATGGTGCAATCATCCATCTTGGTGATATTGCTCGCTTTGATTCAACTCCGACGGCGCCATTAATTACTCGCACTGATCGGCATACGGTGATTCATGTCGATGCGAATGTCTTGCCGGGGGCTTCGCTTTCGCGGGTACAAGCCGCGTTTGTGAAAGCAATTGGGCAGCTTCATTTACCAGCCACGATCACGGTTGCGCCCGCGCCGTTGGGCCAGCAAGATTTCATGCGCCAAACCTTGGTGGGGTTGGGAACCTCATTGCTCTTTTCAGTCGTCTTGGTGTTTTTGCTGATGGTTGCTCTGTATAATAGCTACCGCTCGCCGTTTATTATTCTTTTTGCGGTGCCGGTGGCTGCGGTGGGAGCCCTCGGTGCATTGGTGCTGACCCATCAGACCTTAAATCTCTTTTCCTTAATTGGTACGATTTTGCTCGTGGGTATCGCCACCAAAAATGGGATTTTATTGGTCGATTACGCGAACACGTTGTGCACGCGTGGCCGCGATTCGCTTGCGGCAATCCGAGAGAGTGCGTTTACTCGATTTCGTCCAATTATCATGACCAGCATCTCGGTTATCGCTGGCAATCTGCCGCTAGCGTTAGCGCTTGAACCCGGCTCGCAACAGCGTGCAAGTCTTGGCATCGTGGTCATTGGTGGCGTACTGAGCTCGCTCGTCCTGACCCTCTTGTTGGTACCGATCATGTACGTCTGGCTAGCGCCCAAAAACGTCCCAGCGCCTGAGCCCGCCGTGCCTTAGAGGGTCGCCGCGCCAGAAGCGTTATTAGAGCGTATTCTCAAGCTTGTTTTGTCCTTGACCGGGCTATGTTGATATGTTAGGCTGGGCAAAGTGATAATCGTTTTCACTTTTTGCTCGGTTTGAAAGGATGCATACTTGATGTTAGCTCAAGTCGCTCGCTCTGCCCCAGATTTTCGCCTGAAGAGCACCAAGAACGCCACGAGCGTTCGTGATCTTGGCAAAGAGCTGAGCCTTAGTGATTACAAAGGCAAATGGCTCGTCTTTTTCTTTTACCCGCTTGATTTCACGTTTGTTTGCCCAACGGAAATTCTGGCACTTTCCGATCGCTATGAAGACTTTACCGCGCTCGGTGCGGATGTTGTCGGTGCTTCGTGCGATTCGGTGTTCAGTCATTATGCTTGGATCAACACCCCCCGCGATAAAAACGGCATCAGTGGCCTCAAATATCCCTTAGTTGCTGACTATACCAAGGAAGTCGCGCGTGCTTACGGCGTGCTCGATGAGATTTCTGGTGTGGCGCAACGTGGACTGTTCATCATCGATCCGGAAGGCGTATTGCGCTATTCGACGGTGACCGCTGATAACGTGGGACGTAGCGTCGACGAGACTCTGCGCGTCTTACAAGCCTTGCAAACCGGCGGCCTGTGTGCAGCCGATTGGAAGCCCGGCAAAGAGCTGCTGAAGGTTTAATGCCGATGCGGATGCGTTCGCCGTTACCGGCCTTCGACGGAGTTGAAACATGGCTAAACGGCGAACCGTCCGCCGCTGATCTTGCCGGGAAGCCGGTCTTGGTCCATTTTTGGTCGCTGAGTTGTTATCTCTGCCATGACACTGCAGCGACTGTGGCGCAGTGGCGCGACACCTACGGCCCCCAAGGGTTGGCGGTGATCGCGATCCACCAGCCTCGTTCTGAAGATGAGCTTGACGTCGCCAAGGTTGAAGCAGACGCGCGTGATGCGATGCAGATCACCCAACCTTGCGCCGTTGATAATGCTCATATTTTGGTCGAGCGCTTTGAAAACCAGTTTGTGCCGGCGTTCTATGTGTTCAATCGAGCACATGAGATGCGGCATTTTAAAGCCGGTGGACAGGGCCTCGAAACGGTTGCGACGGCGATCGAACGAGTGCTGAACGAAGAGCCGGAAGACTAAAAACGAACTAGCTTAGTGATGGTGGCGCGAGGCTGCCATCACTTTTGCTGGTTTGCCTACAGCGGGCGTTTTGGGTGCATTGTTTTTACGCCTGACACTCTGCGTATGATGCAGAGGCGTACGACGCGTTGGTTCGTTTTGGTTGGCGGCGAAGAACACGCCTGACTCTAGACGTCGATCGGCTTCAGCAATTACTCTGACCAGCTCAGGCGCAGCGGCGATATCGCGTGCAGGCTGTTTTCCTACGGTGAGGGCGGCCACAAACATGGTGCCGCGCCGGGTGATATCCACCCGGATTGCTTCATTAAAGATCGTTTTTGCGTCGACATTGTACATCGCCTCGAGCATACGGCGGGCGAAGGCGTTCGCGTCTTCCTTAGGTGCGATGCGTCGTGCTTCGGAGAGTAATGCATCGTATTTTGGGCCCAGATCTGTGAGGATCTTGCCCGAACGGTCGCGAGCGGTGAGTTCTGCCGGGCGTTGCAGGCGCCAGTGCTCGGGAGTAATCGGGTGCCAAACTCCGGGGGGGATATTGTCGTGTGGCGCGGCGCGCTCATCGAGAGCGACGAGCGCCGTTTCGATATCTTCGAAGGTCCGTACGCGAGCCGCGAGTTTAGGATCTCGCTTACACAGCTCTTCGTAGCGCGCGGCCACTTGAGAAACGGGGCGGCCTTGTGCATCGATTTGCAGTGGCAGGCCCCAGAGGGTGGGCAGCGTCACCAGCGCGTGGCGATGCGCTTGATCGACAAGGTCCAGGACGATTGCGTACGGCTTCGTGCTTTCGGCAATGAGCTGACAGCGTTGGACAGCGTTGGGAATCTGCGAGAGAGGGTTGGCGATCTCATCAACCGGGCGGAGGCCTCGGCCGGTAATCTGGGTGTAGAGGGTCGTGCTCTTGGTTGGTCGCGCATTGATCACGACCTCGATCGAGGGAACGTCAAAGCCTTCGAGATACAAGCCGCAATTGACCAAGACTTTGATACGGTCAGCCCGGAAATCTTGGATGATCCGCTCGCGTTCTTCTTGGTTGGTTTCACCGCTGGCGAAGGCTGCCTCTACCCCTGCCGCGACGAAGGTGTCGGCGACGTCGCGTGCGTGTTCGACCGATGCGGTGAAGACGAGAGCCTTGGCGTTCGGGGTATGCCGTCGATAGGCATCAACGATGCGGGCGTTGCGTTCAGCGGTATTGACGGCCTGGGCTAGCTGGCCGATGACAAAATCACCCGCGCGTGACGCGACATCGTCGAGATTAGTGCGGGTGGCGATGGCGAAGCTGCGCACCGGGACCAGATACCCCGCATCGATGGCGGCACGGGCTTCCATCGAGTAGACGATTTCGTGGAACACATCGACTAAGCGGACGCCGTCGCCTCGGTTGGGGGTAGCGGTGAAGCCAATGATGGTGGCGTCGGGCCGAGCGTCGAGGATGGTGTCGACGATTGCCCGATATGTTGGCGCTGCTGCGTGGTGGGCTTCGTCAATAATGAAGAGGGAAATGCGACGAGAAAAACGTGCGATAAACTCCTCAAGCCGTTTCCCGGCGAGGGTTTGGACGGTTGCGACGACGATCGAGCAGTCTTCGCCGGCGCGACGGCCAGCTTTTTCGATGCCGATGCGCGCATCGGGGTTAGCTGCGGCCATTTTTTCTGCGATTTGCTGTATGAGCTCATCGCGGTGGGCAATCACGAGCGTGACGTCGTTCGGTCGCACTTTGAGGAGGGTCGGTAACGTGGCAATGACCACAGTCTTACCGAGGCCGGTCGCAAGCGAAACAAGCTGTCGTCGCGTTCCGCGCTCGCGTGCCGCAACAATAGCACTTTGCGCCTCAAGCTGATATGGGCGTAAACGTGGAGCCATAGCCTCCAACGCACGTTTTGCGTGCACACGAAAAGCGAGTGTTAAGAAACACTCTAGCAGAAAAAAATGAATAGGCGTGAAAGAATCTTTCGCCTGATGTTAGTCTAATCGGATGGCTGTTGTCCGTCAAGCTCTCAAGCCGGGTTTTTTGAGGGGGCAGTCCGAGGAAAATGTCCTATTCAACCTCCATGCTGAGTCAAGCGGGAGTTTTGCGCGGACGCCCACCTTTACGGCCATTTTCCCTGACCGCGGCAGTTTTTTTCTCACTTCTAATGCTACCGGCTATACGTCGTTGTTCTGCAATGCCAGATATAATCCGGAGAATCCCAGGTACGGAATAATCCACGGCATCGTTGACAACAATGGCGCTCCCACCTGGAGTAAGATGGGCCATACGCAGTTCTGTTGTTGATAAGGAGCTAAAGCGTGGAATTAACATCCGTGGTACAGTTACTGTAACACCCGAGAACAGACGCAGAAAAAATGCATCTTCATACTCATGATAATGCAATTCGCGTGCGTAGAGAGGCTGCATTGTCTTACCACGATGTTGTGCCCGGGCAATCTCTGCATCGAGCTCAAGATCAGAAGGCTCATGATAGGGGTTCATGCTCCATACTCCTCAAACGCTGCCAAGCAGGCGGCCAAATGCTGCGCGACAATGCGCCGTGCTTGTCGCACTTCGGACCTACTTGGACGACCTACGAGCTCGATTACCTCTAGTGGACAAAGTCCAATTTTCATGCTTGATCCATTGTGGTAAACATGTACATGAGCAGGCTCGTGATCTCCAGGGATAACCCTGACATCAAAACCCCGGACCCGAATAATAATCGGCACCAGGTTATGATAAACCTAACGCCGTTAGATTGCAAGCTGGCTGGCGCTGCTGCTGCGGGCCTATTTTGCCAGCAGTTGGCGCATGCTGGATTTGAGGGAATTCATCTCGCGGCGGAGGTCGGAGACTTCTGAGGCTAGTTGGCGGATTTCTTGGGCTTGCTCTTGTTCGAGCAGCGTATTGCCGTCATTGGAACCCGCGGGAGAAGTCAGCACTCGGGCAGGAGTGACCCCGCTGTACAGTTCCTGTTCTTCGCTCGTCTCATCGTTACGACGGAACACCGATGTGACGACGTTGCGCAAGCGAGTCGCTAGGCTTGGTCGCGAGAGCTCTTGTTCAAAAAAATCGTCTTCGGGTGCCGCTTCGTATTTTTCTGGTACGGTTGGTGGCGGCGCACTCTTGCCAGGGCGGAAGCTGACCTGGAGATTTTTTGTGACTGGTGCACTCACTGGCTTTGTAACGGCCGCTGGTGCTTGTTCTGAACGGACGGTTTCGATTGGGGGCGTTGGTTTGACGCTCGCGCTCGGAGCCGCAGCAGCGACTGGCGCTGGCGTCTTCGGTACCGCTGGAGGCGGGGTTGTGGCTTTGACCGGTGGCGTCGGGATGCGTGATCCATCTGCTCGGAAAAGGGGCCGTCCACTGGGGCTGGGGATTGTTTTCGGTGTGTCGGAGGTAATAACTTCGGTTGGGGTCAGCTCGCTTGACCACGGCTCGTTATAACCACGGATGAAACTACTGAAATCGAGGCCTTGCTCCATGCACAGCTTGCGCAATGCAGTCATATCCAGATCAACGCGAACACCCGAGCGAATTTTCATGAGTTGACGGATCTCGATGCCGAGCATGCGGCAGAGATCGATCATCAGCATATCGCTGGTCAGTCGTTTAAAACGTTGATCGAAAGTCTCGATAGACATGGTGTGTATATGCCTCGTCATCCAAGGTTGGCAGTGGGGAGCAACGGCGTTATGCTCGTTGCTTTCTCTGACTATCGGCAGTCGAAGCTAAAACTTTACTGTGTTGTGGCAAGAAGCTGAAGGCTCATGTTTTCGGCTTCTTGTCCGAAGATCTCGAAAGGTAACCCGTTTCCTATTCTAACGAGGAGCATTACGCATGAGCGTACACGGTGAAGCGCCACTCGTGTCTATCTGCATCACTTCCTACAATTATGGCCAGTATATTACTGAGGCGATCGATAGCGCTCTAGCGCAAACGTATCCCCATGTCGAAGTTGTGGTTGTCGATAATTGTTCGACTGATGACACCTGGGAGCGTATTGCCAAATATGCTGAGAACCCACGGGTAATTTTAGCACGCAATACGAGCAATATTGGGATGGTTGGTAATCACAACGCAGCCGTGAGAATGGCGCGGGGTGAATGTATTGTGCTGCTCTCTGCAGATGATGTCGTCTTTCCTCATCATGTGAGTCAACTCGTCAGCCGTATGCTGGATGTGAATGATCCTGTTGATGTGGTCTACGCTGCTGTCGCACATTTGGATGCGCAAGCGCAACCCGTCCGCGCACGTTGCTATAGCGGTGCCATGCAGATTGGGTATAGCGGTCGTGACGATTTGGCTAATATTGTCTCGAATTTCTATCACGCATTCCACGCGATGTTGATTCCCAAGCGAGTGTTTGAAGCACTGGGATATTTGGATGAAGAAATCGTCAGTGCGTTCGATGTCGATTTTTGTGCGCGAATAGAGCTCGCGGGCTATCGAGCTGCTTATGTCCCCGAAATCGTTGCCGGCTATCGCGAGCATGGTAAGCGGTATAGTATCGGATCATGGCAGCAAAGCGAGGGATATTTACGCGATAAAGTGATTTATCTTGAGAAATGTGTGCGTGCAGAGTATGCTTGGCGTCTGGAAGGTTGTGAGCGACGCCTGCACGACGTGCTTGCCTCCGAATTGCGCAATTGTGAAGCGGTCAAAGGTGCGCCTATGGAAGCAAGCTGGAGAGAACGACTGCTCGTGATCATGCAACGGCTTAACGAATTTGCGAACACGCCAACCGTTTGGCCGGCAGAACGTCCGCGCGTTTCGGTGATTGTCACAACCGATGGCTACTTACCGCTTTTGAAAAAAACACTCGACGCTTTGAGCCAGCAACGTTGGCAAGACTTTGAAGTCATTGTCATGCACGGCGATGGCTGGGGCATTGAGGGTTGGCTCAAGAGCCATGCTCTGGGCTCGCGGTTGCGTTATTATCGCGCTTCGATGGTGCCGACGTTTGCGCTGGCACGTCAGGCTGCGTTACATCTGAGTCGTGGACAATTCGTGACATATCTTGCCGAAGGTCAAGTTATTTTACCGTATCATCTTGAGCGTTTACTCTATTGTATCGATCAGGCGCAAGTCGACGTAGCGTTTAGTGATCGGGCTTCTTTTGCAGACGATGGCTTTCTTATGCCGTACGATGAAGATAAACGGATGCATTGCTTTGAAGAGCCCTTTGTCCGCGCAGAAAGGTTGATGAATCCAAACACCACGCCGTTAGCGACGATTCTGCATCGTCGTTCACTCTTCTGGAAATCGGCGTACGTAGAGAATGCCTATTTTGAGTTTTCAGAAGAAGAACTCGTGCAGCATTTTCGTCGTCAACCGCATGCGTCTGTTTCGAATACTGCGCAAACACCCCATCCTCGCTACGTGCCGGTGGAGCGTTACGATAGTGCATCGGCGCAGCACCAACGCGATGAATTCTTCCGGGCGCTCCAGCGAAATTTCGAACGCGCGAAATCGCATCTGCTATGACGAGCTAAGGCGTTCCCAGTTTTCGTATGCTTGCGCGAGTGCTGTTTCCAAGGTGCTAAATGCATTTTTGAGGCTCGCGTAACGTTCGGGGTCTTGATAGATGTTTGGATCGGCGAAAGCCGCTGAAAGCTCAGCTTTTTTTGCGTCGAGCTTTGCAATCTCTCGCTCGCAATTTGCAACGGCTTTCATCCGGTCTTTTTGCTCGCGGGTTTGCGGTGCTGCTGCTGGTGGAGCGACTTTGGCTTGTGGCACGGGCTCGGCTGGTGCTGCGTTGAGGCTTGCATGTTGGGCTTTTTCGAAGGCGTCGTAGCCTTGATCGAGCAAGGTGGCCTGACCGTCGCGCAGCCAGAGTACCTTTCCGGCAAGGCGCTGCAAGAGATAGCGGTCGTGCGATATGACCACAACTGCACCGCCGTACGATGCCAGCACTTCTTCGAGTGCTTCCCGACTAGGTATATCGAGATCATTGGTTGGCTCATCGAGAAAGAGGCAGTCTGCGTCTTGCGCCATGAGGCGGGCGAGCATAATCCGCCGGCGCTCACCACCAGAAAATGCTTCGACGGGTTTGTCGCCGGCTTCACCGCTTAAGCCGAGTCGCCCGAGTAAGGCGCGTGCCATTTCTTCGTTGATGTGCGAGCCTTGTAGCACGGCATCAACGGCAGTGAGCCCTGCGGGGAGCTGATCGGCTGCATCTTGAGAGAAGTTGGCGGTGCGCACGCCCTCCATAATTTCGACATGGCCGTGATCAGGGGTGAGCGTCCCGTTGAGAATGTGCAACAGCGTCGATTTACCGGCACCGTTTGGTCCAACGATTGCGAGTCGTTCCCCACGCACAATTTGGAAACTGAGGTTCGAAAAGAGCGGCTTCTCGAAGGTTTTTTCCAGATTCTTGACGTGAAGCGCGAGGCCATTGGTCGCGCGTCGGGTCGAGGATAGTTTCACCGAAATTTGTTGTTGTGAGGTTTTCGGAGCGGCAACTTGATTTATTTTGGCAAATTGTTTTTCTCGACTACGAACATGTGAGTAATTGTGCGAACCATGGGTTTTGAGCTCTGCAATTACTTCTTCGCGGCGTCGCTTTTCGCTGAGGAAATTTTCGTATTCGCGCGCAGCCAGTGCGGCTCGTTCGGCTTTTTCGGTAATGTACGCGGAATAAGCGGCGCCCGGGCCAACATCGTAGCGGTTGAGTACGCCACCATCGAGCTCCCAGATTTCATTGGCAACTCGATCGAGAAAATACCGATCGTGCGAAACCACAATCAGCGCGCGGGGATCGTCACGCAGAAAATCTTCGAGCCAGCGCACCGTTTCCAGATCTAAGTGATTTGTCGGTTCATCCAGCACAAAATAATCTGGTTCATCGATGAGCATACGGGCGAGGGCGACACGGGTCCGTTGACCGCCGGAAAACATGCTGGCGTCGCGATCCAAATCTTCCTCGGCAAAGCCGAACATGGTGAGCAACGAACGCATTTTTCGCTCGAGATCTTCTCCACCATGACGGTCAAAGGCTTCGCGGGCCTCACCATAGGCTTCCATCGCCGCGGTCTCGCGCGCTGGGTCTCCGCTCTCAAAAGCGGCCGTGAGCTCCTCCTCGAGCTTGCGTAAATGCGCTTCAGCCTGGTGCATGCGTTCGAAGCCTCGAGAGAGGATCTCGCGCAACGTTGCCTGCTGTTGCGAGCTTGCGGCTTGCCCCAAGTATCCTAAGGTGGCATTGCGCGCACGCAAAACTTTGCCGCTATCAGGCGATTCTATCCCGACGAGGGTGCGAATCAGGGAAGACTTACCCGCCCCATTCGGCCCAACTAAGCCAACCTTTTGTCCATCGCGTAAGACTCCCGAGAGTCCCTCAAAAATTGTGCGCGCACCATACGAGCGTTCAAGCTCATCAAATCGAAGCCAATCCACTCGCGTTCAGTTCCCTCTCAAGCAAGCGCTCCCCCTGGCTACGAGGCGGCGGGTTCGCGGCGCTGATTCGCAGGCGGACCGATGACCGAGACCGGACGGACATCCATTTCGGTTGGGATTTCGTTGAAGGCGTAGATCGTCGCTTTGATGCCGGAACGCATCGCGAGCTCAGCGAGCGCACGCCGCAGCGGAGCGGTGCAGAGCACGAACGCTTGGTTGGCGGGCATCGATTTAACGAATTTTTCGAGCTGTTCACGCAGATGCATCGCAATCCGCGGATCAGGCAGCGAAGAACCGCCGCTCCACGATGCAGTCACTTCAGCCTCAAATTCAGGGTCGAGCATCGCAATTTGTAACGAGCGCAATTTCTTACGGCGTAATTGAGCGGGAACCAATTTTTTCCGAGCAGCTTCAGCCAAGTCGCCTGGATCAAGGCTCGTTTCGCCTGCATCGAGCATCGCTTCCAGCGTCGTGACGGGATCACGCGGCCAGATCGATTCGCGTAAAAGCAAGGTAAAGGCTTTGTGCGCCGCACCCAGAGGCAAAGCTTCGGTGCCGACTTCTTTCATGAGCGCGGGGACTTTGCTACGCAAATGCTCGACTAGCGCGTTGAATTCTTGCCGCCCGAAAAGCGTCGAGAGATGATCGCGCGCAACCTGTCCAACATGCGAGGCGAGCACCGAGAGAGGATCAAAGACCATCGCGCCGATATTGCGCGCGTGCTTTAAGTCTTCTTGAGGAATCCATTTCGCTGCTAAGCCATACACCGGCTCGCGGGTATCGTCACCGACAAGTTGGCGTAGGACTTGTTCGTTGCCAAGCGCGAGCACCTTCCCGCTTTGCAGTGAACCTTTGCCAGCGATTTCGTCGCGTACCTGAATCACGTATCCGTACGGTTCGAGATAAATATCATCGCGCAGATGAATGCCCGGTAGCACAATACCAGTTTCGCGGGCGATCTCACGCCGCACGTCATTAAAACGGTCGAGTACTTGCTCGGAATTTTCTGCGCAGAGCATTTCGATGGCGATATCTGGCCCAAGCGCGACGGTGATTGCTTCAACCCCAACCTGGGAAAACGACGCTTCTGGCCGGCGTTCTTGGGCTTTGCGTTGTGATTCGTACTGTGCGGCTTGTTGTTGATCCAGCTCGACTTTTTTCTTCGCGGTAAATTGCGCCGCCAAGAGTGCGCACGCACCGAGAATAATGAACACGGGACGCGGCAGCGCCGGTATGCAAGCGAGGAGGAGTGCGAAGATTCCGCTCACACGCAGTACATCCGGGCGCTCGATTAATTGTGTGCCAAGTTCAAAACCCAGCGAACCGCTCGAAGCAACCCGGGTGACCATGAGGCCCATCGATGTCGAGAGCAAGAAGGCGGGTAAGGTGGTGACGAGCGCGTTACCGATGCTGAGGAGTGCGAAGGTGTTGAGTGCTTGGCCGGCATCCATGCCATGGAAGACGACGCCGATGATGACGCCACCGATTAAATTGAGTACGACGATGATCAGTGCTGCGGTTGCGTCGCCTTTGACGAATTTTCCAGCACCATCCATCGCGCCGAAAAATTCTGATTCTTTTTGAACTTCTGCGCGCTTTTTCTTCGCCTGCTCTTGGGTGAGCATGCCTGCGTGCATTTCTGCATCGATCGCCATCTGTTTACCAGGCATAGCGTCAAGTGTGAAACGAGCCGCGACTTCAGCGACGCGCGCACTACCGCTTGCGATAACAATAAACTGGATGGTAATCAAGATGGCAAAAATAATCAGGCCGACGACCAAATTGCCGCGGACCACGAAATTACCAAAGGCGGGAATCACTTCGCCGACTCCACCGGGGATGTGTCCTTGGGTCAGGATGAGCCTGGTCGCGGAGACGTCGAGTGAGAGACGAAAGAGAGTTGCGATTAGCAAGGCGGGGGCGAACGCCGCGAATTCGAGCGGATTGGTAATCGTAATACTGATTAAAATAACCAGTGCGGCGAACATCATGTTGAGCGCAAGCAGCGCGTCCAACACCATCGGTGGCAAGGGAACGACCAAAATCCCGACGATACTGAGCACGATGCCGGCGAAAATATACGTTGGGATTCGTTGATCTGATTTTGTTTCATTCATGGTCGGCATCCCCTTGCATCGCGCAACCTCTTAAGCAGCTTTGGCATATTGAGAAATTTGTTCTTCGGCAGCATCCCGTTGCAAGGCCGCAACGATTTCGGCAACGGCGAGGTAGGTGTCTTCAGGTATTTCTTTGCCGGGTTTGCCACGAGCAAACAGGGTGCGAGCTAGTGCGACGTTTTCGATAATAGGAACATTGTGTAATTCAGCCATGCGTCGCACCTCAAAAGCCATCTCATCAGCCGCTCTGCACAGTAGGCGAGGGATTGGTACTGTTGGGGGGCGATATTCAAGTGCAATCGCGAAGTGCGTCGGATTTGTGACGACCATCGTGGCATCGGCTACTTTAGCGGGTGAACCACGTAACATTGAACGATGAAATTGTTTGCGCTTACCTTTAATTTGGGGATCGCCGTAGTTTTCTTTTGAATCTCGCTTTAATTCGTCATGGGTCATTTTTAGACCCTTTTTCCAGCGACTATGCGTAATGATAAAGTCGAAAAATCCAAACACGAGGCCTACACCAAATAATACACCCACAATATGGATAATCGCATCTTTTGCGATAATTGCTAGTCCCATAGGATCGGTGCTGATGATCCCGCGCGAGAAGACCTCGGCGAAAATCGAGCGGATCGATGCTACCGCTATCGCCGCTGAGAAGAATGCACGTGCCGCGTTGACGATTGATTCGCGGCTAAACATTTTCTTGAGCCCTTGATTGGGCATGAGTTTCTTGAAATCGAGTTTGAGCGGCTTAAATGTCGGGCCTTGAGTTTGCACAATCCCGATGAAGCCGCCAGTCACGCCCGATGCGAGCATCGGGAGCGCAACCATTATGCCCAGTCGTACAAAAAACATCAATTGGAGTGGCACGCCACTGGCCGCCGCACGAAACCAATCGACAAACAAGGGCACCATAAACGGGACGATTGCGAGTACCGAAAACGACGCAGTTAAAAAGCTAAATGCTCCGTTGAGCTCACCCGAACGTGCAACGTTCCCTTCAGAACGCGCTTTGCGTAATTTCGTTGGACTAGCTTCATGTGGTTTTTCTTCAGCCATTGTGCTAGTGCCCTTGCCCAGCTGCGATGCCTGGTAAGGGCGTGGGAATCCAGGGATGCGCAGCCCAATAACTTGCCAGGGGTAAGGTGGTAATGGTCACCAAAAGCACCACTGCATAGGTCACGCCGAACGAGATGTTTTGCGTGTTAAATTTTGGAATAATGCGCGAAACAGCACCTAATCCGAATTGTGCGATCATGCCGATAAGATACGCTGGTCCTGCAACCATGAGTGATGCACGCAGAATAAGCGTTGGAAACGCGTAGACAAACGTTTTCCATTGGCTGGGATCAAACATCGTCCCCGGGGGGATCTGGCGCAAGCCGTCAGCAAACACTTGCAGCGGTAAGGCATATGCCCCGAACATAAAAAATGCGGTAGTAAAGACATACGACCAGACGCGTCCAAAACCAACGCCGGCCATTGGCCCTGCGGCTGGGTTAATGCCGCGAATCCCGACGAAATCATCGAGGGCTTGCGCCCCTGCGTCGATGCCATTATAAAGGATGGCGGCGGCGAGGCCAATCGTGGCGCCGACCGCAAATTCCCCGACTGCTAAAAATGCAAAGCCAGCGATAAGCTTAGCGTGCGGCGCGCTCGGGACGCTCGGAGCGATCAGCACGGTGAGCACCGCGGCAAATGCAGCGCGGATCACCGCTGGCACGGCTTTATTCGAAAATCCAGGAGCTTTGAAGACAAATCCAATAGTGCGGGCGAAAACTAATGCTTCGCTTTCTAATGTCATCATGTCGAAACTAACGTTTGGATTTGACTGAGTGCATCGGTAAAGAGATGCGCGCACATCATCATTCCGGCAGGACCGAAGAGTGTGATGATCATGAGCACAGCAAAGATTTTTGGTAACGCTGCCAAGGTTTGCTCTTGAATTTGCGTCGCAGCCTGGAAAATCGCGACCAGCGTGCCGACTACCGTTGCGGTAATGAGCACGGGGAAGGATAGGGCTGAGACCACCACCAGGGCTTCGCGCAAAAGGCTTGAGACAGCATCCATATGGCCTATTGTAGGGAACGAAGGTATGTGGGCAATTGGGGAAATGTGCGCAGAATATTTGGTGCTGTGTCTTGAGAAATGAAGTTGGAAAGGGGGGCTTGCGTCCTAACCCCTAAACGCGCTATTCTTAGTTCAGATATTTCTCGCAGCAAGCTTCTCTTCGACTTCTAGCGACTCTCTTTTATCGATTCTTCCTTTATTCGCGATAGCGCGATGACAATTTCCCTATCTTGTTCACTTATTGTAGGCATAATTCGTATGGGTTTATTTGGAGTTCTAGGTGGCCTTTTGGGTGGTGGCGGTTTGTTCGGTGGCGGCGGTGGCCTCATTAGTAATGCCGCCGCCATGCAACAGGCGGCGGCAGTGCAGCAAGCTCAGGAGGCGTTAACTGCTGAAAATTCACGCGACCAAATCGCTTCCTTAGAGCAAGAAGCGCAATTAGCGAAAGTCCAGTCAGATTATACGCGGAAAAATCGTACCGCATCGACTATTGCCACTATGGCTGAAGAGCAAGACAGCTTAATGTTGTCGATCCAAGGCGCGGTGAATAGTCTCACAAAATCAGCGACAGATCTTATAAAGAACGGTTAGGTGGCTTGTGGGATATTTAGGAGGCCTTTCGGCAGGAGTTGATACGAGTGGCCCATTTGCTTCTGCAAAGCCAGCGTTGTCGGATGGATCGAACTTTAACGAGCTCCAAGGACAAGTTCTTCAATCACTGAGTGATTATAGCAACGCTACGGGTGAAGCGCTTTCAAGTGGCATGGAATCGTATATGCCTTCAATGGACGATGACTTAGGCTCTTTGACCAATACAGCGTTGTACAGTGCGCTGTCACCGCAGGATGTTGGTTCGAATAACATTTCTTCGTATGTTGCGGCATTGGATCAAGGTATGTTTCATACTGATTTGACCTCACCTCAAGCGATGGCTGATCGAGCGCGTATGTCTGATTTATTTAGCGGAATCTAGGAGAGGCTGTATTATGTCTGACGATCTTTTTTCCGCAGCGTTACGCGGTCGTGACAATCTTGCTGGGCTGGCCGCAACCTCTGCGCGGGCGCAGACGGGAACCGGTGTCGGAGTTGGCGCGGAGGCTACCGCGGCTGATGCCGCGCATGCCGGCTTATTTATGGAAGCGTTGATTACCGCGATGAAATCGCGCTTTGATGAATATAAAACGGTGACTCAGAAATGAGTATTTTTTCGACCAATACGGTTTCTGGCAACGATTTCGATATTCTGGGTTATGCCGCGAGCGGGATGGAGGCTCAGCGCGGTGCGCTCGATGTTGCCGCGCATAACATCGCCTTGGCTCAAACGGGCGATCCCCATAAGCCGATGAAAGCCTACGCGCCAGTTTTTTCTGTCAATCCGAACTCCTTGAGTGATAATCCGTTTGCCGCGATGGTCAAGGCTGCGAGTAACGATGAAGAAGATGACGACACCGAGGTTAGTGACGATGACGACGATGATAACGGCGCGGCGCATGCGGCTTCGATGCAGCTTGGCCAGTCCGGTGTCGTGGCTATGACGGGGGTGCGACAGACTAATATTGATGATAATGCGATCACCCAAATGGTCGACATGCTCAATGCACAACGGGCTTATGAATCAAACGCATCGGTGTTTGATGTCGGCAAGTCCGTTATGGAAAAAACCCTCACTTTAGGACAATAATAATATGTCTCTACCGGGCGCTCCTCTGATTACTCTTCTCAATACGCTGCCAGGAACTGGCACGAATGGTGTCTTGCCTGATCTTCCCGATCTGCCCGATGGCGCTGGATTTGGCGATGCAAGTTCAGGCCAGAATGGTCAGGCTTCCGGTCGCGGTATTGCGGATTTTACCGGCTTGGTGAAGGCCTTCCAAAATACGACTCCAGCTTTGGAAAAGGCGCAGCAGGCTGATGCTAGCTTTGCGAATGGGAGCGGAGATTTGATGGGCATGATGCTGCAAAGAAAAATTGCTGATACCTATTTGCAAATCGATGAGGCTTTTTCGAGTAAGGCCGTTCAAGCTATCACTACCCTCATGAACATGCAGGTATAACGATCGTGAATTACGCGGCATTGTTAGAGCGTTGGAATTCGTTAACGCAACAGGTCAAGCTGATGATTCTCATTGGATTGGGAGTTATTATCGTGGCTGGCGTGGCGAGTATTTTCCTGTTGCGTGATAATCGTATGCCGCTTTTTGCCAAAACCTTAACCGCGGACCAAGTGAGTGAAGTCGATGCCCAATTAGCTGAGTGGCAGATTCCCTTTTCAGCTACCACCGATAATATTCTGGTTGATCGCAGTCAGCGGAATGATCTGTTGCTCCGTCTGTCGATGGTCGGCGTTCCGCACGAAACACTGACGACCTCAGCCGATGCACTGGCAAAGGTTGGCGCGTTAACCCCGCAGTCGGTGCTCGATATTCAAACGCGTGATGCCTTAGCGAATGATTTGGCGATGGGTTTGCGCGGCGTTGATGGGATTGCTGATGCTCGAGTCATTATTGCACCAGCGAAGGAAGCGTTTTTCGCAGACGATCAATCGCACGATGCAACCGCGAGCGTTCGTGTGACGATGGAAACCGGGCGGACACTCACCCACGATGCGGTTTGGGGAATTCGCCGTTTTATCGCCAATGGCGTTTCAGGTTTAAGCCCGGAGCACGTCACGGTGATCGATGAACGGGGCACGACCTTGGGTGATGGCGATGGCCCTGTTGCGGTCAGTGGTGGCAGTGGTGTTGAAAAAGAAATCGAGGGAACGGTCCAATCTGCGCTCGACAATGCCTTGGGTGCGGGTGTTTCGATTGTGCGTGTACACGCTGATATCAATAAAACCAGCAAGCAAGAATATCAATACAAGAATGTGCCTTTGACGGGCAACGCCATTCGCCGAGTTTATACAGACGAGCGCTTGGCGGGTAAGGATAGAGCGTACTCGAAAGTTCATGCAAATGAGGAGCACGGCAGTCAGGGAGTGGCGACCCGCTCTGAGATCGCGCCGGGTGGAATCGAGCGCCTGTCGGTTGCGGTGATGGTTGACGATTCCGTTGTCGAGCAAATTCCTCAAATTCGTGAACTGGTTGCCGCCGCAGCCGGCATAAGTGCTGCGAGGGGTGATATGTTGACCGTTGCGCCTTTAACGTTCCACCACGCGGCGACGCCTGTGCTCGGGCACCAGGAGAGTGTCCTCCTCCTGGCTCGGGTGATGCCCGGCGTGATTGTGGGCTTGGCGATTATCGCCGTCTTGTTACTGCTGATGCAGCCGCTTATGGCGATCTTGCGGCGTAACGCAAATCGCGAGTTGCTCAGCCAAACACGCTCCCTTGAACAAGGGGTGGATGTCGGCGCGATTTGGCGGACGATTTCGAACGAACCCGCGCATGTTGCGGCTGCTGTGATTAGTCAATTACCGACTTCAACCGCAGTTGCGGTGCTTGATTTGTATCCGGAACCGGAGCGTCGCGCCATCACCGAGCGGCTCTCGCGACCGGTTGCGCCGGTGTTGGTTGACATCGTGAAGGTTCCAACCCGTGCCTAGGCAGTTTTTTACGCTTAAATCGATTCTGACGGCTCCACCGGGGACGTTTGGCGACGGCAATGGCTTAGGCGGTGGCCATTCTGCTTCAACGACATCGGTGTTGGAGCCGAGTCACCATCCGGGCGTGATCGAAATTGATGATGCGGTTAGCGGTGAGTATCAAGAGCATCCTGAGGATGAAGAATTAGTTGGTGCGCCAGCGACGGCGGACGAGCAAGTGCTCTTCGAGGATGAGCCAAACGATAACGACGAAATCGACGTTATTCCCGAAATCCCGCCCCACGCCCAAGCGCAGATTCAGCACATGCAAGAGCAAATGCAGATGATGGCTCAGCAGTTGCATCGTCACCAAGAATTGCAACAGCAAATACAGCAACAGCAATTGGCCCCCCGCGAACCCGACCCCCCCGCCCCATTAGCGCGGTTTGGTAATGTCGTGGTGTACGACGGTTCGTTTGAGCCGTTGCGCAACCAAGTTGGGCAAATTTTGAGCGAGGCGATCAACGAAGTGATGCGCTTGAGAGCGCGTGCGGCCGAAGCGTACGAACGAAAAGCAGAAGAAATGCTGGCTGAGCTTGCGATTGCGGTCCTTGGTCGTGAATTGAGGACGGAGCCGGCTGACCTTTCAGCTTTGGTAGCGCAAATGCGCGCACGCATGCTCGAAGACGCGCCGATCATGATTCGCGTCGCACCGGAAGATCTTCAGCAGATTCAAGGGCCAGTCAAAGCAGATGAAACTCTTGCGTATGGTGACCTGGTTTTCGAAGTAGAAGACGGCGAATTGGATTTGCGTCTAGGCACGCGTATTGCCGCTGTTTTACGCGAACAACAAGTGCAAGTGTAGGAAAAAATATGAGTACCGTTCTTGATGTCCGAGGAGTTGGTCGCGTTGTCGCAACATTGGGCGAATTAATTCGCGTGAAGTTGCCGATGGCAGCAATTGGCAGTGGAGTCATGATCACGTCTTCGCGCGGGACACAAGTGCAAGCAACGGTGATTGCGATTGATTCTCGTTATGTCACGGTGATGCCCCACGGGAGTCTCGAAGGTATTTCGATTGGTGATCGGGTGGAAACCGATCCTGATGTTGAAGTGCTGCCGCTGGGTATCTCGTTGCTCGGTCGGGTGATCGATGCGGGTGGGCGTCCACTCGATAATCTGGGTCCGATTCACGGTCGACTGACCACAATTGTTGAACCGCCGATTCCGCCAGCACTACGTAGTCCTATTACTAAGCCTTTCTGGACCGGCATTAAAGCGATCGACGGCTTGTTGACCGTTGGGCGGGGTGCGCGTATGGGGGTTTTTGGCGCGCCTTCTGCCGGGAAATCGACGCTGCTGTCGATGCTCATTAAAGGTGCCGAAGCCGATGCGATTGTGGTCGGTTTGATCGGCGAACGCGGCCGTGAAGCCGCCGAGTGGATGGAAAAAATTACTGGCCGTACGACGATTGTCTGTACGCCGAGCGATTGTTCGGCGGCGGAGCGCGCGCGGGCAGCTCATGTAGCGATGGCGCAAGCGTCACAACTGCGTCGGCGTGGCTTGAACGTGCTAGTCATTCTCGATAGCCTCATGCGTTTTGCGGCAGCGATGCGCGAAATCGCGGTGGCTGCGGGCGAATCGGTTGGGCGGGGCGGCTTTCCCCCGAGTGTTTTTGCCGAGCTCGCGCGCTTGGTTGAGCGCGCGGGCACCCTTGGCAACGGCTCAATTACCATGTTTGCAACGGTGCTGTCGGATGGTGGGAATGAGAACGATCCCTTGAGCGAAGCTGCGAAATCGTTGCTCGATGGCCATATTGTGCTTTCGGAAAGTATGGCGCGTGCGGGACATTATCCGGCGTTGGAAATTTTAAAGAGCGTGAGTCGTACGATGAACGAAGTTGTGTCACGTGAGCATGCAGATGCCGCTTCAAAAATGCGCGAAGCGTTAGCGAGTTTGGAGCGTACGCGGGAAATGCGCGAGCTTGGCTTCTCGCCGAATAATGCAACCGTTGAGCGTGCAGTTGCAGCGGAAGAGCAAATTTTAACCTTCCTGAAACAATCACCCCAACCGGTCTTTCCTGGGACGAGTATTCAGATGCTGCGGCAGATCGCGAGTGTGTTATGAGTGTTGAATCCGATGCGATGGCGGTCGATCGCCGTATTGACGCATTGTACGCGGCGATCGATGGAGGCAATATGGCGCCGACGGTTGCACCGCTCGCTTCCAATTTTCAGGCCTTGGTTGAACGCCAGCGGACTCAGGATGTTGCCGCCGGCGGTGCAGGTTGGCGCGACGGTTCCTCAACGAAAGGCGCGGTGGCGATTCCGCCGAGCGCAATCAAGGACATGATCGCCCGTGCTTCCGCGGCGACTGGTGTTGAGCAGCCCTTGATTGAGGCCGTGATCAAAAATGAATCCGGATTCCAACCGAATGCGACTTCGCCGGTTGGCGCTGAGGGTTTGATGCAGCTTATGCCAGGCACTGCGGCTGGGTTGGGCGTGGGTAATGCGTATGATCCCGAGCAGAATATTTTCGGTGGTGCAAAATATTTACGTGGGCTACTCGACGAATTTCACGGCAATATCCCGATGGCGGTTGCAGGATATAATGCCGGACCAGGAGCTGTCCAAAAATACGGGGGAATTCCTCCTTATGCGGAGACGCAGAATTATGTGAACAATGTCATGGCCTCCTATGAGCAGTATCGAGCGCAAGAGGCTTTTACGAAGGCGAATTAGCGATTTGCTTCATATGAAGTGATGACAATCATTTGCTATGATTTTAGGGAATCAACATCTCTCTTGATTCTTTCTAGCATAGTGTGATCTTATGAGTGAAGTGGCTTCTCCAACGGGTCTTTCTAAGACATCGATGGTAGTTCCAATTGCCAATGTGAGCTCGCTTTCGCAAGCCTGGCTCGATGCATTGGGCCTTACGCGTCACCAAGCGGTGGCGCCAGCACAAAAAACACTGACCGGAACGATTCCGGCGAAACCAACTATGCGCTTTGACCAGTCGGGACGGGCAAACCGTCTGCAGGGTTTTGGGGCAGTGCGCCAGAGCGTGATGGAGCGCGGACGCACAACCGGGCATCGGATGCTGGCCTCACGTGAACGCTTGCTCAACCTCGATCGTGTACGCTACGGGCGGGCGAGCAAGAAAGTCGCGTCGGTACATCCGCCGCAGCCCGATGTTTTTCGACGTTCCGCTGGTCGGATTACGATTATTTCGCGTCGCGGCGTGGTGCGGCTGTTGTTGCAGCGCGATGCGACGCAATTACGCATCACCGCAGTTTGTGATCCGCGGATGATGGCCGTGATGGATGATGCGTTGCGTGCGACACGCACCGCATTCGCTGCCCGGGGTGTTCAGGTACAAAGCCGTACGTATGGAGAAGTGCTTTCATGATTGATGCCGATATTGGTCGCGTTATTGATGCATTTAATCAACGCGCGCAGGATGCTTTGGGGTATAACGTTCCGGGATACCAGCCTGCATTTCATGATGTATTGCAGCGGCAAGTGCGTAGCGTAAAAACGTTTGATCCACTCTCAGTGGTGGCTCCCGAGAATACCTATTTTGTTATCGATAATGGTGATGGTTCACACTCGTATTCACGCGGTGGTGATTTTCGGATTACGCAAGGGCGCTTAGTCGATCGCAATGGCTGTGCGGTTTTAGGCTATCCCAACGGTATGGAAAAAGGCACGCTCGCACCAATCACCGTTCCCGCGGATGTGCCAGATGGAAATGTGCGCATCGCCAATGACGGCACGATTAGTTATGTCAATGCCGCCCCGAGCCGCTCAGCAGCGATTGCGCTGCCAGATACTGCGGGACATCGTACGCCGCCATTGGCCGTCGACCAAACCTTTGACGATAATGGGCGCTATACCGGGGGACCAACCACTGCAACCGATGCGGCGATGTCGCGCTCGTTCATGGCTGGAGCCAAGGCTTCGAGCACTGAACCGGTTACGATGCCCACTGCGCCTTTGGGCAAGCTGGCATTGGCTCGTTTTGCGAGCGGAACGGTCGTCACCAATGGCGGTTTGGCAAGCAGCATCGTGCCTTTGGAGATGGGCCCACCCGGTACGGGGGGGATTGCGGTGCTGAAATCGGGTTATCGTGATGTCGGCAGTGTCGATCATATGACATCAAAGCTACAGGTGAGTGAAGCGAACACAACGATGTATGCGATGATTCAGCTCGAAACGGCTCGTCAGAGCAACGTCAAGAAAGCGATGGATTTAATTAAGTGATTGCAGAGCTGCGCGTTTTTCGTGATCCGGAGGAAACGAATCCCGATGTACACCGGGTTATCTTTGAACCGCGGCTTTCGATTGCGCGCGAGCGGATTGATGCGTTTTCGCTAGCGACCTCACAGCGTTTATCGGAGCTCTTCGGTCGCGAGGTGCGGGCAAAAGGCTCGGAACCTCGCCAAGGAGCGATAGATTTTGATCCCGAGGTGATTCGTGGTTCGATTGCATTTGTGATTGAAGCGAGCGAACGAAATGCGATTTTACTCTTAAGCGAAGAACACGCGCATCGCTTAGCTGCGTATGCGTTTAGTGAAAAAACGCCAACCTCGAAAGCTGGCCTTTCGGTGATTGAAGAGCGCCTGATCGAACGTGTGGTGCGCGAAATCGCTACCCTGTGCACGCCTTTTACCGGGTCACAGAGTGGGGTGACGGTTGCGACGATCGATGATGTGATGGCTTGCACGACGCATTTTATTTTGCGCTTAGGCAGTCCGATGGAAATCGCGATTCTGGTGGGCCTGACTGAAGAACCACCCTTGCCGCCGGGGCCACCGCTCTCACCAGATGCTTTGCGGGACGTTGCGGTCACCGCCAACGTGGAGTTTGCCTCGGCGATTCTCAAGGCGGGGCAGATTGCTGCGCTACGAGTTGGCAGTATTATTGAATTTGATACGAGTCTTGATGATCCGGCATTTTTACGCATCGATCAGACGACAATTGCAAGTGGGGCATGTGGTATGTGTGAGGGACGTCCAGCGTTCTTTGTCCAGCAAGAGCATCTCCCGGCCTTGCGGTGATTGCGCATGAAACCACAAGCAAAAACCCATGCGACTTTGCACAATCTCTTGGATGTAGGTTTTCGTGTCCGGGCTGATTTTGGCACGGTCAAAATGACCTTACAAGAAATCCTTGATCTGCAACAACGTGGCTTAGTTGAGCTCGAGCGCGCTCCCGATGGGTGTGTCGATGTTTATATCGATGAGCAAAAAATTGCCCGCGGTGAAGTCTTGGCGATGAACAATCATTATGCGGTTCGCATTACCGAAATGATTCCAGCCAAAGTCTTATCCGCGCCACGTCATACTGCGGTCCACACAACTGGTGAAGTCCATGCACCTTCGTTCGCTGAATTGATGCAGGAGGCTGAGTCCGATGCCGTGATTTTCACCGCCCCCCCAGGGCGTGAATCATCGATTGCCGACGGTTATGATTTCCCAGACGACGCTTCCGATGGTGCTCGTGAGGGGCGTCGGGATGATCCTGTTTCTGGGCCGGTAGACCGGCATTCGCCCACGTATTCTCCGCGTCGTTCTGTGCCGAATGTGCATCGTTCTTCTGATGAAAGCGAGGCATCGCGTGGATGATCTCCTGACGCTCGCCTCCGGATCAGCGCATGCTAATTCGCCGCTGAATATTCTTATTGGGCTGACGATCCTCGGTTTGGCGCCGTTCTTGCTGGTGCTGATGACGTCGTTTGTACGCATTATTGTTGTATTTTCGCTTGTTCGCCAAGCGATGGGCACGCAGTCGTTACCACCGAACACCGTGTTGACTGGGCTTGCGTTGATTCTCACCTTCCTGATTATGACGCCCACGCTCGAGAAGATGTCTGCGGTTGCGGTGACGCCGTATGCTCATGGAAAAATTACCCAACGTCAATTGGTCGATCGTGGCTTGGAGCCGTTGCGTGATTTTATGATGCGTCAGACTCGGCAAAAAGATATTCGGGTATTCATGCGTGTGGGGCATTTGAAACCAGGCAAACGCGAAGCGGTACCGTTGGTCGCGTTAATCCCGGCGTTTGTTGTGGGTGAGCTGCGTGCAGCATTTACGATCGGCTTTGCGCTCTACTTACCTTTTCTCGCGATTGACTTGGCGGTTGCTTCGATCCTCATGTCGCTCGGTATGATGATGTTGAGCCCCCCGATTATTTCGCTACCGTGTAAATTGCTACTTTTTGTGATGGTGGACGGCTGGAGTCTCGTCTGCGCAGGGTTGGCCACGAGCTTCCGCTAGAGCGGTAGAATCTTGCTGAGGAGCTAAGAGCAGATCGATGTGGATTCTCTGCGTCGTTCTTGCATCGACGCTGCAAGTGGCGCGCAATGCCTTGCAGCGTAGCGTGATGGGCTCGAGCGGACCTTGGGGTGCAACCTTGGTGCGCTTTTTGTTCGGGCTACCATTCTCGTGGTTGTTCGTCGTTTTGGCCGTGGGGTTGATGCGCGATGTGCACCCCTCGTGGAATACCTCATTTTGGTTTGCGGCGCTCATCGGGGCCGCCGCTCAGGTGCTTGCAACGGCATGCCTCTTGCTTGCCATGAAACGCTCCGGCTTTGCGATTGGAACGGCGTTACAGCAGAGTTCCTTACCTTTAGCTGCGATTATCGGCACGTTTGTGTTTCATGATTTTTTAAGTCAGCGCGCGTGGTCAGGAGTGGTGATTACCACTTGCGGTCTTGCTGTTTTGAGCTTCCAGTCGCAGCGGAGTGAGGCGCCACGTTCTTTCAGCGGTGGGTGCTTTGGTTTACTTTCCGGTTTGTTTTTCGGTCTCTCGCTCAACGCGTTTCGGCATGCGAGTTTGAGCCTTGAACCAGCTCATCCGATTTTTGGCGCGTTAGCGAGCGTGGCGGTTGTGCAAACAATACAAACACTTGCCTTGACTTTGGTGCTAGGCATATGTGATCGCCAAGCATTAATTGCGGTAATCATCCAGTGGCGGCAGTCACTCGCCGCTGGATGTTGCGGCAGCTGCGCGTCTGCTGCGTGGTTTTTGGCGTTAGCGATGACACCCGCGGCGTCGGTGCGGGCGGTGGGGATTATCGAAGCGCCGATCGCCGCGATTGCCGGACGCCGCTTTTTCAAAGAAGAGCTGACCATACAACAGCTCCTCGCCGGAGCAGCCGTGATTGGTGGGGTGTTGCTGACGGTGGTGTAGGGGGCCGGAGGGGACATTCCTACATTCCCCCAACACATATAGCGCAGGATAGTATCGATGCAATCGATCGACTCGAAAATAGTTTCGTGACTCCCCCTAAGCTTGTTGGAGTAAGTTTCAAATCGGGCGCAGTGTCTATCACATCAGTAACTCTGCAGCCTCGCACGGCTGCTAGTCTGCGCTTCTACGCAATGGTTGGATACGGTTGGAGTTGCGCAGAAAAATTGCTTTCTTTGATCAGGAATTGCCCTTTGGCTGCGGCTTCGCGCCACCCCGCGCGCCAGTCGTTGAGCTGTTTTTGCTGCTCGGCTAATACCGCGTTGCGGTGATTGCGATGAAGCACATGTATGAGCGTGGCGCCGGCCGCGGTGAGGAAGATGCCGGCAAGCGCCATACTGATCCACAAGGGTTCTTTGCCGCGGAACCATCCGCTGGCAGATCGCGCTGACTTGGCAGCGGTCTTTACATGCGCATCGGGGCTGCGTCTGTTCTGTGGGTATTTGTCAAGCCCAGAGGTTCCTCGGGCGCTAGCGGGTTCATTGTGGGCTTGGGCACCATGAGCGTTGGTATTTTGCTCAAAAGTAGCAGTAGTTTCTAGCAAAGATTGCGTGGTGTTTTGCTTGGAAGGCTCACTTAGTGGCTGATGCTGAGAGGTTGCGCGTGGTAGCTTACTGTCAATAACTTTATTGAGTGTGTCCTGGTTATTTCTCCGAACCTCACGGGTAAGACCAATCTGGTCTGAACTCTGCAGAGGTCCATGGCTCGGATGTGTGCGCGACAGATCCGGCTCGCGCGCGCTGCTCGGTCCCACTAGCTGCTCACTAGCCGCACCTGACTGAGCAGATTGACCGGGGGGCGGAACCTTGTCTAACATCCTGTTCGACTTCGAGATCGAGCTGTCGAATCATGGTTATTGACGGTCGGCATTCCGAAGGCAACCAAGCAAGCGTACAAGAAAGTTCAGCTCCAGCGAAATCTCTCGCATGCTCACAAGTGAATAGGCAATGTCGCATATAGTACCGTGTACACCTAGACCTCCTATAATGGAACGATCAGGCTCATTTGCCAATCTGGGAGGATCAGGCTCACCGCCCTCAGTGTTGGATTTTCATGCGAAAAATAATCAAGTAAACAAGCCAGCTACTGACAAGAAAAACGCTGCCGAATCTTATAATGACCAAATCTGCCAAAAGCTCAAAGCCGCTCGAACTCCAGACGAGATCAAGGTCGAATTTGACCGGTATCTTGCGACAGGTCTTCACCCCGGAGAAGATGATGATTTGCTTTCCCCTGCCGGTTTAGCATTGGAGCAATTCACTCGAGTAACATGGCAGCAATATAGTCATGACATCAATGCGATGATTGCCGCAGCTAAGAATGCGAGGAAACGTCGCTGATCTCTCCTACTGAAGCGTCACATGCCAGAACCTCATCTAATCGAGATAACCACGCATCTTCCAGTGCGGTCCGTGCATTAGACGATGATACGATGGGCTTGATTACACGGCACTTAGGGCGTGGTGGGAGCGACGTTGCAGAAATCGCACGGCAATTGTTGACTGTCCAGCAAGATCCGTTGCCGTCCTCAGTACTATCTGGACTTATTCAGAACGTTGCCTTCAAATGGTATGCAAACAACTATAATGAAGAACGCGTGCAACGTGCTTATCCTAAGCTTTTTATACGAGCGACAGCTATTAATGACCCAACGTACGAATTTCATGCTATTGAGGCCCTTGCTGGAAATCTTGACTATAAATCACCAGAATGGTTAATGATTTATCTTGCTCGACTTGAAAAAATTGCCTCTGATTCAGAAAAAACAGCCGATTCTATGATAGATCGAACGCATAATTCGCAAGGATCTTCCACTGGAGAGACTGCGCTTCATAGAGAACAACTAGTTAATCTTGATATAAGAAGCGTGCAATTCATGATATTGCACCGTATTGAGTCGGCAATATTTCGATTAAGTAGATTGCAAGAAATAATGCCATCGGCAGAGCAGCTAAACGCAGTTGCGCGTTCAACGCGCTCCGACAGTTTGTATGAGTTCCTTGAATCTTACCTATATGCTGCTACTCAGCTGGTACAAGAGAAAAATATCGATCGTCGGCCACTTGTCGCGCATCTTAACAATATTATTCGTGCGATTGAGATTGCGCCAGCACGAAATATGCATGCGACGCTTAGGGATAGCCTACCTTTAAGGATTTCATACGATCAAGAAGTTCCCAAAAAGATGGCTGACTTATATATAGATCATCATCTTTATGTCATGAAGAAATCAGATGGCGATAAAGTGGTCAATATTGTGCACGGCTTGCTTGCGCGAATTGGTACGCAGTTTGGCGATATCCCAAAATTTGCGGTTGAGCGGCAAGCTGACTATCTTGCTCAGATCCTTGCTGCGATCGCTGATTGTGCCAGATATGTTCCTACTGATCGTGCGTATAGAATGATTCTCAACAAGCTGAGTGATGTGAGTGCTTCTATGCGTCGGGCAAGTGTAACCGATTTGCACGCTGCGGTGGCGAGCTATCCCGATCCCTTGATGCGTTGTGCGCTCCTTGCTGAGCAGGCAAGGAATATCGTGGGGATGGATCTCGAGGCTGATCACAAACGTGATCTTCTCGGATCAATTTCTCGACAGCTAGAAGCTGATCATCCACTTGATGTATTAGACCAATTGCACAATCAGCTCAGTGCTTGGGAAACGGCAGTTATCTTTGATGAGGCTGCTAGCGAGTACGATAAACTATACGAGGCGGAACGAGAAAGCAAGCGTCTCGCAACCGTGTAAGGCGTCAGTCGTAAGGCGATTTCCATCAGCTTTTACCAATTCGATTTTTGCTGATACTTGCTTCACATCTCTTCTTGTATTTGATGCTTGCCTTTTTAAATATCTCCAAGTTTGCTGGGGACGTTAGGTTATCATTGAGTCGATCTAGGGTGCGAATCGGGCAATCGACGCGTAGTCGATCATAAATCAGCGCAAGGAGATGCGATTTTTGGTGTAGTGGGATTGCTACTCTGACAAGATAAGCACCTACCTCAGCCAGTAAAGAACAACGCATGTAGGGTTTTGGAAGCCGTTCATCATTTTGTCTGCCATGGGTACTTAGATGTGTAGGAGGATATGTTATTAACGCTTCTATGAGGTCTCTAAACATCGAGGACTGCAACGGATTCGGCAGCTCAAGTATTTTCCAGAGGATTTTCTGATAAGGCATATGCATGGGGTTTTGCTGCGATGCCTGCTGTACTGTGCTGATCAGTTGAGTAAGATACTTTTCTTGTTGTTCCATGGGCAGTTTGGGAACGCCAAAAGGTTGTGTTCCAAATCTGGTCAGTATTCCGTTGACAATCTCATGGGCGGGAAGCTCGGGTGCCGGTGCGGATGGGCGCCGGGCCGCTGTGGAATGCGCTGGTGGGCGATGTGGCCGGCGGCGTGAGCAAGGCGGAGATTGCGGCGAAGTTTCATGCCGGCGTGGCGGCGGCGTTTGTGCGCGCGGCGGTGCTGGCGGGCGAGGCGACGGGGATCAGGCA
>CAIKPM010000019.1 GCA_903829325.1 uncultured bacterium
AGTAACAATCGGACCTCACCGTCGGTTTTCATCCTTCCCACTTCGAGAACGATGCCATGAGATGAAGGGCTAGCAAGCTAGCCCTTCATACCGGTAATTCTAATTGTCGTTAACCGGCGTTTCTAATTGTCGCTGGACAGCTCTCGATAAAATGATCCCATGAGAGGATTCGCTCAATTTCTTGAAACGGATCATAACCGTGTTCTTTCGCGTTGATTATGGCTGACCCGACTTTTGCATACAGTCTGACTTTTTCGTTAAGCGATTTTCCATCATCAGAAAACCTTTTCGCGAATTGATGCTTGTCTCGGGTAAAAAACGAACCAAGAATACGGTCATGTAAATTGAGTATTTCATCGATGAGCGTTGCGCTTGTATCAAGCAGAATGGCGGTCAGGGTCGCATGCCGCCGCTCTTTTTCGTATTCCGCCAGTTGATAGACCGCCGTTTGCATGCCTTCGCGAGCAAGCTTCACGAGTCGATGTTGAGGAACTGATCGTGCAACGCTTGATGGAATCTGGAGCTCATTAATTGCTCTGAGGCGTTCAATGTGTGCGAGCACTGATTTCGCGCTGGGCTTTCCGGTCGGACGCCGCAGCCAAGTGAGCGTGCTGATTGGTGTGTCTCCTCGAAGTTCGAGCAATGAATCTAATTTCACTCGTTGTTCAGAGGTGAGTGGTGCTATCAATACCTGATGAATATGCCGCTGAGCGCGGGTAGACGCAGTCGCGCATATACGCTCAAGCACCGCGATGGATGGTACGGCGATTTTCCGTCTACGCAATTCGGCAATAAGCGCTTGGGCGAGAACAATACCTTGTGTTGTTTGCAGCGCGACGGGTAGCAAATACTCAGCCATTTCTTGCTGATGACTACGTTCGAACGAAACCATCTGGAGTAAGGCGAATAATTCCGTAAGATGCTCCCGGCGCGTTGCGGCGCGCACCGCATAAGCATTCCAGTCCTTGGGCTCCATGTAGAGCTGTTCTGCCAGCAGCTCCAAAAGCGGAGCGTACGGGCGTTCACGTGCGCCAAGTGCTCTGCCGAGATGCCGTAAATAGATCATTTGTACCGCAATACCAAGGCGATTCATCACCTGACGATGCTGTCGGATAAAAACCAGATCGGTGCTCGTGAGTGTTGCTAACCGTATGAGTTCACCTCGATCCGGCGGAAATGCGAAAAGATGAGCTCGTTGCTCATCGGTGAGAAGCTCTCGGCGAGGCATGGGTCGCACGTCCTTTGTGGAAGGGTAGACTGGCCAAAAACATTAGTTTTTGGCCAGGTGCCAATTCGCCACTACCGGCACTATAACCATGCGGGTTTGCTCACCACGTTTTCGGAGGGTTTTTGGCCAGGCAAAAAACGCTAGCCGCAGGGCTCTATGCCCGCGTCTCAACCCATGACCAGCAAACTCTACCTATGCAGCTTCATACAATGCGTGAGTATGCTGAGCGGCGCGGTTGGATGATTGCCCGCGAAGTGCGCGACATCGGTTCCGGCGCAACCGTAAGGCCATTGCGTGAAGAGATGCTCAAGGCCGCTCGCCGACGTGAGCTTGACGTCATCATCGTGTGGCGACTTGATCGATGGGGTCGATCATTAGTGGACCTCATCGGGACACTTCAAGAGATCAATACATTGGGCGTCGGCTTTGTCTCGCTTACGGAAGCGCTCGACCTGACGACGCCCGGCGGTCGAGCCTTAGCCGGTATGCTGGCGGTCTTTGCTGAGTTTGAACGCGACATTCTGCGCGATCGGGTTAAGGCTGGCATCGCCCAAGCTCGCCTTGATGGCAAGCCGCATGGACGACCTGAGAGTGTCCAGATTTACGCTGAGCAAGTTAAGAAGCTTCACCAGGTAGGGGTCAGTAAAAGTGAGATCGGCAAGCGCTTAAGCATTAGCCGGACCTCCGTCAGACGCTTACTGGAAGTTTAGCGAAAAAATCTTCCGTTCGTTGAGTGCCGCTTGTAGTCGAGACGCCGTAAATTCTAAAGCTCAATTTTCAGTGGCGGCCAAATATTGTATCTGCCATCAGTAACCGTTACGCCGTTCTCGGTGGGTCGAAACTGCAAATCGTCGGTGGGTCGAAACGGCAAATCGCTCGTTTTGCCGTGCTCCTTATCTGGGATATAGCCAAAAGCAGTGACCTTTACATGTGGTTTTTCCCGCTGAACTTGGCTTTGGTAGCTATGATCACTAGGTTGTATTTCCCATTTTCCGCTATCCGACTTCGCGTATTCCCCAGGTGTGTAAATAACAACGTGTTTTGCATCCGCAAGCTGATATCTTACATGAGATAACTGGATATCTCTGCCAGGGGGCTCATAATGACTTAAAAACATGCTGCCATCGTTTTTAATGACACCAATGGCAGTGCAGCCTCCTAAACCAAAGGTGCCAATGCTGTCACCAGACTGAGCAAGTCCCGTCTGATTCATGCCCACTTTAATTTTTATTTCAGGAGGAATATGAGCAGGCGTTGGCGCCATATTCCTTATCTGGATTGGAGCGTCTAAGGAGTCCATGTGCATAGGGATCATCAACCTATCAGGAGCGACATGTAGAATACATGTATTTTAGGTTATATTGTACCCCGAATGGATACATTGGTACATTGGGCATTCCGCCCTAGCCTATGCCGTAAGACACCAGCAGTCGTTCATTGTCGACGCTTAGCGTACACAAATTTCCGTTTCTTGAGGGCACCCCGATCTACGTTTGACAAGTTGCATTGACTTTACTCTCTCATAAGGCTATACCAACAGTGGGAGATTATGCTCAGTTATGCGCGACGCTGGCGACCCACCGTCACAGCAGTCCAAGTCGCTGCCCCCTCCCCCCCCCCCCCCGGGCTTTGAGCCTTTTTTGACAGTCGTCTACACAAGTTTTGCATCAGACTAGACAAACGAATCGCCTACTGGGTATCGGGGACAGGCTCCAATACGGCGGAAGAGCACTTATTCTAACCAATTTCGATAATATCAACCGCATCACCCAGGGCTTCGCGCGCCTGCGCGACAACCGCCAGACGCGGAGTAAAATAAATAACTTGTAGATGACGCGAGAAATCAGCAAGCGCCGTTAACGCAGCAATGGAACGGGTTTCGTCAAAATTTTTGATCGTATCATCAAGTAAAAGCGGCGGCCCGGAAAATCCATCAAATCGATCTTCTATCGTAGCGAGACGCAGCGCAAAGTACAATTGATCTTCGGTGCCTTCGCTTAACCCGCGTACTGCTTTTTCGGCACCGTCGGCAGCAACGACCAGAATAATGGGTTTCCCAGTTTCATCCTCGCCGATTTTTATGCGCTGATAGCGTCTGAGTGTCATTGTGCTCAAATACTCTGATGCACGACGTAGAACGGGATCTTGATGGGCCTCGGAATATGCCTCGATACGTTCGGTGAGAATTGTGCGCGCGGCCGTGAGGGCCGCATACTGCCGCGCATGGCGATCGATCTCAGCACCGATTGCAGTAGCTTCTGCCTGTGCGTCACGTGCAACAACATCTGTCGCAGTAGCTTTTCTGCGTGCATCAAGTTCGCCGCGCTGTTGAAGAAGTTCATCGCGTTCGTTTTCAACGTCAGTGATTTCCGCTCGCAAGGCCTGTTGTTTCTGCTCCAAAGCATGACGACCGCCGCTTGCAGTAAAATTGGCGATCACCATATCGGCCGCGCGTCCCGTCGCTAATTCAATATCACGCTGCAGCTGCGTAACTCTCGCCATCGCTTCTTTCCATAAAATATGATGAGCGAGAGCATCATTTGCTTTTTCTATACGAAAAACGCTCTCGCCAAGCATCTCCGCAGCAGTATCTTCAATCGTTGCGAGACATTCCTCTGACGCGCGTTCCTCGCTTTCAAGATGCTCGATACGTTCATAGCGAAGGCGGCGCTGCTCTGAAGCTAACAGCGTCGAATGGAGAGTTTCGTGAAGTATCTCGATTACCGTAAAGATATTGTCTCCCAAGAGCAACAGCTGCTCGCGCGAGACGTCTTGCAGCAATGCCCGTACTTCCTTGTCGAATAGCTCATGATCGCGCCGGATACCCTTGATCCTAGCCTCAACTTCAATAAATGCGCTCGCCTCATGCACGAGACGGCCGAGAGCGTCGAGCATTTCGTTGCCGCGTTCCGGCGGTAGATTCTTGTCAGGCAGACGCAGAGCGACGAGCTGATCGCACCATTCGCGCTCCCAGGCGTCGAAGGCCGCTGCGGCAGCGTTGCATTCTTGTTCGCGTAATTTAAGCTCGACTTGGAGAGCGACGGTTTCCGCGACAAAACGGCGGTGTTGATCATCGCGAAGCTTCGCTTCGCTGCAAAACGTTTTGGCGGCCTTAACGAGAGCTTGAAGCGAATCAGTTTTCGTCGCATTTTCTCCGAGTAACGAACGTATTGACACGCGATAGGATGCAATGCGCTCATCCAGCAGCCGTGCACGTTCAATCGATTCCATAAGTGAGGTGATTTTCTCAATGAGCGCACCGAGCTCGTCTACTAAACGTTCGCCTTCTTCGATGGAGTCGACAGCAACGGGAAGCAAAGCCTGCATTTCCCTCCATCGGCCTTCTCTTTCTTGTTCTACATTATTCAGCTTCTCAACGAGCTTCGAAAATCGGTCGCGCACGGCGGTTTCGCGCGCTAATTCAGTAAGCGTACTTTCCGTATTCGCGATATCGCTTGCATGTGTAAACCTTTGATCGGCGGCCTCGTCGGCTTGCATAATTAGCGCTCGATACGAGGCAAGCGCACGCGGATCGACCCCCGAGCCTTGCGAAACGGCAAAGTCGACGGCCTGATCGCGGGTCTCCCGCAATACCCGCAGATGCTCACTTGAAAGGGTGTGATGCGTCGACGCACTCATGTTGTATTGAGCGGATCGGGAATCAACGGCTTGTTGAGCTTCCCTAAGGTCTTCCCACGCTACTGCGAGCTCAGCCTGAGAACGCTTCTGCTCTTCGCCCATTCGGCGCAACACATCAAGCGTGGGTAAACGAAGCTGCAGGCTGTCAAACGGATCGGCAAGCGGACAGCCAAGACGAACGAGAGTAGACTGCGCGTCGCGTTGGGTGTCGGCGATTAGTTTATAAAGGTTGTCACGCTGAATCTCGAGCTTCCCTTCTGCCTCGATTTCTTCAATCAGCGCAGCGGTAACGTGTGTTTCAACTAGCCCACCAAGTGCGGCCGTTTCGGCTTCTAATGTTCTAAGGCGCTTAATTATGGCATCACGCGCCTCAATTAAGATCGAAAGTCTCGTCTGTGTCTGCGAATAGCGTGAAAGCGTATCGCGCGTACGCAAGATCATTTCCGGCAATGATGTTCGTTCGGGCGCGAACTCGGCGAGCGACATGTTTGGACGAGTTATTGCGAGAAGGGGTCGTGAAATCTCGAGTGCCTCATCTCGCCGCGCGAGCAAGCGGTTATTCTGAAGATCTTCGAGGCTTTTTTTAACCGCGCCGCTCTGCTGAAAGAGACCGGAGATGACAGAAGCATGCTGGATTAACGCAGCGTCGCCTGACGTATTGACTTGATCAAATTCGCGCAGCATCCGCAACTCACTTCGCGCATTTTCACGCCGCAGCATTTGTTTTTCACGATCGTCAAGCAATTGGGTAAGTCGTTCAGCGTCGGCGCTCATAAGCGGTTGGATAATCTCGATGCGTTGGAGATTTGCAGTAGCGTGCGATAGTTCGTCAATCCGTTCAGCCTGCGCAAGAAGCAAGGAAAATCCATCGAATATGTCGGACAGATCGATAAGACGCCTACGTTTTATATTTATTAGCTCATCGATTTTTTCGAGATTCGTGAGTAGACTATCCCATGCGCGCACGTCGATCGTTGCCTGGGATCGGCGTTTTGCCGCTGCAGAAAAATCAGAAAGTGCTGCATTGAGTTTTGGTTTTGAGGCACGCGGAGCGAAAAGTTCATTTGCTTTTTCAGCGAGTTCATCCAAGACTTTCCGCGCAGGAAATCCGCCGAGCGCGGCACCAAAAAGCGCGGTCTGTACAGTAGTTTCATCTTCAAGCAACATGCTCGCACCTCGAACCAGCTCGTTGTGCGAGATAGATCCAAGCGTGAGATAACGTGCGCGATCTAGGCCACCGCTCCAGGCTGCCGCCATGGCTTCGTCGAGCGGATTACCGTCGCTGTCGATCAACGACCGGCTTCGCCGCTTCAAGCGTGAAACAGAATAGCGTGCATCTTTCGTTTCAATAATGCCGCCTACGCGCAGACTGGCAGGATCGCACGCAAACGAATAGGCGCTGCGATGCTCAAATCCAAAGAGTAAATCAGCTATGGCATGGCGACGAGTCGTCTTGCCAGATTCATTCGGACCGACAATGATATGCAGACGTGCTTTCGGATCGAGGTCGATCACAGCATCTCTGAACGCTCCGTACCGCTCGAGCGTGAGTCTCCGTAATCTCATCGCTGCACGTAAGCCGCTAGAATCGCTGCGGCATCGTCAATCGCCTCATCGAGTCCCGTTCCTTCGTCGACTCGCGTGCCATATGCCTCGATTACCTCAATTGGAATTTTCAGCTGCACATCTGAAAGCGCATTTTGTATGCGTATACGGCGAGGCCCCTCAATATGCGCGCTTTCAAGCGATTGTAGCAAGTCAGCCATAAGATCCGCCCGTTGAGCCAGAGTATGCCGCGAAATCGGCGGTCTGGTTTTAATTCTAACCGACTCCACCCAAATATTACGCTCACCCGCAAGTCTGATGGCATCTGCCCGTAAATCAGCTAGTGATTGCCGAAACTCATCATTAAGTTTCGTATTGCCGCTAAACTCAATGCGAACACAGATCAGACGTTCATCACTGATCTCACTCAAGGTATTAAATTCATGGGCTATGCGTGCAAGAGCTGCATCCCACGACTCGAGATCGGCGCAATCGATTGGGAGAACATACCAGCGCACTACGTCGAGTGGGTAAAAAGTCTCGCGCAAACCGCCATCGACTTTTTCAATAATGTAGCATCCGCGTGGACCGCACTCATTAACATGGCGACCTTGAATATTTCCGGGATATAGAATGAGCGGATCGCGCCCAATGACGGCGCGTTCGTGGACATGGCCCAGGCACCATGCGTCATAGCCCTTGGAACGGAGTATATCAAGCGTGGTTGGAGCATAACGCGCGTGGGCTGCGTGGCCGCCTAGTGCCGTATGTAAGACGCCGATATTATGCCTGTTGGGGTGTGCTGCAGGGTAGCTTGCGGCGAGATCGATGGTGACAGCTTCCATTGCAAAGCTCTGCCCATGAAGCACCACGTTACACTCTTCAAGGACCTCGCTTTGCGGTGCATCATGCGAAAAGCGGACGATATGTTTGGGCCATTTCATTCGCGAGGTGAGCCGGCTTACTGCGTCATGGTTGCCGAGCGCAATAAAGACGGGAATAGTATTTTGCTCAGATACAAGGCGGTCAAGTTCTCGAAAAAAAAAGAGACCGGTTCCAACGTCAGGCCAGCTTCCATCGAAAATATCGCCTGCGAGCACTACGAAATCGACACGCTCTGCGAGTGCCAGATCGATGAGTGCAGAGAATGCTCTCCGCGTCGCTCCGCGGATCTCACCCACCGGTGCGCCTTCATTACGATCGAGACCGCGTAATGGACTATCTATGTGAAGATCGGCTGCATGCAGGAACTTCATAACGGTGTTTTGTGGATGTGGAAGTCAGAGGCCTGTTAAGCGGTACATTATGACTCTCCCGTACCGCACTCATGACACATCGTAGCGAAGCCTTGGGTGTGCATCGCTACGATGCGCCATGAGCGCGAGGAGAACCGCAGTGAAAAATCATCATCTCGCCGTTACCGAAAAACTCATCGCCGAACTAGAACGAGGTTGCGCACCATGGGTGCGGCCCTGGGGCGGTAGTGCACTACCGATGAATATTGCAACCAAGCGCCTCTATCGTGGGGCGAATATTCTCAGTCTCTGGCTTGCCCAACAAGCGGCCGGATATCCGAGCGCGCAGTGGCTCTCGTATCGCCAAGCCATGGGCTTGGGTGGTTGCGTACGCAAGGGCGAGCATGGCACGCCAATCTTTTTTTACTCTTCGCTCAAAGAAGACGAGAGCGAAGAGCGCACGCGCACCATCCCCTTATTGCGCTCCTACACCGTGTTCAACGTGGCGCAATGCGATGGTCTGCCAGCACCACAACCCGAAGTCGAAAAGCCGATCATGCCTGAAGCCGCAGGCGTGTTCGCGCAGGTTGAAGCTTGTATCGCGAAGATCGAGGCCAGCATCCACCACGGCGGGCCGCGTGCATATTATTCGCCTACTAGCGATGAGATTGGCTTACCGGTGCCCGAGAGCTTTCTCGCGCCAGAGCACTATTTTGCGACATCGCTGCACGAGCACGCGCATTGGAGCGGAGCGACAACCCGCTTGGCGCGAGAGTTTGGCAAGGCGATGCCGCGTACGCATTCGAAGAGCTCGTCGCCGAACTCACCAGCGCATACCTTTGCGCAGAATTCGGCTTGCCGGGGATGCTGCAGCATCCCGAATATCTCGCACACTGGATCGGTGTCCTCAAAGCCGATCCCCGCGCGCTCATGACGGCTGGTGCGAAAGCCTCAGCTGCTGCCGACTACCTCGCCGAGCTGGGCGGTTTACGTGAAGCGCAGAGCGAGTGCACGGATGAAGCCGTGTTGGCGGTGGCCTGAACGAAGGTGAGGGGGCGACTGCCGTACCTCATCACGCCGTGGGATCAATTCCCATCGGTGCAGTGAGCGTACGGCTTCGGGCCCTTCGCTGCAAAGGGTCGAGATCGCTAGCGCGACGCACGGCGTGCGCCCTTTTCCGCTCCATCCAATCCGTCGTGAACGCTCACCCGATGGGAATTGATCCCACGGCTTGATGAGGAGTTTTACGATGTCAGCATATGATGATGCGATTGAAATCATCCTCGGTGTAGCGTCGTCCGGCTTCGATCTCGCCTTCCAGCACTTCATCGTCGCAGGTATACACGTAATCGTCCAGCGTGGTGGCAAACTGCTTGACGCGGAACGGGGTGAGAAAGCCGTCATTGATGCCGCCGCGATGGCATTCGTCGATGATGATGAAATCGAAAAAGTCGGGCGGGTAGTCAAAGAAATAGGGTTTCGGCGTTCCGTCCGGGTTGGTTCCGGTCATGAAGGTTTGAAAGATCGTGAAGAAAATGGAGCCGTTTTTGGGAACCCGGCCGGATTTGCGAACCTCTTTCGGGGTGATGCGGACGCGGGCGTCTTCGGCGAAGGGCGAGAACTCGTTAAAGGCCTGACCGGCGAGAATGTTGCGGTCAGCGAGAAACAGGATGCGCGGTTGCCGGTTTGGCTCACGCGAGAGATTCCAGCGGCTTTGAAAGAGCTTCCATGCGATTTGAAAGGCGATGAAGGTCTTGCCGGTGCCGGTCGCCAGCGTCAGCAGGATGCGCTGCTGCCCGCCCGCGATGGCTTCGAGTACGCGGTCGATGGCGATGTCCTGATAGTAGCGCGACGTCCACGAGCCGCCCTTGTCTTCCAGCGGCACGGCGGCGAAGCGGTCACGCCAGCGATTTTCTTCGGCGTAGGTCCAGCCCCAGAGTTCGTCGGGAGTGGGGAAGCGTTCCACGTCGCCTTCCTTGCCCGTCTGCATGTCGACGGCGTAGATGCCCCGGCCATTGGTGGCACAGGTGAAGCGGATGGCCAGCTTCTCCGCGTAGGCTTTGGCCTGGCCCAAGCCTTCGGTGACGTGGGCGTCACGTTTCTTGGCCTCAATGACGGCAAGGCGCTTGCCACGATAGAGGAGGACATAGTCGGCCTTTTGCGGCTGGGCACGACGCCCGGCACCCTCCAGACGGCCGAGCGTGATCGGAAACTCCGGCGCGAGGCGACTGCCCTCGACCACGCCCCAGCGCGCTGCGCGAAGGGCGGGGTCAATCAGTTCCAGACGTGTCTCGGCCTCGTTCATCATCCATCCGATCAAAACCCGATCAAGAAATCTGACCGGCCAATTCAGCCCTAACTCCTCGTGAGGTATGGGCTTTTCTCTCTCTTTTTGACTGTTTTTGCCCTCTAGGATCAAAACCCGATCAAATCTTTTACGCCCAAAAGGGGAGGTACCCGGAACGTGGATGCTCGGGGTCGGCTGATTTGATGGCTCCCTGTTCAATCGTCGTCTTAATTACTTGCGACGCCTGAGATGCGTTTTGCTTCGCTATCCCAAAGCGCTCGCAAAGTGAGGCGTTTTTCATTGATCTGTGGCCCTGCTCCGGTAATCGTCATGTCCTGGTGTATAAGCGCATTCGCCACAAGTTCGCGAATTGCCAATTCGGGAAAGAGTGGATGCTCCATGCGTAGAGCTTGACCAATCGGTCTTGTGACTGCGGCAGCAACAAGCAGTAGAATGAAAGGGCTTATTGCTGGCGGTGTGACGGGAACAGTTCAGTTTCTGCAGCCTATCATTCGAGACGGTAGCCTTGCCTCATCGGACATCTATCGACACCTTACAGGAATCGATCGGAATAATGAAATGCGCACGTTAAGTTCTGTGCCTCAGCAGGCGCGCCAAGCGCTTGCTGACCGCTACGGAACCGAGTGGCTGGAAGACTTTGAGGAATGGGCAAAACGGCCGTTTGGGCTGAGCATTGCAAATGCTGCAACAATTGCAAATGGCGTTCGAGGGAAGCTTAATCATCATTTATTGCTTAGTCGCGATTTTTTGAACGCTAAGGCAATGTCGTCATCGAGCGACATTTCTTTGCAAGCAGAGGGGCAGAAACTGATTGCACGATATGAGGCTGAAGATCGAGAGATCCAACGTCATATCGTGAACCATGCATACCCATGTGGACCCGCCGATATTGTGGGTATCCGATGCCTTTCACACATGCGTGATCGGTCATTGAGCGAAGACGCTAAGAAACTCTCCGAATACCTAAAACAGCATCCGGAGTTTAAAAAAGGGGAAGATATCTGCGACGAAGCGACTCAGTGGATACGTAAGCGCTGTAAGTATACGAGTGGTCACATGGTCCTTAAGCCTGTTAGGAAAGCTCCGGATGTCACTGCGGGAATACAAGCACCGGATGAAGCGATGCAGCGTTCTGTTGCGACGTTGCGCCGAAGACGTGGCTATATTGCCCTTCAATCCGAAGAGACCGGCAGTACGCTAGCATAATTTTACCGTTATACGCTTTGAGGTATCCGACACAATTCGGCTGATGTCACAGCAAAACAAAATTCAGTAACATTCGCTGAGCAGGAAAACTATGCCCCAATTTCGCTTTCCAAGCTACAACTGCCGTGCGTAGCTTATTTGGCAGTCCGCCCTAAATATCGCAGCAACGATTACCTCAAATTATTCGAACACTTTCTGAACAAGTATCAATCGATGAGACCCCTATCAAAATGCATGGATGGGTCCGAGCCTATTGCGGAAGTTCAACTATCTGCGTGTGCGCTGCTTCTTGCTGCAAAGATTGATCATGTAACAAAGGGTATTGACTTGACATTCTACCGAAAGCCAGAAGATGTGGGCAAGTCGATCCCTTGGACACATTTCGATCTCATGATCCTTAATGCAAAAACGGAAGATTTATTAAAAACGATTTATGAAACTGCCATGACTACTAACGGATACGCAGGGCAGTACATGCCGACCGATATGGTCGCGGCAAAAGTCGTTTCACAAGATATTCTCTCGGCGTATCTGAGTCATCCAACGTGGCGAGCTGATCCTAGTTTTCTTGCCAAGCCTAATAAGCCGCGCAAACACGCATAGAATTGCTTATACTGCGCTAAACTATTCACCATCGGCTAAGGATGGATGGACTAGTGCCCTATCACGTAAATTCGCTCGTATTCAAGCTCTTGGCTGAGAGAAAGTTGCATCGCCTGCTCGCGTTGCCGCTCAATTTGCTACTGCAAATGCTCTGGCTCTTGAATGTTCTCGACATGCCCAATCACTCTATTCGTAAGCGTTCAGTCCGCAGCGCTCGCTTGACAGGAGTCGGCACTGACTGCTGCTAAGCGTTCCTCGTGGAGCACAAAGTAGCACCGCCCGAGGGCTGGGGATTTAGCGATGAGCTGTGGATGCAAATCCCGCTCGCTGCATGGCAACACTTCTTCTCTCAGTAATGGGCGCGTTCGCGGAGTTTGAGCGAGCACTCATCCGCGAGCGGCAGCGCGAAGGCATTACGCTTGCTAAGAAACGCGGAGCCTACAAGGGCCGCAAGCGTGCGCTCACACCTGAACAAACGGCAAGCCTGAGGCAACGCGCGGCGACAGGGGAGCGGAAAACCGACCTTGCTCGTGCTTTTGGGATCAGTCGGGCGGCACTGTATCAATATCTTAATAACGGAGCAACGCAGGGCCTCAAAAAGTCGACCCGGCCAGTACTGGCCGGGTCGTAGTCCCAACTTTCCGGCGGCACATGATCAATACTTACTCATAAACTCATTTGCTGCACACTCTTTCATCCAATTGACAACTGTCGTATTTTGGCGTATATTAACTGTCGGGTGTTAGTAACGGAAAGGTAGCCTCTCATGCGCCGTAACTGCTTACGCGAACGGATCCGCGAGCGCATTGTCACCTCGAAAGAGGACGTCTTCTTCCCTCGTGAGTTCCTAGATCTCTCCGACGAAGATCAGGTTCTGCGTGCGCTCCGCGAGTTAATGAAAGAAAAACGGCTCGTGCGGATCGGCTACGGCGTCTATGCGCGTGCTTTCCCGTCGGATCTCTCCGGAGAAGCCGTATTAGATAGCAAAAATGGCTTTCTGGGTGCCGCCCGTCAGACGTTAAGCAAGCTAGGAGTCCCGTGGGAAATGAGCCAGGCTGAAAAAGCCTACAATGAAGGACGCACAACGCAGATCCCGGCCAATGCCGTCGTGCGAATTAAGGGACGCTTCACACGCAAGCTGCACCTGAATAATATGGAGCTTCGCCTTGAGCGTTGACCCCCAAACTCTCAGCAAAGTCCGTCAACATTTCGGCCTACCCAGCGATGCACTGATTATCAAAGACTGGCATGTCATCCGTGCGATCGACGCACTGGCAGAGCTCGACGTAGCACCGCTCAGGTTGGTATTCGGCGGTGGAACCGCACTGGCGCGTGCCTATAAGCTGATTCACCGCATGTCCGAAGATGTCGATTTTAAGATCGCACCCTCGGTCGATGCACTACCTGTTAGTAAGGCCGCATTGCACCGCCAACTTGGCGAACTACGCAACAAAGTATCAACTGCGCTTGCTATGGCGGGATTCGCTCTCGACACGTCGATGCCACACACCCGCAATGAACGCCGCTATATGCTCTATCATCTTCCCTACGAAGGCGAAGATGCGACGGCAACAGGCTTGCGCACAACCATTCAAGTGGAGCTAACCTATGCGCCGCTTCGACTTGATCCAGTACGAATGCCGGTCGCCTCCTTTGTTGCCGAAGCGCTACAACGCGAACCGGAAGTCCGCAGCGTTGAATGTGTTTCCCTCATTGAAACAGCCGCCGAAAAACTGGTTGCTTTAACTCGTCGCACGGCCATGCGTATTGCAGGCCTGAGCCGCGACGACGATCATGCTCTCGTCCGGCATATTTATGATCTACATATTCTACGCGCTCACTATGAGCCGTTGACGGTCACGACTCTCGCTAGCGATATCATCCGCCGCGACGCTGAAATTTTCGCCAATCAGTACTCTGCCTATCGTGAAGACCCGATAAGCGAAACTCGCAAAGCCGTGGCAGCGCTTGAAGCTGATCCTGTTTATGCGGAGCGCTATCAGCAATTCCACGCAAACATGGTTTACCGCGATCCGGTTGAGTTTGCCCAGGCACTCGACACGCTACGCGAATTGACTTCTTCCCTTAAATGAGTATTTGCACAACCCGGCCAGTGCTAATTCTCAAAAATTGCGCGTCAAGCCATCCCAGAATCTGACCGAACGGGGTATCATCGCGCCAATTGGAAATCTGACCGAAGGCCTCTTGGTATCCTGAACCTTCCACCCCGTATCGCCTTCCCGGCCCAAGCGGGCAAGGACGGTGCGTAGGCACCCTTCATCGGAGCGCCGCAGCGCGGAGATCCTTGCGCCTTGGGCTAGCATTGCGGCGAGGGTGGAAGTGGGAAAGCAGATTGAGGGCGCTGCCATCGCATTCCCTTGCCGGTGGATTTTGGCATTTTTGTACAGACCACATCACGAATGACATCAAGCTTCGTCTCAATTGCTTTAGATAATTGAAATGGATCAAGCGTAGCACGCTGCTGACGTAATGCCACTTTGGTTCCTTCACTGATGTGCTCGCACGCAAGAACCCGATCGACGGGCGTCAACGCTGGACTATATTTACGCACCAAACGTGAACTAATGCGCTCTTTCTTTATGAGCTTCACGCTTGGTTAAAAGAAATTCATCCAATGACGTACCTCATTTCGGTACAAATCATTGATCGCATCGAGCGATTCTTGACTCTCAAAACGCGCCCACCCAAGAAGACGACGCACATGGGTCCAGTTCTTTTGTTCAATATGGGCGTTATCGTTTTTCTTATACGGACGACCACGAGTAAACTGTAATCCATGCGCCTTCGTATATTTGACCATGTGATGATTAATGAACTCGCCACCGTTGTCGGAATCAGTCCCTTTGAGTACAAACGGCAGAGCCATGCGCATTTCGTCGACAGCCTTACATACGCGTTCTAAAGTGGACCCCATTGTCAAGACAGAATTTCGCGATTGTTTAATTTAATCTCCCTTCTTGTTGATTCGTCGTGAAATGATGTTTGGAGTGGGTGGTGCCGACGGTTATCGCCTTCACCCCCTGGGCGTCAAGGCCGCGGAGCGCCCCGTGTTAGCACCGGGATAAATCGAACCCAGTTCCACCGGGATAAGACGAACCCACCTGGGCCGCTCGTTTACGATCCGCTGTGCGCGCTCCTTTCATGACGCGACTTTTTTCCCTACGTCGGGACTAAATTCTCGCAACCAG
>CAIKPM010000020.1 GCA_903829325.1 uncultured bacterium
AGTTATCGTGCCAAGACTGCCGTCACCGCCAAGAAAGCAAGCTAGCGTCCGCCGCCCTCGCCTTCGGCACCGGGCGGCGGGCGCCAACGCGATGCGTAATTCTAGTTGTCGTTAGCGATAAATGTAGTTGTCGTTAGACAGTCGGCTGTGACTGCGCTGCCTTCGCGAATATCAGGCCGACTGCCACTGCTTGTGGATCTGCGCCAGGCAGCAGATGCTGAGTAAGGGTGTTGCGCAGTTGCTTGGCGCTCTCTGCTTGTGCTGGGTTAGAAATGGCTGTGATAAGCGCCGCTTGCCCAGCGCCATCGAAAGATTGAATCGTATCCAGAGCAAGCTTTTGGCCTACCTGTGGATCGTTCGGAGTTTGAACAAACTTCTGTAGATCGGGGAGTATATAGGAGTGATTTGCTCCCTGAATAGCCTGTGGCATACGGAAACTCCAAAGGCACCCTGAGTGGCACATAAAGTGCGAAGTGCTACATTACTACTGTCACAAAAGTGTCCCTCGGAAAGGGTGAATTTAGCGGACGGAGATGGTCACCGCGCGCGAGTCGGTTTGTCCGTCGACGTTACGGGCGATGACTTGCACCGGCCATGCTCGTTTCAGGAAAAAAGGCAGAGACGGGACGCGGTAGACGAGGCGGAAGCGGCCAACCCCCACCCGCTCCAATGGCATCCCAAAGCCGTAGATTCGTGCTTCGACACTGGCCGTATTGGAGGTGGCATACACCGAAGCGTGCACCACCTGACCGCTGTCGACCGCGCGATCTGGTAAGACGATCTGCAAAATGGCTGGCGCAGCATGGGGTGCACGCAGGAAGGTATCCTGTTCAGCCGCTATTGCTGGGCTGAGCAGGGCCGCTAGCATCAGCCCAAGGCCTAGCACGAACCGCTGCTTCAAGAAAAATATTCCGCGAATCATCTCCGCTTCTATTCGCTCACGTGCTCGCAAGCCCCCGGTGGCCGCAAGCCCATGGCGGATTTGCGATGCACCGAGGCCGAGCGCTATCATTCACGACTAATTCACACCTGTTTGTGATAATGCATTCTGCTCGTGCGATCCCCATCAATGGGAAGCATCTTTTGTTGATATCTGAGAAGGAAAACCGCTTTGTCGCTCAAGACCTCATTTATTGGGTTGCTCGCGTTGGCCTATTGTACGCTTCAGCCTGTATTGTGTTTCGCCGCAGAGAAGGACACCGCTGGTCAAGCCATTGCTGCGGGGAAGACTGTTTTCGAGGATAATTGCTCTTCGTGTCACGGTGCTCATGGTACCGAAGGCGGCGCTGGACCCTCGTTGAAAAATCTCAAAGCACGGCGTTCTGGTGCTGCTATCGCAGCGTGGATCAAGAACCCGGCTCCGCCGATGCCGAAAATGTATCCATCAGCAATCGGTGATACGGATATTAAGCATCTCGTCATCTATTTGCAGTCGTTGTAACGCATGATGAGAAAACTTACGAATTTTGCTGCGCATCTGATTGCCACGCTTCCATTTCTGCTTGTCACGATGCGTCCAGCACAGGCCATGCCTACATTCGCGCAGGCACTTGGTGTTTCGTGTGAGATGTGTCATACAATTGTTCCGCAGCTTAATGCGTATGGACGTTATGTCCAGCGTACCGCGTATAGCGTGCTGAGTCAGCGGAAGCTTTCGCGTGAAGCGCCGCTTTGGATTGGCGAAGGCGGCGCATATAATTCTTCCAATACCCCCGACGGAGGAGTCCCCAAAACGTCGTTTGGGAATCTTGAAGTGCATGCGGTTGGTTATCTCAACAAGAATGAAACATATCATCTTCAGCAATGGATAACGCAACAGGATCAACCCGGCGGGCTTGATACGGCCTGGGTTGCTCAAAATAATATGCTCAATAATCGCGGGCATCTTTTCGTCGGAAAAATTGAAAATCTAGTGCCATCAATTTATACTCAAGGGTTTGATATTGATGGGGCTTCTGCCTCAGCAACGCTGGTCGGCGAACACGATTGGGGTGCGACGAATGATAATCGCTGGGGTTCGAAATACGCGTATGTCACCCAACGACTTGATCTTGAAATCGGCTACTTCTTAAGCGGCGAAGATCTCAACGGTGCGACTGACTTCGGTCCGAACGAGCGCAGTATCCAGTGGAAAATGGCGTTAGCACGTCCTGATCAGCCTATTGAGGGTGGTTTTTTTGGTAGCTTCGGCTCCATCCCCGTTTCAACAGGACTTGATCGTTATCGGTCTTTAGCCATGTACGTGCAGGCTGACCCAAGTGCCCATGGTCGTCCGGGGGTATTGGCCGTGTACCAATTTGCAGGTGATTCTGCGCCTGGTCAAGATCCGCTGACCCAAGTGCCGCTTGGGCCCACAACGAGCCGCGGTGGAAGTTTGGAAATATTTGAGAATCTTTTTTCCAACAATGCGGTGATTAGCGTGCGGCATGATTTTAATGTTGCGGTTAATTCAACTGTGAACAACGATTCGGTGGTGAACTTAGCGTTCAATGTCCCACATGCACCGTATATGCATGCGTACATCGAATCAGCGTTGGGTGCGCTCTCGACTACACCCGCGATGCAACCAACGTGGAAAGCAGGCATCTTATGGGCGGTCCCTGTCCAGCTCCACCATGCTAGCCCCCATTCCTAGGGGGCGGGGCCGTGACACCCGACCTTCACGGCCCCCTGTCGCTGCACTATATTGCGTTTAGGAGCAGATGGGGTATGGTGAACTAGTTCGTTATCTCGTTCATCGGATGGGTGTATGTATCAAGAGATTGGTGCTTCCGATGCGAAGGCGCAGATGCTGTTTTGACTGCCATGGAGTCTGCAGAGTGTGTGCCAGTTTTATGGTTGTCAGAAGTGAGCAATGCATTATTGGTTGCTGAACGCCGAGGTGTCGTGCCTGCTAGTAGAAACCTTGGGCTCATTGAACAGATTGCGAAATTACGTATTATTCCTGATGCGGAAAAACCGATTGCACGCTGGCTCTTTGTCCTTGCGTATGCGCGGGAGTATGGCTTGTCAGTGTACGATGCAACGTATCTCGATCTTGCCCTCAGGACAGAAAGTCAATTGGCGACTTTCGATCACAAATTAGCGCAAGCCGCACAACTCGCGGGGGTCGCTATTTTTGATCAGGTTGTACTTCGCTAATCGTGATGTGTAGCTCTTTGAGATTTGCGGCTGGGATTGGGGAAGGGGCGTCCATCATGACGTCGCGGGCGTTTTGATTTTTGGGGAAGGCGATGACGTCGCGGATGCTGGTTTCTCCGCAAGCGAGCATCACAACCCGATCGATTCCTAAAGCCATGCCACCGTGCGGCGGAGCACCATAGGTCAGTGCGGTGGTGAAGAAGCCGAAACGATTTTCGATTTCGGTGTCGTCGAGGCCGAGGTGATGGAATATTTTGCGTTGGAAAGCGGCATCGTGGTTGCGGATCGATCCGCTCCCTAATTCAAAACCGTTGAGCACGAGATCATAGTGTTGGGCACGGAGGCTCAGAGGATCGCTGTCGAAATGCGCTTCCTGCCCCGGCAGAGGTGCCGTAAAGGGATGATGCGCGAAGGTGATCGCGCCGGTTTCGGGATCGTGCTCGAAGAGCGGAAACCCGACGACCCAGCAAAAGGCAAAGCGTGCCGGGTCGCGCAGGCCGAGGCGTTCGCCGATTTCGTTGCGTAGGCGTCCCGCAACATCGCTTGCGGCATTTTTACGGTCGGCGATGAACAGAATCGCATCGCCATCTTCCGCGCCGGTTACTGCGAGAATGCCCGTCCGTTCTTGCTCGGAGAGAAACTTGGCAATGGGTCCGCGAATCTCTGGGCCGATGGTGATGTAGGCCAGACCCTTGGCACCGAATTCCTTCGCGCGTTCTTGCAGAGCGTCGAAATCACGGCGCGAGAGTGATGCAGCGCCAGGATAACGCAAGGCGATGATCCGCGTAGCTGCACCCTGTGCGGCGACGTCACGGAACGTCGTGAAACTTGAGTCGGCGAAAAGCTCCGCGACATCAACCAGCTCGAGTCCAAAGCGCAGGTCGGGTTTATCATTGCCAAAGCGGCGCATTGCTTCTTCGTAGCTCAAGCGCGGTAGTGGGGTGGGAATATCGATGCCTAACGCGTCGCGCCAAGCCGTAACGACGGCGCCTTCCATTATTTGCATGACGTCTTCTTGTTCGATAAACGACATCTCGACATCAATTTGGGTAAATTCTGGTTGCCGATCAGCACGCGGATCTTCGTCACGCAGGCAACGGGCGATCTGCATATAGCGACCAATGCCGCCGATCATCAGAATCTGTTTTAGTAATTGCGGTGATTGGGGCAACGCGTAAAATTCACCCTGATGGATGCGGCTGGGGACTAGATAATCTCTTGCTCCTTCGGGGGTTGATTTAATCAGTAGCGGTGTTTCGACTTCAATAAACCCATGCTGATCGAAATAATCGCGCAATACTTTAATAACCCGGTGTCTTGTCCGCAAATTGCGCTGCATGCGTGTGCGGCGCAAGTCGAGATAGCGGTAGCGCAGGCGTACGGTTTCGTCGATATCATCGTCATTCGCAACCGGGAATGGCGGTGTTGCTGAGCGCGTCAGAACGGTGAGCTGCTCTGCAGCAATTTCCACTGCGCCGGTCGATAGACGTTCATTTTCGGTGCCTGCTGGTCGGGCTTGAACGCGGCCGACAATCCGCACGACATCCTCGCTGCGCAAACTTTCTGCTTGGGCAAATACTTCAACTTGAGTGGGCGCAATCAGAATCTGTGTAATGCCTTCATGATCACGCAGATCCAGAAAAATGATTCCGCCGTGGTCACGGCGCCGATGCACCCAGCCGGCGAGCGTTACGGTACTCGCAAGCAAGCTGGGAGTCGCGGTCCCACAAGAAATGCGTTGGCTAGCGGAATTCATTTTTTCCCCTTTGTACGTTGTTTGTCTTCAGAGCGCGCGCGTTTAATACCGGTGACATAATGAAACTGGTAAATAATGTTCCGCGCAAAAGCATTTTTTTTGCCGTGCTGCGAGAGATATTTCAGCAAGCCTGGCAAGCGTTGCAGTATCGAATGGACGATGAGCGAGACCGGTGTCATGCCTAGCTTGAGTGCAATCCATTTTGAGCGATGTTTGCGTGCAAAACGAACGGTCGAACGCCCTGCTAATTCCATTCGTCCTTGTTGCTCTTCGTAGGGAACGGGATGCCAGTGGTAATTGACGGCTTTGGGTTCGTACAGTAACGAAATCCCCGCTTTTTTGAGCCGGTAGCCGAGTTCTAAATCTTCGTGTCCATAGCCGGTGAAGTTCTCATCAAAACCACCAATCTCGACTAATTCTTCGCGGCGCACCGAGGCGTTGCCGGTTAAAAAATACAGCCAATCGACGTTTTTGCGTGAATCGGGATGGAGCCCCCGCCGTGCCTGAGGTGTATCGCGGAGGTATTCGTATTCGGCCAACGAGCTAACTTGTAATTCTTTACCGACCACCGCGATACGCCGCTCGCCTTTTTCTGCGCAGGCATGATGGCGTTCCAAATGGCGGTAGAGCAGATCTTCTGAAGCCAAAATGTCAGCGTCGGTAAAGAGAACGATGACACCCTTAGCCGCGGCAATCCCTGCGTTACGTGCTCCTGCGCGACCAGTGTAGGGCCCAGGTAGGTGCTGCACATTGGGAAAAGCGCGGGAGATGTCAGCGAGATATTCTGCGGTCGCGTCGGTCGATAGCGAATCGGCAACCAGGATTTCATAGCGATGCAACTCTAGTGCGCTGGCCAATAATGACGGAATCACGTATTCGAGGGTCGCGAGGCGATTGAAGGTCGGAATAACCACGGAAAGATCGGTCATGTGTTCAGAAGCCTTCCCACTGCTTGGCAGAGCTCCTGGCGACTGGCTGCTAACGAGTCATGGTGTTCGTCTGCTGGTTTACGGATTGCGGCGGCTGGGACGCGCCAAGGTGCCCACTCTCGGGAGTTCAGTGCAAAATTGCGGTGCTCGAAGAGCACGACGGTTGGCCGCTGCATCGCACTGGCAACATGCGTTGCGCCGGTATCAACCGTGACCACGCAAGCCGCGCGTTCGAAGCTCGCTGCCCAGGCACCGAAGCTGAGATCGCCGAGCACGACGTCGGCACATGCGCCTAGGCGTGCGGCGATTGCGGCGGTTTCGGGGGCGTACGTGACGACGAGCGGCCGTCCAAACCCGCGGAGCTCGGTGCAGAGGCTGCGGAAGCTTGCTTCGGTGCTGCCTGCTTGGAGCCAGCGCGGTGCCAGATGGATGGTAATGTTGTCGCTTGGCAGATCGGCCACGGTGGCGCGATCCGCTGGATCCAGTGGCAAGACGAGGTCCGGCAGAAGCTCGGTCGCTCCAGCGGTTTTCGCGAGTTGTAATAATTGCTCGACTTCGTGTTGCACGGGACGATTCGGGTCACGCTCAGAGAACACAGGGTCGGCGTCCGAGATCAGACAATCGGTGAGCAGCAGTCGAGCGTAGGCGCGCATCGACCAGCGGCGCACGTAGGTATAGCCAATGCGCCGCGCGGCACGCGTCGCGGCAATACAACGCAAATCTGCACTACAAGGGGCAAGCGCAATCCCGAGATCGGCTCCTTGAAAGCGTCGTCCGATGGCGCTTGGGGCTTCCTCGGGGGCCGCAATATAGAGTGTATCGATATCGCGATTATGTGCGACGGCTTCGTGGTTATAGCGACTACAAATGAGGCTGAGTGTCGCTGTAGGAAAGGTGCGTCGCAAGGTACGGATGGCGGGAGTCGAGAGGATCAGATCTCCTAAGCGATCCAGGCGAGAGAGGACGATATTCACGTTGCCTGGTGTTGGGCTGCCGCTCGAGAGAACTCTTCATGGTACGCTTGTTGCGCGAGCTGGCGGGCTTGCCGTAATTCTCGTGGGGTTAGGACGTGCTCGGGTGGCAGTGCGCTCAGTGACGTCGCATCGGGCTGGAAACGCTGTAAGGGGCGGGCCAGCGCACGCAAACTGCGTTGGAGTGGATCTTGCCCAATGGCGAGCCACACGCGCCAGTGTGGGTGTAAAGTCAGTAATTCGAACGCCGTGCGCGCTTGCGCGCGGGCTTGAGCGAACATGCTCGGGAGGTCGGCAACCTTTGGCGGAGCCTTGTAGTGAAAAGCGACAGCGTCGCGATTGAAATACCCGCGGACGCCAGCAAAGCGTAAACGCAAGCCTAACTCAATATCTTCCCAGCCATATTCGCGGAACGCTTCGTGGAAATGGCCGACTTCGTCAAGCGTGGCACGGGGTACGGAAACGTTGCTGGTCCAAAAAAAATTCGCGCTGTAATCTTTCCACGAATAAATCGGCGGAGGCAGATGTTCAAAGCTGGGCGTCATGATGACTGCGCCGCGCACAATGCTGTGCGGATGACGCTCGCCGGTGCGCAGATGTTCGGCAACAAAATTGGGCATCGGTAAAACGTCGTCGTCAATAAATGCGATGCGCTTCCCACGCGATTGGGCAATCCCGGCATTGCGACCGCAGGCAAGCCCGCGATTCGCTTGGTGAATCACGGTAAACGGTACGGTGGCTTGCGCTTGTGCCGCAGCGATGACTGCTTCGGTATGATCTGAAGAGCCATCATTGACGAGCACAACTTCATAATCGTGGGTGGTTTGTTCGAAGCAGCCTTGCAACACGCGCCCGAGCAGGTGGGCACGGTTGAAGGTGCAGAGTTGAATCGTGAGCGCAGGCGTGGACATGTCGCTCACGCTTCTCCTTTTTGCTCGAGCAGTCCGGCGGCAGCCGTGAGAATCGGTTCTAGCGCTAGCTCGCGTACGCAGGCAAAATCAGGGCAATTTTCTTTGGTATGAGCAGCGGGGCAAGGATAGCTGTTGCGGACCACCGCAGTGCGCGGCCCTAAGGGATGCCAACGCGCCGGTTCATCGGGACGCATCAGAAACAGGCCAAGGGTGGGTGCGCCCGTTGCTGCCGCGAGGTGCATGGGGCCGCTATCCATCGCGATCACAAGTTTCGCTTGTTCGGCTAGGGCGGCAAAAACGGGGAGGGTCGTTTCCCCAGCGAGGTTGATGGCGCCGGTACGCCGCGCAATGCCGTTCAGTGCTGGGGCTTCGGCGGCGCTGCCGGTGAGCAGCACGGGCCGCGCAAAGCGTTCACGCAGACCAAGAGTTAGTCGTGCGAATGCACTGAACGGCCAGCCTGCGCGCTCACGGGCGATTCCGCGGGTCGAGTGTAAGATAATGTATTCACCGCTGCTGAGTTCGTATTTGCCCAGGAGGAGGGTGGCGGTGCTTCGAGCGTTTGTATCAACCAGAGACAGCGGTTGGATGGGGCCGTCACAGCCGAGCGCACGCGCGTAGTCGAGCAAGAACTCGACCCAATGCGTCGTGTGATCACCGCTTTCACTCGCGAGAGCAATTTGTTTGGTAAAGAGTGGTGAGTAGAGTCGCCGCGCTTGCCCGACCCGTTCCGGGATGCGGGCTAACGCGAGGGCATACGCATTGCGGGCTGTAGCCCAGGTAACGATCGCGGCATCGAAGTTGCCGGCGCGTAAACGATTCACGAGGTCGAGCAAATTACCAGTATCTGTCCAGACCTCATCCGCAACGTGAGGGCTGATCACTGCTTGATGACCGGGTTGGGTGAGCGCAGTAATATGCTCATAGCGCTGCCGCAACGCTCGCATCACGGGTGTCGCTAGAAACACATCGCCAATTCCGCCGCCGTTACAGACGACTAGTGCGCGCATGCGGTTAGTTGGTTGGGAGCGGACCGTTGCGCTCGCGCAACGGGGCAGCAGCGTTAATGGCGGCGATCTCTTCGTCGGTGAGTTCCACGTAAGCAGCTTGCGCGTTGGCTTCAACGTGGGCGATGGTGGCGGCTTTGGGGATCACAAATACGTCGGATGTGCGCAATAAAAAAGCCAAGGCAATGGCTGAGGCCGGCACCTTGTGGCGCTCGCCGATAGTCTGCAAGGTGCTTTCGTAGCGCGCCATCCCACCGAGCGGTGTATACGCCACCAGCGCGCTCTTGTGCGCTTGCGCCCAGGGTAATTCGTGGCTTTCAACCGTGCGTTCTTCGAGATTATAGAGGACTTGGTTGCAAGCGATGCTGGTCTGGCGCAACGCTGCTTGTGCTTCACGCAGATCCCACGGATCCAGATTGCTCACACCAAGCGCGCGAATTTTGCCCTGGCTGACGAGCTGCTCGAGGCCTTCCATGGTTTCGGCTAAATCGCCATCACCGCGCCAATGCAGTAGGTAACAATCGAGTTCCGAAACGCCCAGTCGTCGTAAGCTGCCTTCGCACGCAGCTTGGAGTTTTTTGCGCCCTCCATTTTGCGGCAGTACTTTCGAGACCAGAAAGAGTTGTTCACGCGGGAAGCCACGGATTGCTTCGCCGACTAATTCTTCCGAACGGCCTTTGCCATACGTCTCGGCAGTATCAATGTGGGTCATTCCTAAGGATAGTCCATGCCTCAATGCCGCAACATCGGGAATTGGCCAGGTGCCTTGCCCGACAATCGCCACTGGGCGTTGCGTGGTGCCAAACAGGCGCGTGGGCATCTGCATACGCTTATCCATAGGCGGGATCCATGCGCCGATCACCGGCGAGGTACGGCAAATAATCAAAAATTGCCTCACGCAATGGCGTCATTTCTCGGGTGTAGCCGACTGCGCGTAAGCGCTGGAGCGAGGCGATTGTTGAATATTGATACGCCGAGCGTAGCGCGATCGGCATGTCGATGTAGGCGATTTGTGGTGGGCGTTGCATCGCGGCGAAGACGTGCTCCATGAGCGCGTTCCACGTGCTTGGGGTGCCTGACCCAAGATTGTAGAGTCCGTGTGCTTGCGGCGTGGCGGCTAAATACAACGTTGCATCGACGGCGTCTTTGACATAGAGAAAATCACGCTGTTGTTCGCCGTCGCGATAATCCGGACGGTGGCTACGAAACAGTTCCATGACATCTTTGCTTTGCAATTGCTCGTACGCTTTGGCAATCACGCTGCGCATGTCACCTTTGTGAGCTTCATTAGGTCCAAACACGTTGAAGTATTTGAGGCCTACGCAGTGGGGTAACAGCCCTTCGCGTTCAGCGTAGAGGTCAAACAAATGTTTTGAATACGCGTACATATTGACCGGGCGTAAATTACGCAGTGGTTCGGTGTCATCTAAAATGTTTTCGCGTTGGCCGTAGGTTGCTGCGCTTGATGCATACACAAAACGTGTTTTGCTGGAAAGCGCTACTGCCGCAAGGCGTTTGGTGTATTCGTAATTATTGCGCAAGAGATATTGGGCGTCTGTTTCGAGCGTGCGTGAGCATGCCCCGAGATGAATCACGGTGCGGATTGATCCAAAATGTTGTAGTCCATGCGCTTCCACTTTGTCTAAAAAATCATCGGCGTCGCAGTATTCGTGAAACGCTAAGGGTACGAGATTACGGAATTTTTGGCTTTTTCCTAAGCGATCAACCAGCACGATATCATTCATGCCCGCCCGGTTGAGGGCCCACACGAGGGCGCTGCCAATAAAACCCGCTGCTCCCGTCACAATAATGCGGCCTTCGGGAATACGCGTTGGTTGAAAATCGGCAAGCCAGGCTGACTGCGTCACAACATGCTCCTAGGAGAAGAGGGTGAAAGGTTCATCGAGGCGTTCGCAAGCGCTTTGCACTGCTGCGGTAATGCCAATCTTGTGCAAAATGTCCATGGTATACAAAATAGAAGGCGATGCCCAAGGGCGCCAACGGTTTTGGAGCCGTGTAGGCGTGTCGGCTGGGAAGCAATCGATCACCTTGGTACCAATCATGCCGGCAACGTGAGCTGCACCCGTATCAGGGGTGAGGAGTATTGCCGCGGAGCCGAGCCGCTCCACCCAGGTTTGGGCAGTGTGGTGACGTTCAATGGCAACCTCACACCGTTTTTCCAGCGCGACGAGAAATCGTTCTTCGCTGGCTGCGCCTAGGCAGCGCATGCTTGGAACGCGTTGGAAGAGTTCACGCAGCATGCGCGCAAGCGTATCGATATCACCGAAGCTCAGCCATTTCTGGGTGACCTGTACTGCGAGCACTCGCTGACGAGCTGGGGCGACGCGGAAAAAAAGATGTCGCAATCGCTCGAGATCACGCGTCGGTTGGGCTTCTGGATGGAGCTGGCGACCTAAGCGAAAGAGCATTGTGGCTTCGTGTTCTCCTCCAATACTGAGGCCGCGCCAACGAACGTCGGTGCAGATCTTGCGGACCCACCAGCTCTTCAGCGGTTTGCCGAAGCCGTTCCAAAACCCGATGCGTCGGCGTATCCCAGCCCGCTCCGCTAAGGTGTAACCATAGGCTTTTTCGGTGGCAATAAGGGCAATATCGTACTCTCGGGCCAGCAGATCGGGCAAAACGCTATGCGGCTGTTCAAGATCTTCGACAACATGGCTACGCACCACATCGCTCCGAAAGAGGCCTACAGCGGGCGGGGAAACGACGAGGCCAAGGGTGTGGCCGGCATCACGCAGAGCGGCAAGCAGGGGTGCAAGGTTGACCGTATCGCCTATGCCATCGTAGCGAATCACCACAATGTTAGCTATGACGGTCTCCTTGCTAATTCAGCGAGGTAGAGTCCGTCGAGGTACTGCTGGCGCGCGAACGCGCGAACGAATTGCGGCACGCGGGGATTTTCGCTGAGTGCGACCAAGCCAGGCTGGATGGCTGGTGCGCTCCAGAGCGCGCTACGCCAACGGTTGAGCGCGTAGTCTCCCGTTGCCAAACGTACCCGTAGTTGCGGATGCTTGCTTGCGAATAAGAGCGCCATGCGGGCTTTTTCGCGGGTTCGTTGTGCCGCAGCATGGAGCGATTCCCACCCTGGTGGTTTGAGATGATAGACGTACGCATCCCAAGCGAAACGATGGTGCAGGCCTGCTTTGCGCAGGCGTACGCCGAGTTCAGTATCTTCCCAGCCGTAGGCATGAAACGCTTCGTCAAAGCCGCCAACTTGCCGTAGTGCGCTGAGGCTGACGCTGGCGTTGCAGGTACAGAAAAAAGCGCGCGATGAGTGATACCAAGAGGGCTGGGGGCGTTCTTGCGCAGCCGCGATGTTGAGGATCGGGCCGGTGACCACAGCCGAGTTTGTCGGGTCGGAGTGGGTCTTGGCATGCGCCGCTAAAAAATGCGGTGGGACGATCACGTCATCATCGATGAAGACCGCGAGATCGCCAGTTGCCTCCGCTATTCCGCGATTGCGTGCTCGACCACGATGGGGCTGTTCCTCGTGGAAGCTGCGCAGGGGCAAGCGTGTGCTCGCTTCGGCAAGGAGGGTTGCGGTGGTGTCGGTAGAGCCGTTATCGATAACGATGATCTCAAACCTTGGCGCCTGCTCTTGGGTCTGCAAAGCGGCCAGCGTTTGTTCTAAGCTGGCGCGACGATTACGCGTCGGGATGATCACAGAAAGCATCATCTGGCGAGGAGCTCGAGCAGCGTGTTGGCCATGCGCTCGGTAGCGCCATGATGCGGCTGGTAGATGGCGCGCAGGTGCTGTTGGAGTTGGTCGCGCTGTTCGGGTTGATCGAAGAGTGCGAGTGCCGCTTGCGCGACTACTCCTGGGGTTAAGGTGCCCGTGAGTTCGGGCAGGACGAGCGCTCCAGCGTCCATATTCGGTTGCGTGAAATACGTAAAGCGCCGTGCAAAGGCAAGGACCGCGGCTCGCTTGAGCGGGGTGCCGAGGCCAGGCAGGCGATCAAGATAGGTCAGCGGGCCGTTCATCACGACTTTTTCAGGGATATTAAACGGCACACAGGCGATCGTGGGGACGCCTAAAGCTGCTAATTCGATGCATTTTGTGCCCGGAATTGTTATGGCGAGCTTTGAGCTTACTGCTGTTGCGAGGGCATTCTGGACGATGGGTATCGGAGTTTGACTCTCGTCCATAAGAATAGCGGGTTGGCCCGCAAGATCGATCACTTGCCCTTGCTTGGCATACATCCGTGCATCGGTCGGCCCTTGCAACGCTTGGTGGATACTAGCAATCTCGGTGAAAGGAGAGATGCCGAAGCTGACGGGCAGCCCGGGACGCAGGCGTTGCAGTCGGCTCGCAGCGGTCGCAAAAAACGGTACGAGATGGGTGATTTCGTAGCGGCGTGAGCCCGGCAAAAAGACGATCCCATCCGCAATGGTGCTTTGAGTTGGTTGAGCTGCTTGGGCAATAGCGCCGTCGACAGCGAGGTTTCCCGTGATGGAAATGTGTTCACGAGCGATTGTTTTGGCGAGTAGCTCGGCGTTGGGCGTATCGAGAGCAAATGCATGGCTCACATGGCGTGCAAAGCTGCGCGGTGCATAGCGATACGCACACAAATCCCCACCAAGGCGAGCGTGAAGCCGGGCCGCGTGCATTACGTCGCCGCCTAAATACAGCACGATGTCACAGGGACCGACTTGCTTGCTCCCGCCTAAGGCGAAGCGCAGGTAATCGCTGGGTTCGTGAATGGTGAGCATGGGCAACGACTCGCGTGCTACCGCACTTTCGCGGCCGGTGGCATAATCGTCCGGGACAAAAAAACAATGCAGTTCAAGTTCCGGTGCGAGCGTGTGCAGTGTCTGTACGAGTGGTCGAACCCAGCCGGCGAATTCACCTGGCCCATTACAGGTCATGGCGATGCGTTGGGTCATGCGCGCTCCCGAATTTTGGCCAGCAGTTCGGTCGTGCTCAGACCAGCGCTATGAGGGGCCAGCGCGATCTGGCCGCCTCCGGATTCTACTGCGAAGCGTTCGGGGAGGTCTTCCAAACGATATTGGGCGCTTTTGACGTGGACATCTGGTTGTAAGAGCATAATCAGCTCGATCGGGGTCGATTCCCCAAAACCAACCACGAGATCGACCATGCGTAGTGCACTCAGAACAATTTGACGTTGAGCGAAGGGAACGATTGGGCGAGTTGGGCCTTTAAGGCGGGCGACCGAAGCGTCATCGTTCAGACCGAGGATGAGGAGGTCGCCTTGGGCACGGGCCCAGGCGAGGTAGGCGATGTGCCCAGCATGTAGCACGTCAAAGCAGCCATTGGTAAACACGACGCGTTGGCCGGCAACGCGCGCGTTCGCACGTACTTCAAGGGCTCGCGTGCGATCTGCGAGGTGGATGTCGGGTTCACTCATCGGGCAAGGCCTCAAGAAACGCGATGATTTCGGCTGAGCTGGCTGTTGCGGTCCCTAATTTTTCGACGACGACCCCAGCGGATAAATTCGCGAGCTGTAGAGCCTGTAAAATCGGCGCACCCGCGGCTAGCGCCAGGGTGAGTACCGCCGTCACGGTATCGCCAGCGCCGCTGACGTCAAACACAGTGCGGGCCACCGAGGGAATCAGCGCGCGTTCGCCGTCGGCTCCGAATAAGGCCATGCCACGTTCACCTAGCGTAATGACGACGTAGCGGCAGTGGAGGCGTTCAAGCAAGTGCAAGCCAGCGTCGGTTAATTGCGCGTCATTATTAATCTCAATACCCGTAGCGCCAGCAGCCTCGAACACGTTGGGGGCCACGCATGTCACACCAGCAAAGAGATCGATATTCTTGGGTTTTGGATCCGCAATAATAATTTTTCCGCGTAAGGCCTGTTCAACCACGGCCCGCGAAAAAACGCCTTTGGCATAGTCACTTAAGACGACTGCATCGTAGGCCGCGATACTCGCAGCAAGCGGTGCACAAAAGCTGGCGATTACGCTTTGGCTTAAGGGCGCTGATGACTCCCAATCTGCCCGGACGACTTGCTGGTTATGGGCCACGATGCGTGTTTTTCGTGTAGTAGGGCGGTCGCTCACTCGGAGGACGAGTTCGTGATTGACGTTTTCCTCGCCCAGCATCGATAGCACACGTTCACCTTCGGCATCTTGTCCGACGATGCTGGCGAAAGAAACCGTTGCACCGAGTGCGCGCAAATTGTTTGCCACGTTGCCCGCCCCACCTAAGGTGAACGAATGATCGTTAACGGCGACGACCGGTACGGGCGCTTCGGGTGAAATTCGGGAGACATGGCCCCAAATCCACTCGTCGATCATCACGTCTCCGACGACGAGCACGCGACGTTGGCGCATGAGATGTAAGAATGCTTTCGCATCGCTCGCTGCTAATGGTTCAAGAGACATGCCTGAGCACCCATTCTGCTGCATCGAAAAGTGTGGGGACGATAGCGTCAGGTTTTGGCCCATCGTAGGTGCGTCCCCCTGTGGTAACCAGCACGCCCGGAATACCCGCCGCATGACCTGCGGCAATGTCACTCCCCCGATCGCCAATCATCACGCTGCGGGTTAAATCGATGTGTTGTTCGGCTGCTGCGCGCAAAATGAGCCCAGGCAGTGGTTTGCGGCAGGTGCAGCCGCTTTCCAGGTGTGGGCAATAGTACAGTCCATTCAGACTCGCACCTTGGGTTGCGAGGAGACGATCTAAAGCGGTACCGATTTGCGTAACGGTTGTTTCGGGAAAAAGTCCGCGGGCGACGCCGGATTGATTCGTGATAACAATCCGCTGATAGTTGGCGCGCTCGAAACGTTGCAACGCTGCGGGAACGGTGGGCAAAATACGGATTGCGCTGGCTTCGCGCAGATAGCCGGTGTCTTCGATGAGCGTGCCGTCACGATCGAGGAAAACTGCAGGTTGCGCGTCCGCCATTCCTTCGCTATTTTTCGAGCGGTCCAAAAATGAGTGCTTGTTCGACGAGGTCGCAAATAATATGGCCAAACGTAATGTGCACTTCTTGAATGATCGCGGAGTAGCCAGATGGCCCAAGGAGGGTCAAATCTGCAACTTCGCCCACACGTCCGCCGCCGTTGCCAGTAAAGGCGACGGTAACTGCTGCCTGCTGCTTCGCGGCTTCGAGCGCAAGCACGATATTGGGTGAGTTGCCGCTGGTGGTGATGCCAATCACGACATCGCCAGGGCGAGCATGGGCCTCCACTTGTCGGGAAAAAACGCGATCATAGCCAAAATCATTCGCGATCGCCGTGACGGCGGAGCTGTTGGTTGAGAGGGCTTCCGACGGATAGCCCTTGCGTTCGCGCAGGAAGCGACCGCTAAATTCTGCCGCAAGATGTTGGGCATCGGCGGCACTGCCGCCATTGCCGCACCAGAGAACCTTGTTACCGGCTTGAAAAGCGGTGATAAGGGCTTGAGCGATCGCTTGAACCTGTGCTTCGTAGTGTGGAGCATGAAGCAGTCCGGAGCGGTCAGCGAGGAGAGCAGAAAAATCGCGCCGTCTTCGATAGTCAGTGTTCTGTTGCACGAGCAGCAGCGTTCCGTAGCGATATAGGTCAGCTCCTTGTTTTTCTTCCGCTTGCCGATAAACAGACGAGACGACCAGGCGGAACCTAGAAAGGAGCGATCGTTTGACGCTGCTCGAACATGCTCGTGAAGTCCTAAAAGCGCCTATAACACATATTTTTCTTGCGTTGTTCGTGCAAACGATGGCGCTTGATCTAGTGCTACACTTTTATGGGCTCTACGCGCTACCGCCGCTCATCAATATTATGGGCCTGGGTGCCATGGGCATCACCCTTTTGGCTCGCCACGCCTCGCATCGCCTACGCTTGCACGATCGCTTGGCTGTTTCTTTACGAAGTGTCAACGACACCTTAGAGCGGCGTCTGGCGGAAGAAGTGACCCAAGACGGGCTGACCGGTTTGGCCAACCGCCGCCGCTTTTTATTAAGTTTGGATGAATTGCTCGCAGAGGGTCCTGAGGGCATTTATGCCATTTACTTTATTGACATCGATCATTTCAAATTAGTCAACGATGGACTTGGACACGGGTTGGGGGATCGGGCCTTGGTCGCGATTGCGGATCGTATCGAACGTGCGGTCAATCGTGAATCCATCCTTGGACGCGTCGGCGGTGATGAATTTGCTTTGGCGCTTGCGGTTGAAAATACCGCAGAAGCCGAAGCGATCGCAAGTCGCATGCTGAGCGCTTTGAGCAACCCACTCTCTATCGGGAACCGCCTTGTCTATGCGGGGGCAAGTATCGGTATTCGGTATTGTGAGCGCGAACGCGAAAATGCAACGGCGCTCTTGCGAGATGCGCATACCGCAATGCATCGTGCCAAAGTTGCTGGACGAGGCTGTTTTGTTTTCTTCCATGCGCAGATGCAAACAGAAATCCAGCAGCGTTTTACCTTGCATACCGATTTGCGCCAAGCGATTGAAGACGATCAGTTTTTCGTTGAATACCAGCCGATTTTTTCTCTGCTGGATGGACATCCCAATGGTTACGAAGCACTGGTTCGTTGGTCGCATCCGCAACGTGGTCGCATTGAGCCAGCGCTATTTATTCCCGAAGCTGAGGATTCGGGTTTGGTTGTTTCTATCGGCGCTGCGGTGTTGCGCGAAGTGTGTCTCGAGGTGAAAAAACGCGGATTGACTCGGCAAACCCCTGTTGGCGTGAATCTTTCGGCGCGTCAATTAGAGCAGCCCAATCTGGTTGAATTGGTTAAGAGTGCGATCAAAGATAGTGGTATTGACCCAGCGTGTATCTTATTAGAAGTCACTGAATCGGTGTTGATGGAAAATATTGAAAATGCAAAAAAACTTCTGCTTGATCTGAAAAAGATTGGCGTCTTAATTGCAATTGATGATTTTGGCACCGGATATTCAAGCTTAAGCTACTTGCGCGAACTTCCGTTTGATGTCCTGAAGATTGACCGATCATTTATTCGCAGAATTGATGAAGAGGCGAGTTCGCGAGATATCGTCCGCATGTTGGTGACCTTGGCGGAATCCCTACATATGACCGTGGTCGCTGAGGGGATCGAAACCCCTGAACAGCTTATGTGGGTTCGTAACTGTGGCTGCCTGAAAGCCCAAGGATTTCTTTTCGCGCGTCCTATGCCCGCCGATGCTGCCTTTGCTGTAAAAGCAATGCCAGCTGCCATAGCGGTATAGGAGGCATTCAATGTCAGGTCTTTCAGAATCAAAAGGCCCAGATACGGCAAAAGACGCGCCCAAGACTCTGCAGATCCCTTTGCAGAACCGTCGTAAGCGCGATACGAGCTTGCCTGACGTCATGCAGCATCGCATTCAGACCCATCAGATCATTCGTCCGGCTATTTTGGCACTACTCGGCTTGACAAATTGTGTGTTGATTTCGAGCTACATTCATTCTGGTTCGCCCAAAGATCTTGAAACGCAATGCCTTTGGATCGAAGCGGCGTTCGGTCTTGCGATTGTCTTAGGGATTGCCCTGGATGATTTCTTGCTGTATAGCTCGCCATATCGCAGAATTATTGATTACTGGAAGGGCTTGGCGACACGTGATGCCTTAACTGGCCTGCATAATCGTTTTTCGTTCATGCAGGCGCTTGAACAGCGTGCTGAGATAGCGCGTACAACCAGGGCGCGCTATGGCGTTATGTTTATTGATTTGAATAAATTCAAACAGATCAATGACACGTTTGGCCATGCGATCGGAGACGGCGTACTGACCACTACGGCTCGTCGCATAGCGCAAGTGGTCGGTCCCACTGACATGGTTGCGCGTTTAGGCGGTGACGAATTTGCAATTCTGTTATTGCGCACGAATGTCGTGCACGCCCGTAAAATGGAAGTAGAGATCGCGAATACGTTTGTCGATCCAATGATGGTGCATGGGAAGCAATTATTTACGAGTGCCAGTATTGGGACATGCTTGGCGAGTGATCATCATCTGCATGCTGAAGATTTGTTGCATGCTGCTGATCTCTTAATGTATCGCCAAAAAGCCCTAAAACAATGGAACGGGAATACGCGTATGAACAAGGCGCGGGTCCGTGGAGTTAAGCGTTCGGGCTGATCGTGAAAAGCGGTTGCTTTACGGTGACTAATTCGGCATTTTCAACGTGGATAGCGGTGACGATCCCGTTGTAATCACTGGTGATTTCATTCATCAGTTTCATGGCTTCGAGGATACATAAAGTTTGCCCGATTGTTACGCGGTCGCCGATCTGCACGAAGGGTGGCACCGTGGGCGCTGCTGCGCGATAGAACACGCCGATAATCGGCGCAGACACAATGTTTCCGCTAGGCGCAGCCATCGGCTCGAGCGTAGTCGGTGTGGAAATCGCGGGTGGGGCTGGGTTTGGTGCCACGCTAACTGGGGGCGCAGCCGCGCTGTTCAGGATTTGCGGTTCACGCCGCGTCAGGGACAGCTCGAATTCGCCCGCAACGAGGGTTAAGGCATCGAGGTCGTGCTCTTGGGCGAGTTTGATAATTGCTTCAACGTCGTGGTTGAGGGTATTCGTGTGCTGCTCATGCATGGGGTGAAAGGACCCTTTCTTGATACCACTGCAGCAATTGCTGTGCGGTTTGGGTGGAGGTGAGGCCGACTCTGAGACTGGATTCTTCGCGGGTTTCTAGATCGCGAATGAGCAGGGTTTGATTGTTTAGTTCATTCTCGCCGGCGATAATTGCCATGCGGGCATTATTGCGATCACCCAGCTTATATTGCGTCACGATTTTCCGATCGGCAAAATCGATATAGACTGGTGGTCCTGCAATTTGTCTCAGGGCAGTAACCACAGGAATCAGCGTCTCGCGGGCCTTGGCTCCTAGGGTAATGACTTGCCAACCGCTGCGGGCTGTGCTTGTCGTGTTGTGGGTTGCGGCGAGAGCCATAAGAAAGCGTTCGAGGCCGAGGCCAAAACCAACGGCGGGAGTGGCGGGCCCACCGAGCGCCGATACGAGATTATCGTAACGGCCGCCACCGCAGAGGGCGGTTTGCGCACCGAGCGCGGTTGAGGTGATTTCGAAGACCGTGCGGCTATAGTAATCGAAACCGCGCACTAAATGCGGTGCATGCCGGTATGGAATGCCGGTTGCGTCCAAGAGGTGGCAAAGCATCTCAAAATGTTCGCGGCAGGCGGAACAAAGATTTTCATACAAGGTTGGCGCGGTTGCGAGCAAAGCTTGATCTTCTGGGGCTTTGCTGTCGAGTAGACGTAGGGGATTGCGCTCTAAGCGACGTTGTGAATCTGCCGAGAGCGACGCAGCGTGCGGGCGAAAATGCGCGAGCAAGGCTTCGCGATACGCTGGGCGGCATGCTTGATCGCCGATCGAATTAATCTGCAAAACTGCTTCGGTGAGGCCTTGGCTTTGTACCGCTTGCATCGCGAGGGCAATGACTTCGTGGTCGGCTTCTGGTCCTGCATCGCCAAAGGCTTCAACCCCAAATTGATGGGCTTGGCGTAAGCGACCTGCTTGAGGGCGTTCGTAGCGGAAAAAAGGTCCAAGATAAAAGAAGCGTTGCGCCTCTTGACCGAAGCGTTTCTTTTCGAGCAGTGCGCGCACCACCGGTGCTGTCCATTCGGGCCGCAATGTCATACTGCGATTGCCCTTATCAAGAAATGTATACATTTCTTTTTCCACGATATCGGTAGTTTCACCGACTCCACGCACGAACAATTCGGTCGCTTCAAACATTGGCGTTCTGATTTCGCCGTAGCCAAAACGAAGTGCGATAGCACGCAAAGCTGCTTCAAGTGTTTGCCAACGAGCACTTTCTGGCGGAAAAATATCCAGCGTGCCGCGCGGGGCGACTAATGTACTCAATGCAGAAAATACCGTCGTGATGAGAAGACCAAACTGACTTGGTGGCGATTTGCACTCGCGATGACTTCGGCATCGCGGATCGAGCCCTCAGGCGCGATGATCGCGGTACAGCCGTAACTTGCGGCGGTTGCGAGTCCGTCGGCAAAGGGAAAGAAGCCGTCGCTTGCGCAGGCCGCGCCGCGTGCATGTTCTGCCGCGCGAACACAGGCGATGCGTACGGCGCTCACGCGATTGGTTTGTCCAGCACAAACACCGCGAGTGGCGAGCTCGTTGACAACAACGATGCCATTGCTCTTGACGTGACGCACGACATCCCAAGCGAGAGTAAGATTTGCCCACTCTTGATCGGTGGGAACCCGTTCGGAGACAACGCGCCACGTTTCGGCCGCCGCTTGTTGATCATCGTCTTCAGCTAATATGCCACGCAACGCGGTGCGTACGCGTAATTCGGCGCGCAGGCGCTCGGGTAGTTTCGGTTGATAGCGTAAAATACGCAGATTTTTTTTCTGTTTGAGTCGGGCTAAGGCATCGTCATCAAAATCGGGCGCAGCGACGATCTCAAGGAAAAACTCAGCTAATGCTTCTGCTGTCGCAAGATCAACTTTCGCATCTACCGCCACGATGCCGCCAAACGCAGAAACCGGATCACACGCAAGAGCGAGCTGAACCGAGGCGGAGATTGTTGCTGCCTCAGCGACGCCGCAGGGCACGGTGTGTTTGACGATCGCCGTTCTGACTGCACCTGTTGCAATCGGTAAGGTGACACCGCGCGGTGAGCGCACTAATAAGCGCAGCGTTGCATCAAGATCGAGCAGATTATTGTATGAAAGTTCCTTGCCCCAGAGCTGTTCGGGTAAGGCTTCACCGCGCGGGAGATAAAACGCCGCTCGCGATTGGGGATTTTCACCGTAGCGTAATGCTTTCGCCAGCGGTAAGGTGAGTTGCAAGGAGCCCGGCAAGCTCTCCGGGTGTTGGCCCGCTTCAAGATAACGAGCGATAGCGCCATCGTATTCGGCGGTTCGCGCAAATGCAGAGGCGGCAAATGTCCGTCGCTCGTGTTCTTGTGCCCCATGCGTAATAAACGCTTCGTATTGCGCTGGTTCCGTTAGCACGGTGACGTGCTGATAGTTTTTGGCGGCTGCGCGCAATAACGAAACTCCGCCAATATCGATTTGCTCAATCGCTTCCGCGATGGTGGTTCCGGGACGAGCGATGGTCGCTTCAAACGGGTAGAGATTGACCACCACGACTGAAATGTGTGCAATTCCATGGCTCGCCGCTTGGGCCACGTGCTCGGCGTCGTTACGATCGGCTAAGATGCCACCAAAGATAGCCGGATGCAAGGTTTTGACTCGTCCGCCGAATAGCGCTGGGTAGCCGGTAAGCTCAGCGACGTCGTGGACGGGAAGCCCCTGTTCGCTGAGATGTGCGCATGTTCCACCAGTAGCGTATAAGGTGAATCCCTGCGCGTGCAGATGTTGGGCGAGTGGAATAATGCCGGTGCGATCGTGCACCGAGAGCAACGCGACTTGCGTTGGATTAGACATGAGCGAGCTCGCGATCGAGGCTGGCGCTGACGACACTGCTGATGCCGGCTTCGGCCATAGTAATTCCGTACATACGTTGTGCTAATTCCATTGTTTTTTTGTTATGCGTCACAATCAGTAATTGGGCTTGGTTAGCGAGGTTGCGAACCATCATCGAAAAACGTTCCACGTTCATTTCATCGAGTGCCGCATCGATTTCATCGAGTAGATAAAACGGTGACGGCTTTACTTTAATGAGCGCAAAAATTAATGCCGCTGCGGTCATGGCGCGTTCGCCGCCGGAAAGTGCGGCTAATGAAGTCATTTTCTTCCCGGGGGGGCGTACCGAAATTTCGATACCACTTGTGCTAACGTTCTCAGGGTCGGTTAACCACATCCGCGCTTCACCGCCAGGGAATAACTCTGCATAGGCGTCTTTGAAGGCATGACGCACGGTCTCGAACGTTTCGAGAAATTGCGTTTCGCATGACACATCGAGATCGCGAATTCCCTCGAGTAGCAAGGTCCGCGCGCGCGCTAAATCGTCGAGTTGCGTGCGCAGGGTTGTTTCACGCGCTTCAAGCTCGGTGCGTTCTGCTTCTGCGTTCAGGTTGACTTGTGAAAGCCGGTTGAGTTCTTCGCGCAATTTTGGGAGATCTTGCCAGATACGGTCAGGTGCGTCGGCGTAGCGATTTAAGATGTCGTCGGCTTCCTCGGTGCTGATCGCGTGTTGCTCCGCCGCAGTTTCGAGCATGCCCAATTCGGCACTCAATTCGGCGACTCGGCGGCGTGCTTGTTCACCACGCGCTAGCAGAGCGCGCTCATTTTCCCGTTCTCGCTGTACGTTTGCTTCGACTTGCGTGAGTTGGGCGCTCAATTGTGTGCGCGTCTGTTGTTGCAGCTGCAGCTGCTGCTTGCGGTTTTCGCTGTCTTGCGCACGGGTAGCGCAGGTGGTGGCGAGCTGCTCGAGCTCTTGCTGCAAGCGCGTCAACTCTGCTGCGGCCTGTTCGCGGGTCAGCGAAACGCGCTGGACGTCAGCGTCGAGGCTCGTCAGCTGTTGCTGAGCTGCTTCTAATTCAGCGGTGAGGGTGGCGCATTGTTCGCGCGCTTGGGCAGCTGCGCGTTGCGTTGATTGAGCTTCTTGCTCGGCGTGACTGATTTCTATGCGCGCCTGTTGGAGCGCCGCCTCGTGAGTTGCACGTTCGCTTGGCGTATCGGTGGGTGTATCGTTGACGGCTGGCAGCGCGGCCAAGGCCTCCTCCAGCGTGCTCACTTGCGCGCTAAGTTGGGCATGGCGTTGCTGTAAGTGCTGGCTACGCCCGGAGGCTTGCTGATGCTGGGCTTGCTGGAGTTTCGTGGTCGCTTGTAGCGCATTGAGTCCAGTCGTGATCTCAGCGAGCGTTCGCTGCGCCGCGTCACGTTGTGCTCCGAGTTGATTGGCCTCGTGCACTGCCTTGGCGAGATCAGCTTCGGCATCGAGCAGTGCTTCGCGTAGATTTGGCAGCAGGTCGCTGCGCATGGTTTGCGCTTGAGCGCGGCGCGCTAAGAGCGAGCGCTCGCCGCGCCGGTTGCGGCCGCCGGACATCGCTCCGCCACCCAAGAGTTGATCGCCCTCGAGCGTGACCATGGTATCGCGTAATTGTTCTTGGCGCGCCAATTGCACCGCGGTGCGCATGGTATCGACGATCAGGGTCCGGCCGACCAAAAATGCGACGACGCCGCGGTACCGCTCTTCAACCGTGACTAGGTCGTGGGCGTAGGCGATGACCCCGGGAATTCTGGCCAAGCGCCCCAGTTCTCGGCCGGTGCGTTGCGCCATCAGCTCGAGTGGGAGAAGTGTCGCGCGGCCTAACTCCCGCGTACGCAGATAGTCAATCGCTGCTTCTGCTGCGCGCGCATCGCTCGTAATGATGTTCGAGACTCCGGCGCCAAACGCCGTATCCAGCGCACGAGCATACGCTTCTTCGACGCTGACTAGCGTTGAGACGACACCGAGAATGCCGCTGAGTTCTCCGCGTTGGTGAGCATCCATGATGGCTTTGCTGCCTGGGATATGCCCTTCCAAGTTGGCTTCAAGCTCTTCGAGGGTGTGAAGGCGGGCTTCTGCGGCAGCGAGTTCGGTTGTGGCTGCGCGTAGCCGGGCTTGGGCTGCGGGAACCGCTTGGTTGGCCTGAGTGAGCGCCTGTTGTGCTTGGGCCAGCGCAGTTTCGCCGGCGGCGTGAGCTGCCTGTTGTTCGCGCAGCTTGGCTTCGTTCGTGGCGAGCGTGGCTTGAGCGCTCGCAATATTGCGCTCGTCTTCCCGGATATCTTCGGCGATGCGCTGGGTTTCGGCGTTCATACGTTCTACGTCGCGTTGGAGCGTGAGCCGTTGGTGTTGTTGCGCTGCTATTTGTTGAGCGTGGGTATTAGCCGCGGCTTCGAACGCGCGTAATGCTGCGAAGCGCTCCTCCAAGACTTTCCGCAGAGCGACGAGCGTGGCATTGGCTTGCGTGGCCTGCGACTGGAGTTGCTCGACTTGCTGCTGCAAGGGGGCGATGGCCGCGCTGCGTTCTGCGATCCGTGCGTGGAGGCGCGCGCGGGCTTCGTGACGGCGTTCGGCGTCACTTTGTTCGCTGGTGAATTGGCTGGTCAAAGCATCCAGCCGGGCTTTGCTCGCGGCTTGCTCGCGTTCGGCTGCCGCACAGGCAAGGCGAGCCTCATCGTAGGCGGCGCGTGCTTGCTCGAGTTGACGGTCGTTTTCTTGCAGGCTCGCGCGCAGTTGCTGCAGGGTGGCTTCAGCGTTGTTCGCGGCTTGAGCTGCGGCGGTTTGGGCGGCTTCAGCCGCTTGGACTTGTTCTTGGGCTTGTGCCAGCGCACTGCGGCGACTTGCGGTTGAACGCAGCGAGCTGAGAATCTCTAGGTCACGCACTTTGGAGCTGAGGCTGCGATAGCGTTTGGCGCGGCGAATCTGGCTATCGAGCTCGGGAAAACGCGCCTCGACTTCGCGCAGCAGATCGTTCAAGCGGACGACGTTGGCATTCGTTCCTTCAATCCGTCGCAGCGCTTCGTTTTTGCGGGCCAGAAATTTATTGATGCCGGAAGTCTCTTCGAAGAGCGCGCGGCGTTCAGACGGTTTGGAGACGAGAATCGCGTCGATTTGCCCCTGCGAAAGGATCGCGTACGAGCCAGGGCCGAGGCCCGTACCCATCAGCAATTCATGGACGTCGCGGAGTCGTACGCGATCTTTGTTGATGAAGTATTCAATTTCACCGGCGCGGTACGCGCGGCGAGTAATTTGGATTTCCTGGAAAGGCAGGTTGATCGTGCCGTCGCTGTTATCGAAGGTCAGCACGACTTCGGCAAGACCTAAGGCTTTGCGCTTGTCGTTGCCGGCAAAAATCACGTCATCGGTTTTTTGCGAGCGTAGCGACTTGGTGCTTTGTTCACCGAGGGCCCAGCGAATCGCATCGACTAAGTTGGATTTTCCGGAGCCGTTGGGGCCGACGATGGCGGTAATACCAGAATCAAACGTCAGTTGGGTCGCCTGGGCGAACGTTTTAAAACCGAAGATGCGCAGTCCCGCAAGTTTCATGCTTGGGGCTGCAGTTCGACGAGTGCTGCCGCTGCCGCTGCCTGCTGGGCGGCTTTCTTGCTAGGTCCGCTGCCCCAGGCTAAGACGGTGCCATTCAGGGAGACGCTCGCACGGAAGCGTGGCGCATGGGCGGGACCTTCGTCGCCGGCGTCGTGGTAGCTGGGCGCTTGCCGGAAGTGGGCTTGAGTGAATTCTTGCAGCGCGGTTTTGGCGTCTTGGCCGAGATGGTCGAGAGTAGTCTGCTGTTGCAGGTGTTCGCGCTCGACAAAAGCCACGGCGGTTGCCATGCCACACGTTAAGCTGAGGGCCGCTAGGAAGGCCTCGAAAGCGTCACCGAGATTGGAAGGGCGGGTTGCACCCCCGGTGGCGCGCTCGCCGTTGCCCAGGACGAGGAGTTCCTCGAACGACAGCCGCTTTGCGGTAGTCGCGATCGCCGCGTCGCTCGCGAGTGCTGCCTTACGTTTGGCGAGTTCGCCTTCCGGCGCATCGGGGTGTTGGTGAAACAGATACTGGGCGGTCGCATAGCCCAAGACGGCGTCGCCTAAAAATTCCAAGCGTTCGTTAGAAGGTGGCGGGACGCTGCCTTCAGCGACCGCACTCGCGTGGGCGAAGGCCTGTTCGAAAGCTGCGAGGGGTTGGTCGCGTACGCCAGCTAGCGTCAGCAGTGCTCGGAGCCGACGCCTGCGTGTTTCTCCCGCCATCTCCCTGAAGCCGCGCGCTATCCGCGCTCGGGTTTCGCGAACACAACCACGTTGTTGTGTCCACCAAAGCCGAACGAATTTGAGATCGCGACGCGCACGGTCATCTTGCGGGCAACGTTCGGAACATAATCGAGACGGCATTCTGGATCTTGCTGCTCGAGGTTGATCGTTGGCGGCACGATATCGTTAGCGATCGCGAGTACCGTCAGCACACCCTCTAATGCGCCGGCAGCGCCCAGGGCATGGCCGTGCATCGATTTGGTAGAGCTGACTGCAAGCTGCTTGGCGCGCGGACCAAAGACGTTCTCGATTGCTTTTGATTCAGCTGGATCGCCAATCGGGGTCGACGTGCCGTGAGCGTTGACATAATCGACTTCATCGAGGCCGATATTCGCGCTCTTGAGCGCTCGACGCAGGGCAAGCTCGACGCCCCCCCCCGTCGGATCGACCGCGACGATGTCGTACGCATCGGCAGACTGACCATAGCCGAGGACTTCGGCGTAGATCTTGGCGCCGCGCCGGCGAGCCGATTCATACTCCTCAAAAACGAGAATCGCGCCGCCTTCGGAAAGGACGAAGCCATCGCGGCCCTGGTCGAACGGCCGACTCGCGCGAGTCGGTTCATCGTTGCGCGTTGAGAGGGCTTTCATATTGCAGAAGCCTCCCATAGCCACGTCGCCAACGGTAGATTCGCAGCCGCCCGTGATGATCGCGCGAGCTTCGCCGTGCGCGACCAACGAGTAGGCGTTGGCGAAGGCATCGTTGCTGCTCGCACAAGCGCTTGAGACGGCGTACATCGGTCCACGGAGCTTGTGACGCATGGAGATTTGTGCCGAGGCCGCATTGCCCATCAACTTCGGGACGAAGAAGGGGCTGATTTTTGAGGTGTTGCCGACCGAGACCACCGATTCGACGGTTTCACGGATCGTCGAGATTCCGCCGATGCCCGTGGCGACCACAACCCCAACTTCGTCGCGGAAGCTTTGATCCTCCGGTAGATTCGCGTCTTCGATGGCTTCTTGGGCCGCCGCATAGGCAAACCAGGCGTAGCGATCCATCCGTCGCGATTCACGGCGGCCGATGCGCGCATCAGGATCAAACCCTTTGACTTCGCCTGCGATCCGCGTTTGCAGACCGGAAGCGTCGTAGAGCGTGATGGGGGCAATACCGCTGCGACCAGCAATAGCTGCGTCCCAGAAAGCGGCGCAGCTATTGCCTAAGGGGGTGACGGCTCCGAGGCCGGTAATGACGACGCGTCGTTTACTCACGATTATCCAATGACTTCCAAGGCAAGAACGGCGTTGTAAGCAGGCATGGGGGAGACAGTCCAGAGAAGCAAAACGCGTCCCATTAAGACGCCGAAGCGCTACTCCCTTCCGAGATGGATGTGGTACACTCGTTTCGGATCACTATTTTCTGTTGTTTCCCCTCGGGAAGGAAGTTATGAAGCGGACATATCAGCCGCATAACCGTCGTCGCAAGCGCGTGCACGGTTTTCTCTCACGGATGGCCACCAAGAATGGTCGACGCGTTATCAATGCTCGTCGCCGCAAAGGGCGCAAATCGCTCAGCGTCTAGCGTCAGAGTGGTTTCATCTCAGTCATGAAAGCGCCTTGATGCGTTGCTATCGTTCGCTTCGGCGTCAGGGCGATTTTACTCGTCTGTATCGCCGTGGCAAGCGGTTCACCGCTCCGATTTTCGTCCTCTATGCCGCGCGCATTGGTGCGGGGCAGCGAGCTTCGAAGATCGGGATTTCGGTATCCAAGGCGATCGGTAAAGCTGTCCGGCGCAATCTTGTGCGCCGGCGTGTTCAGTGCGCGCTCGACGCGCTCGGTCCGGCGGCGTACGCGCAGCTTGATCTTGCCTTTGTTGCGAAGCCTGGTGCTGCCGAGCTTCCGTTCGCGCGGCTTGCGGGAGAACTCGAGGCGGCGCTCGTGGTGTTACGGCGAGCGCTCGCGTGATCGGCCGTCGCCTGCTCGTTGGTTGTATTGAGCTCTATCGCTTGATTATTTCACCCATACTACCGCCAGCGTGTCGCTTTACGCCTAGCTGCTCAGAGTACGCTCAGCAGGCGATTGCACGTTATGGTGTTGGGAAGGGAGTACTGCTCGCTGGTGGACGGGTGTTGCGTTGCCATCCCTGGAACGCTGGCGGTGTTGATCCTGTCCCTCTGCCTCGGAAAGGCTCCTCGCTTTGCCCCTGATCCTTGCGTTTAACCCCTTTGCCGCTATTGGCGCTGGTTTTAGCACGCTGCTCAAGCCGATCGTTTTCGTCATTCATGCCGTCCTATTGGAGCTGACTGCCGTAACGCATAATCTGGCCTTGAGTTTGATTGTGCTCGCTGTTGCGATTCGGCTCGTGCTTTGGCCGCTCAACGCGCTGCAGTTTAAATCGATGGCCAAAATGCAGGTCATGCAGCCGCAGCTGCGTGCGATTCAACAGAAATACCAGAACGATCCCTCGCGTCTGCAAAAAGAGACGATGGAACTCTATCGTCAGCACGGGACATCGCCGTTAGCGGGATGTTTGCCGCTGATGCTGCAGTTGCCGATTCTTTTTAGCATCTATCAGGCGATCACGCTTGATAAAGCCGCGTTCGCCGAAGCCCACTTCCTTTGGATTGGCTCTGCTCCGGCGAGTCTGCACCCGTGGCTGGCCAGCAGTTTGGCCCTACCCGACGTCGGTTTACTCGCGCTGTATGTGATTTCGATGTTCTTTAGCATCCGTCTGTCCAGCCCGCCGGTGAGCGATCCGCAACAAGCCCAGACTCAGCAGATCATGGCTTTTGTTTCGCCGTTGATGATCGCGTTTGTTGGTAGTAAGTGGCCATCAGGACTCATTCTCTTTTGGCTCACGACCAATATTATGCAGACGATCCAATCGATGATCATGCTGCGTGGCTTGCCACCTAGCTCGGGTAGTGCGGTCGGAGCAGATGCCTCCCCGGTCATCACGATTGATTCTCCCCGCGTGGCGACGCCCGCCCGCAACGCCGCTTCTGGCCCTAAACGTTTGAATAAGGGCTCACGGCGCACACGTTAACGGTTTCGTCCCCCTCTTTATTATCGAAGGATAGTGGTTTTTCGTATGGATGAGCAACAGAGCAGCGGCAGTGACACCGCCCAACGACATGGTCGGCGGGGTGGAGGGCGTAATCCCCATCAGCGCAAGCCATTTGCCGGTGGAGCGCGGCGCCCGAGTGTCAGTCAACATCGTCGTGGGCCAGGCGGCCCTGCGCCTTCCCTGGCGGTTGCCGCACCCGAGCCGCCGGAAGTTGCGCCAGTCAAAGATTTGCTGGTCAATATTTTGACTCGCATGGGCATCGGTCCGGTTGATATTATCTATCATGTGCGCGCCGAGGGCGAATATCTTGAGGTGCGTGGCAAAGATCTTTCCGGGTTGATTGGGCGTCATGGCAATACGCTTGAAGCGCTCAATCTGATCTTTAACAACATGGTCAACGTTGGTCAACGCAACAGCCGACGTTACTATACGATTGACGCTGAAGGCTATCGTGCGCGACGTGCTGATGCGCTCAAGAGTTTAGCGTTGCAGACCCTCGAGCGGGCGGTCCGTGAACGCAAGCCGCAGGTACTCGAGCCGATGCTCCCCTCAGAGCGCAAGATTATCCACATTGCGCTTGCCGACAGCCCCTTTGTTGGGACTGAATCGAGTGGTGCCGAGCCCGAACGTCGGGTTGTCGTCACCCCCAAATAAGAGCGAGCATCTTCTGCACAACGACACCATAGTCGCGCTTGCCACAGCCCCTGGTCGTGCGGCCTTAGCGATTCTTCGGATGAGCGGTCCGGCGGTACGACAGATTGCTGGATCGCTGTTGCATAACGTAGCCGAGCTCCGGCCGCGTTATGCCCAGCTCGCTCGCATTGTTGATGCGGATGGTGCGCTCATCGATGAAGGTGTCGCGCTTTTTTTTGCTGGCCCCGCCAGTGCGACGGGTGAAGATGTGCTTGAGCTGCATGTCCATGGCTCGCCCTTGGTGGTAGAGCTGACTTTGAATGCAGCGCTTGCCGCGGGCGCGCGCTTGGCTCAGCCTGGCGAGTTCACGAAACGTGCTTTCTTAGCCGGGAAGCTCGATTTGAGTGCGGCTGAGGCCGTGGCGGATCTGATTGATGCGACGCATCGCTCAGCGGCGCGTGCCGCGGCCGGGCGGTTGGCGGGGGGACTGGCTGGCCAGATCCAGGCGCAGCGTGAGCGTTTGCAGCGGCATCTCGAAGAGCTGGCGGCGGCAATCGATTTTCCTGACGAGGTCGCCGAGCCATCGCGTTCGGATTTGATCCACAACTTGGGGGAAATCCGTGGCGAGCTCCAGCGTCTTATTGCCGATGCTCCTTGCGGCCGGCTGGTGCGCGAAGGGGCGAGTGTGGCTTTAGTCGGGCCGCCGAACGCGGGGAAGTCATCCTTGCTCAATGCCTTGCTTGGTGAGGAACGTGCCTTGGTTTCGCCGATTCCTGGTACGACACGGGACACCATCGAGGAAGCGATCGAGTGCGGCGGGCTCTTGTTGCGCTTGATTGATACAGCGGGTTTGCGCGAAGGCGCTGATCTCTTAGAGCAAGCCGGTATCGAACGCAGCCGTCGTACACTCGAGCAAGCCCGCTTGGTTCTGATCGTGCTCGATGGATCTGAGCCCCTCGACGCTTCGGCGCAGGCGGTGCTGGCGGCAACAGCCACGCAAGCGCGCCTCATTTTCTTGAATAAGGCAGATCTCGGTCAGGTTGTTTTGCCGAGCGCTTTGCCTCATGATGTCGCCTGTGTGGTTGGCAGCGTCTTCGACGGGGCGAGTCTCGAGGCACTGCGTGGGGCGCTACGCTTTGCCTTGGTGGGTGAAGGCGCTGATCTCGAACGTGCGTCTTTAGCTCGCGTGCGCGAAGTAGATGCCGCGCGCGAGGCGTTGGCAGCACTCGAGTTGGCGGCGGAGACCTTGCACGCCGGGGTTGCGATGGATTTTGTGAGTGGTGATTTGTTGCACGCGCTTGCCGCGCTGGGGAAGATTACCGGGGACACGGTGACCGAAGAAGTTTTGACGGGGATCTTTGCGCGTTTTTGCATTGGCAAATAGCGGGTACGCTTTGGGCGAGAGCAGAAGAAGTGAAAACCATTTTCACTTTTATCAAGAAGAGAGAGTTGGCCTATGTCACGCACACAGAGCATCACGCATCCCAAGTTACATACTCCCAACGATTTGGGCGAGGTTGCTGCCGAGGCAATTGCAGAGGTTGTCAATCCGTTGGTGGCAGATGCGGTTGCGTTGTATTTTAAGACCAAGAATTTTCATTGGCACATGTCGGGCAAGCATTATCGCGATTATCATTTATTGCTGGACGAGCAAGCTGATCAGATTTTTGCGATGATTGATATTTTAGCGGAGCGTGTGCGTAAGCTTGGCGCAGTGACGGTGCACTCTATCGGCGAGATGGCGCGTATGTCGCGGATTGCCGATAACGACGCGGTCTATGTTGACCCAAGTGATATGTTGCGCGAATTGATGGAAGACAATAAAACGTTCGCTGCTAATCAACGTTTGGCGCACGAAGTCTGCGATAAGCACAACGATATTGCGACGGCGAGCTTATTAGAGAATTTTGTCGACGAAACCGAACGCCGCGTATGGTTTTTATTCGAGAACGTCGCGTAAGATAAAGGCTCTAGCCTGTTGCTGAAAAAAAAAACTATTTCGGCAACAGCCCTAGAGGGCACGTCGAAAAATAGATTGCTCGCTACCGGCACTCGACACGCAGAATCTCATCGATCCTTGTCGAAAACGACGGTGATCGCATAGTGCGCTTCATCTCCCATGATGGCTGCGTGCCCATGCTTCCGTAGAATAGCGTATGCTGTCCCCAGCGTTTATTGGCCGTGTCGAGCATGCCCATGAGTGTTGTTTGCTGCTCGATGTTCGGTCCATCAAACAGATGTAATTGTTGTTCGTCTACGGCGCTCAGTCCCGATAGCATGAGGCCCGCTTTGACGTATGAAATGCCAGGGCGGAACCCGCTCCTTACGCCGCGGATGGCGTATGCCAGTAGCTCGGGCGTGTAGGCGGTTGCTGTGGGGATATCGTAGCCTCTGCGGCTTTCGTGAAAGGGCTGCTTGAAGCGGCTCGAGTGGAAAAAGATATCAATCCGACTCGCCAAACGCTGCTCTGCGCGGAGTTTCTCGGCGGCGCGCGTCGTGTATTTTGTCAGCGCAGCAATAATCTCGTCAGTATCGGTAATTGGTCGACCAAACATCCGCGACGTGGTGATGCTTTTTTTTGCTGGTGGTTGCTCGTTGTAAGCAAAGCAGGCTATTCCGCGTAATTCGTGCACCGTACGCAAACCGGTGATCTGCATATGCTGCCTTATCCAACTATCGGGCATCCCTGCTAATTCAAGCGCACTCTGGATGCCGTATGCTGCGAGCATCTTGCCGTGCTGCCGACCAATGCCCCAGATATCGCGAACTGCAAATCCGGCGAGGAGCGTGCGACGCATTGCATCATCTTCGATAATCGCGACGCCATTGGATTTTTTTGCAATCTGGCTCGCAAGTTTGGCGAGCGTTTTCGTCGGAGCGATGCCGATGGAAACGGGGATGCCGGTCCATTGTCGGACCGTATCACGGATGTTTTTTGCATATGCGTGAAGATCCTGATGTCGGAATTTCGAGAGATCACAGAATGCCTCATCGATAGAATAAATCTCAACATCAGACGTGATTTGTGCCAGCGTGCGCATGACACGCTGCGACATATCTCCATAGAGTTCGTAGTTGCTGGAACGCACTTGGATGTTATGTTCTGCAATCAAACTGCGTACCTTAAAATACGGTGCACCCATCGGGATGCCGAGCTGTTTTGCTTCATTGCTTCGCGCGATGATGCACCCATCGTTATTGGAGAGCACAACAAGCGGTTTGCTGTTCAGCTTGGGTTGAAACACACGCTCACACGACGCGTAGAAGTTATTGCAGTCAATGAGCGCATAGAGCGGCGTATTATTCGTGTGCATGTCCGTGAATGCGGATGGTGTGCTTTACAACACCCCAGACGTTGAGTTCTGTGGTGACGCGTATTGGCTTGTAGTGGGCGTTTTCAGCGTAGAGCCACGGTTGGCCAGCAATGATGCGCAGGCGCTTGAGGGTGAATTCGCCGTTGAGCTCTGCGACTATTAAGCTCCCGTTCACTGGCCTCAGTGCGCGATTGACGATGATCAGGTCGCCATCAAAAATGCCTGCGCCTTCCATCGAGTCCCCCGCTGCGCGCGTGATAAAGGTCGCCGGCTCATTCTCAATGAGCAGCTCATTGAGATCGATATGCCCATCGAGATGATCATCTGCGGGCGAGGGAAAGCCAGCTTGCACTGGCGCTAGGGCGAGCCTGACGCGCTTGGCTGGACGTGCTTGGAGCTCGCGGGGGCGGATTATGGACTGCATGTCGAACGTGTGTTCTGCGTGACGAGCGTGATCTCCGCGCCATTTTGACGGCCGACCGAGTCACCGTACCAGGAAGGAAGCATACCTCTGCGGAGCCTAATAGGCGACCCTAATGAGAAAATTAGCCTTTCCGAATATTGCGCCGATAGCTTTAACAATAGCGTTGACGTTCGGAGTGATGTCACCCGCCTCGGCGATTCCGGTTTTCGCGCATCGTTACGGTTTCTCGTGTCAGGTGTGTCATACGGTTGTTCCTCATCTGACATCCTTCGGACGCATGTTCTTGGCCAACGGGTATCGCATCCCGGGCGTCAGGCCTAAAGGGGCCTTCCCCATCGCTGTGCGAGTGGAAAGCGCCTATGCGAGTGCAGGAGCGGCCGATCCTGACGAAAGTTCAGGCCCCTTGCCTAAGGCGATCGTGGACGAGGTAGAGGCGTTTATCGGAGGCGCGTCTGGTTCACGCGGATCTTACTGGGTGGAGAATTATTTCGTCGACGGTGGTGAATCGGGGCATCTGCGTGATGCTTGGTATGCAAATCGCTTGACCGCGGACGGTGCGAAAGTTCCGGTCGTTGCGCGTATCGGACAATTTACGCTGCCATTGCCCCTTGATCCGGAAACATTGCGCGAAACCACGCAGCCATATCTTATTTGGGGACAAACCGCAGGCAGTAATCCATTTTCGTTTTTCCCCGCAAAGGCTGGCATACAGACGGAAATCGGCGATCCGGGGCGTGGATTAGCTGGTTCGCTTAATCTTATTCAAGGGCGCGAACCTGGATCAGGTCTTCAACCAAACGGTCTCGACAGAATGCTAAGCATCGAACGCGAGTACGGTGATTGGACGCTTTCAGCATATCGATACACTGGGAAACGTCAACTGCAAGGCTTGGGCTACGGGGGAACATTTCAAGTCAGTAATGTCGGGGATTCCTTTTGGCGTAATGGTTACGGGGTCAGCTGGAATCACGGTAAAAATGAGGTCGATGCGGTTTATCAAATCGGCCATGATAGCTCGGCCGATCTTTATCATAATGCGCTCATGACCAGCGGTGGTTTTGTACAAGTGCGACATGAACTCAACAGCCGTTCTTTTGCCATTGCGCGCTGGGACGCGACCCAAGATGCCGCCTCGCAACGCAGTATCACTGCCGGCCTGGGAGTCCGTCCACGTCCGAATATGCGCGTCACTTTGTTTGAAACGCAACAACGTGATTATCTCGGTAATCTACTGCATATTATCTCGTCTTCATGGCTTTTTGCCTATTAAGGGGATCTCAAAAAGATGAATGATCCAACCATACGTTCACCTTTTTTGCGATTTTCACGCGGAATGATTGCATGCATTCTCGCGTCGCTTCTTGCTGCTTGTGGCGGGGGTGGAAGTAGCGCGCCTGTGGTGAGTGCTACCTCTGGGGCCGGCGGAGCGATCAACGCGCTAAACGTCATTCCTGAGGTGGATAGTATTAACGGTGTAGCGACGCTTACGTTGACCGCAAAATTTGATGCGACTGGGCGACCGGCGTTCTTTTACAATGGTCAAAAAACAGCACCGACAATTCGCGTACAACCGGGCGATTCGATTCATCTCGAATTTATTAATCAGTTACCCCAGTTTTGCGCGGCAGGGGTGCAAACGGATTCGAATCTGCATTTTCACGGTTTGAATTCCGCACCAGTTCAACCCGGTGACGAAGTCATTACAACGCTGGCCGCACCTGGAAATACGCTAAATTACACCGTGGTGATCAATCCTGATCAGCCGTCTGGTCTATATTGGTATCATCCGCATCCACACGGCTTATCTTCCTACGAGGTCGGCAATGGAATGGCCGGGGCAATCATCGTTGATGGTATAGCCAATAGCGTCCCGCAAACGGCAGGCTTGCGTGAGCGCACCATTATTCTTGGCGATGTGCCGAACAATATGTCGTTTACCGCGGGTGAAGAATCGCGTTACCGAAAAGCCGAGACTATCCGACGTGTGCAAGACGATGACTCTGCGTCCGTTGCTTGCGCGCCCGAAACCAACGGGACGCCGATGATTAATGGTCAATCGTTTGCCTCGATCGGTATTAAACCCGGCGAAACCGAATTGTTTCGCGTAGTTAATGCATCTGGCCATCGTCATTTTAATCTATCGTTTGATAGTGCACCTATGCAAATTGTTGCGCAAGACGGTGTCCCGATTGGGGAATACCCCGGTGCGCCTCAGAGCTTGACTGCTACGAATATCGTGATTCCCCCGGCTGGTCGAGTTGAGTTTCTCATTACCGGCAAAACATCTCCGATTTCGATGACATCACTGTGCTATAACGCCGGCCCAGCGGGGGATGCCAATCCTCAGGTGGTGCTTGGGGCGCTCGTGAACGATAGCAATTGGCCTGCGAGCTTGCAAACTGCGGTTAAGCGGGTTCCCGCTGCGGCGAAGGGACTGCGGCGTTCACTCTATTATGCGACTTCGATGCCTGCCCCAAGCGCACAGCGCACGATCCGTTTTTCTGAAGATGCCAATGGCTTTTATCTCGACGGTCAGGCGTATAATCCATCAGGGCCTCCGTCGATCGTAGCGCATAGTGGGACGACCGAAGAATGGACGTTAGAAAACGATTCGGATGAAGTCCACGCGTTCCATATTCATCAAACCCATTTTATTGTTGAGAGTATCAATGGGCAAACGCAAAGCAATCCCCACTGGCTTGATACGATCGATATTCCCGCGCAAGCACATGGCGTTCAAGGGCAGGTTGTGCCAGCAACGGTGAAGGTGCTTATTGATTTTCGCGATCCAACGATTCGTGGTACCTTTCTCTATCATTGCCATATTCTCGATCATGAGGATGGCGGGATGATGGCGAAGATTCAAGTTATCTCATGAGATTTTTTGCGCGAATCATTTCTCCAGCAATATTTTTGCTGTCCATGATTTCTTGCAGTTCTGCGAACCGCCCCAGTCACGTTTACCATCTGCAAGCAACGGTGCTCGAAATTGAGGGCAATGGGCGAATTTTTGCTCATCATAACGCGTTTCATGGCATGCCCGCCATGACAATGGAATTCGCTGTACAAGACCCCTCTAAGCTACAGCCGGGAGATTTGATTGAAGCCGACGTTGATACGAATGGGGATGTCTGGAGTCTGAGCAACGTCAAGCGACATCCGCGAGCTGTCGTTCAGGCGAGCGCGCGAATCCCGTTGGTTGTGGTTGGCGATCGATTGCCAGACGTAGTGCTGCACGATCAAAATGGTGCGGTTCGCAGGTGGAAAGATTTTGTCGGTCATCCTTTTGCACTGAGTTTTATTTATACGCGCTGCCAAGATCCCCGTATGTGTCCGGCGACAACTGCGAAGTTTGTACAAGCAGCTCACCTTTTAGCCGCTGGTCGGGCGCGGTTTGCAGAGCTAACGCTTGATCCCGAGCATGATACCCCTCGGGTTTTGCGCGTATATCAACATCGGTATGGGATTGATCCCAAGGTCATGGTGTTGTTGCTTTCAGAGTCGCGCTCTACGAAGGCTTTTGCCGAACGTTTAGGCGTTCTCGAGCGAGCGGTTCCAGGCGCTATTTTGCATACGGAACGGGTGGTTATTGTGGATGCCCGCGGCCGCATAAAGCGATTTTTTAACGACACCGATTGGCGCGCGACGGATGTTGCCGCCGCGCTAAGCCTTATCTTGTAAGGCTTTTTCGCGCACCATTGTCTAGGGAGTATCGCCGAACACTGCCCAGTAGTGTGGCGTATTGCACCCGTTTTGCACCCGTGATATGAGTTGCTGCTACGTCGCTTTCCAGTGGTGCATGAGCGCGCGCTTGACCGCTTCCGTTTCGCGCTCGATCACTTGCAGCAAGGTCCGAGCAGGCCCGGTCGGCGACTGACGGCCAAGTTCCCATTCTTCAAGCGTCCGCTCGTTGAGCCCGAAGCTTTCCGCAAAGGCTGCACGCGTGAGATTCAGCTTCATGCGAAGGCCACGTACATATTCTGAAGTAACCAGGACGTAACCACCGGAACCAAAGTCGGCAGTTGCTCCGCTGTCCTCGACGATATGGCGCTGGATGTCGGCCTCGGTCGTCGCGTGAATTTTCTCCCAGTTCACACGAGGGGCAGGGCGCTTTCGCTTAATCGGGGTCTCGCCTGGAGTACTCATCTCGCTCCTCTCTATGAAGCTAATCGTGCGGAGATAATCCCCTAGAAAAGGAAAAACCGCACAACCGTGCGGTTAGATTGGTAGCCCCAGCGGGATTCGAACCCGCGTTGCCGCCGTGAGAGGGCAGCGTCCTAGGCCTCTAGACGATAGGGCCGTCTTGCTCCGGGCCATGGATTCGAACCACGATAGACAGATTCAGAGTCTGTCGTCCTACCATTAGACGAGCCCGGATTGCGTCGTCTGTTGCCGCTGCGCGGCAGACGTACTAACGTACCACGAGGATGCGTGCACTCCCTCGTCGTAGGCGCACCAGGTCGGAAGTCTTACTGTTGTAGGGCGAAATCTTTACGCTCCCTGGGCCTACGCGCGAGGCCATCAGCATGTTCGAGCGGAAAAGGCGCCTTCCATGAATGAACCGCGCTGGATTGCCGTTCTATGCAAGCAATCGTCCTCGTAGGAGGTGAGGGCACTCGCCTTCGCCCGCTGACGCTCGAGACACCAAAGCCCATGGTGCCTGTATTTAATGTACCTTTTCTCGAGCGCACGCTTATCCGCTTGCGAGACGTTGGCATCACCAACGCGATCCTCCCGGCCGGTTACTTGCCGGCAGCCATCACTGACTACTTCGGTGATGGGTCGCGTCTCGGGATGCGCCTGACCTATGTGATTGAAACAGAGCCCTTGGGCACGGCTGGGGCGATTAAAAATGTTGAACGCTATCTGACCGGCCCGTTTTTTGTGCTCAATGGCGACATCCTTACCAGTCTGGATCTGCGAGCTATGCTCGCACGACATCAACAGTTGGGGGGGATTGGGCTGCTCCATCTCATCACTGTCGAGGATCCGTCGGCGTTTGGGTGTGTCGTGACCGATGAAGCTGACCGGGTAACCGCGTTCTTGGAAAAGCCGGCCCCTGGGACCGCCCCGACGAATGCCATCAACGCCGGGACCTATCTGCTTGAACGAGAGGTCCTTGACCTGATCCCTGCCGGGCGTGCGGTCTCGATTGAGCGCGAAATCTTCCCGCTACTTGCTGCAGGCACGAAGCCGCTCTACGCCTACACGACCGACGATTATTGGATGGATTTAGGGCGTCCCGAGCAGTACCTGAGCTCGCATCGCCATGTGTTCGAAGGGAAGATGCCGATCGATCTTTCCGCTTCTGCGGTGCATGCCCAGGTTGTCGCGCCCTCGTATATCGGGAAGGGGGTGACGATTGATCCTGATGCAGTTGTTGGCCCATACGCAGTGGTTGGCGATTACTGTCATATTGGCCGAGGTTCGGCGGTGCGTGACAGTGTGCTATGGGATAGTGTAACCATTGGCAGCGATACCGAGGTGGTGGGCGCGATTATTGCGAGCCATGCCCATATTGGTGACCGCGTGACGACCGAGCCCGGTGTGGTAATTGGCCACGATGCGTGTGTTGCTAACGACGTCGTTCTTGCACGTGATGCGAGAGTTGCGGCGCAAAAAGAATAACGAATTTTGTAGTATATTTTACTTCGAAAGCACATAGCCGCACACGACGCATCCGTCGTGAGGTTTGTCATAAACCCTTTTTGGACATATCACCCCTTGGAAGAATAGACTTTTTGCGCCGAATTGCGCGCGTCTTTTTTCGTGAATGTGTTTTGGAGAGTGCAGACCGATGAATGCTCATATGTTATTTTTGGGCTCATACCCGCCGCGCGAATGCGGCATAGCAACGTTTACAAAAGATGTTGTCGATAATTTTCGTCAAAAATTTCATGGTGATTCGTCGGTTATCGCAATTAATGAGCCGCTGAACGCGGCACGATTATACCCAAAAGAAGTGATCGCTACACTCTCCCAACAAGATCGCAGCGATTATTTGCGGATTGCGCGGTTGATTAATAACCATCCCGCCGATATCCTCAACATTCAGCACGAATACGGTCTCTTTGGTGGACTCGAAGGCGAGTGGGTGCTTGATCTGTTGGAAGCGGTGCACAAGCCGATCGTCATTGCGCTTCATACCGTTCTGCCCGAGCCCGATGCTCATCATTTGTGGCTTGCCAAATCGATTTGCAGCCAGGTGACTTCGATCGTGGTCCTCTCAGAAACGGGCAAGGCGTTGCTTTGCTCTGTCTATGGCGTGCCGCGTGAGAAAATAACGGTCATTCACCACGGTGTGCCAGATGTGCCCTTCCAGGGGACGCATGCGGCCAAAGCCGCTTTGGGTCTAGTGGGGCGTGATGTCATTTCCACCTTTGGCTTGATTGGCCGAGGCAAAGGTTTGGAGTATGCCATAGAGGCGATGAGCCAGGTGGTTGCGCGCCACCCCCAGGCGTTGTACCTCGTTTTAGGGCAGACGCATCCTGGCGTCCGCCGTTCTGAAGGCGAGTCGTATCGCGAGTTTCTGCAGGACATTCTTGTGAGAGAAAAGCTTGAGCGGAATGTTGTTTTTGTTGATCGGTATTTAGAATTTCGAGAATTAGTACAGTATTTAAGCGCAACCGACATTTATTTGACGCCATATTTGAATCCAACACAGATTGTCAGCGGAACTTTGGCGTATGCGGTTGGTTCGGGCAAGGCGATTGTCTCAACTCCGTATCTCTACGCCCAAGAATTATTAGCGCACGGGCGTGGCTTTTTGAGTAAATTCCGCGATGCGGATAGTATCGCCAGTTTAATCTGTGCTCTGCTCGATGATCCCGATTTGCGTCATCTCACCGAACGTCGTGCGTATCAGTACGGGCGTCGCATGATCTGGAGCAATGTTGCGCTCGAATATGGCAAGGTGTTTGAGGCGCTTCTTCCTGATGCGCGGGGGTGCAACCTGAAGGTTTCCGCATGACGGTACCGGCGAGCTTGGAGTACCTGAGTGCCCTAACCGATGACGTCGGGGTCATTCAGCATGCGATTGAAGACGTCCCCAATCGGAGTACAGGCTACTGTGTCGATGATGTTGGTCGGGCGTTGCTCGTGGTCACGGCAGCCAGTGCCTACGCCCCCTTAGAAGCGGAAGCATTGCGACTTGGGCGCATCTATCTTGCGTATCTCTTGGATGCCCAACGTCCCGATGGGCGTCTGCGTAATTTTCTGGGCTATGACCGGCGCTGGTTAGACGATGTCGGAAGCGAGGATTCCTTAGGGCGCGCGCTCTGGGGATTGGGCTATACGATCGCCCGGGCGCAAAAAAGGACCTGGCGCAACGTGAGCGAGCGGATTTTTACACGGGCTCTGCCAGCGGTCGCTGAGTTGACGCACCTCCGTTCGTCGGCGTACGCTGCTCTTGGTTTATGTCTAGCGTATCCGTCGCTGGTGCCGCTTCAGGGGCAGGTCCGTGAGATTTTGCTGACGCTTGCCGAACGCTTGCTCGCCGCCTATGCTGCAACGCGCACGTCGCACTGGCATTGGTTCGAGGGCCATATGACCTATGATAATGCGCGGCTCTGCGAGGCCTTATTGCGGATTGGGGTCCTTTTAAAGCAGGACGTTTTTGTCGAGGTCGGTTTTGAAGCATTGCACTTCTATGAATCTGCCGTGATTGAGCGGGGCGTCTTTAAACCAATTGGCAACGGCGGCTGGTGGCGACGGCATGGCGAGCGGGCTGAATTTGATCAGCAACCGCTCGAAGCAGCGGGCTTTATTGATGCGGTGCTCTATGCGTATACCATCACCGGTCGGGACCATTACCGTGGACTGGCTGAGGTTGCGTATGACTGGTATTTTGGGCGGAATGTGATTGGTGCGCCTCTGGTCGTCGACGGTGGTTGCCGCGATGGCTTTTCGGCGGATACGGTAAATCGTAATATGGGCGCCGAATCTACTTTGGCGTACCTGGCCAGCGCTTTCGCGATTGCGCCCTACCAGCGTGGCCGCTCGTCGCATGTGGCGCCAGCCATTCTGCATGATAGGCCATAAGGGCCTAGGCGATTGTGTCAAGATTGTCGAATAATTACTGCGATGGTTGTGGAAATTGATACTCTAAGTGAAGTTCAGCGTGCGGCTGCGCTTCATACTGATGGTCCTTGCCTTATATTCGCGGGTGCAGGGAGTGGAAAAACCAGAGTCCTGACGCACCGCATCGCGTATCTCCTTCAAGAAAAGCAAGTCATACCCGATCGTATTTTAGCTGTGACGTTCACCAACAAGGCTGCTGGTGAACTTCGTTCGCGGCTTGAGGATATGGTCGGCGAAGTTGCGCGCGATTTATGGGTCGGCACTTTTCATTCAGTGTGTGTTCGCATTTTGCGGCGCGATGGTCGTAAAGTTGGTATCGCGTCCAACTTCGTCATTATGGACGATTCAGATCAGCGCGCGTTGATGCGCGATATTTTGATGGATCTCAATGTTGACGAGCGTCAAATGTCGCCCGGCGCTGCTTTGTGTGAAGTCAGTCGCGCAAAGAATTCATTGCTTACTCCACAGGCTTATGAAGAGCGGAATACCACCTTCCAGGGTGAGAAGTTTGCGCACATTTATCGTGAATATCAGCGGCGACTTGCAGAAAGCAACGCGCTCGATTTTGATGACCTGATTGCCAATGCGATTTACTTGCTCGAGGGCGATGTCGAAACGCGTACGCGCTATCAGAATAAGTTCCGCTACATTTTGGTCGACGAATACCAAGATGTGAATTTTGCGCAATATAAACTGTGCGCATTGTTGTCGGCTGAGCATAAGAATATCACGGTTGTTGGCGATGACGATCAGTCGATTTATTCTTGGCGTGGCAGCGACGTGCGGATGATCTTGCGCTTTGCGGAAGATTTCCCCGGCGCCGCAGTGTTCCGCTTAGAAGAAAATTATCGCAGCACGCAGACGATTCTTGCGGCCGCAAACGAGCTGGTTGCGAATAATCGTCATCGCAGCGAGAAGAAGCTGTTTACCAAGCGCGATGCGGGTGAGGAACTCACCGTCTTCCCGGCAGAAACTGAGCGCGCAGAAGCTCGGTATGTCATCGAGAAAGTCAAAGAGCTTGTCCGCAAGGGTGCTGCTTACCGCGATTTCTTGGTGCTGTATCGCACGAACGCCCAGTCTCGTGTTTTTGAAGAAGGCTTCCTTTCAGAAGGCATCCCTTACCGTGTCGTCGGCGGCGTAGGCTTTTATGACCGCACCGAAGTCAAAGACATGATGGCGTATTTGCGCTATATCGTGAACCCGTCGGACGCTGTGGCGTTCCGTCGTATCGTCAATGTCCCGCGACGCAGCATCGGTCAGCAGACCTTGGCTAGCTTGGTCGATGCCGCGAATAGCGAGAATATTTCAGTTGGTCAGGCTGTTTTTGATCGTGAGCTTCTCAAGCGTGCGGTTCCGAAAAAACAAAAGGAGCTCGATCGCTTTGCCGAGTTAATTGAAGGGCTGCGCGTTAAATCTGCTGGTATGTCGATTCCGGATCTGTTGGAATGCGTCATGGAAGACTCCGGCTATATTCGCGAATTGAAATCAGAAGATACGTCTGATGCGCGTACGCGCCTCGAGAATCTTCAGGAGCTGATTGGGGTTGCTCGTGAATTCGAGGAGCGCAATCCTGAGGGATCTATTAATGACTTCCTCTCGAACATTGCGTTGGTTAGCGAGCTTGATACGCTCGATGCATCCAATTCTTTTGTTACTTTGATGACCGTTCATGGAGCAAAAGGCCTGGAATTCCCCGTCGTGTTTATGACTGGCTTGGAAGATGGCGTATTCCCGCACAATCGTGCGCTGAACGATGAAACCGAGCTTGAAGAAGAGCGCCGTCTTGGTTACGTTGCGATTACTCGGGCGATGGACAAGCTCTTCATGTCGTACGCTATGCGCCGTACGCTTTATGGCAACACCTTCTCGCATCCGAAATCTCGTTTTCTCGATGAGATGCCGAGTGTCGTTTCATTAGAGGGCGTCGCCATGATGTCACGGCCAGCTGGTGGCCGTTGGCGCGAAGTCGCTATCCACGAAACCGCTGGAGCCGGTATCAACATGGGCTTGGTCATCAGTGACCGCGTGCGCCACTTGAAGTGGGGCGAGGGTGTTGTGGTCGGTATCGATGGTGCTGGTGGCGATGGTCTGTTGACCATTGATTTCCCGAACGTCGGGCAAAAAATGGTTATGTTGAAATACGCCCCGTTGGAGAAAGTCTAGCAAGAGATGCGCGTCGCAGTGGCCGGTGCGCTCGGAAGGATGGGGCGCGCCGTCTGCGGTGCCCTTGCTACGAGCGCAGGAATTGAATTAGTCGGTGGGTTCGATCGTGCTGAGGTTGGTCGTTCACTCGCTGAGGTTTTGGTGTTGCCCTCGGGTGGGCCAATTTACGATGATCTCATCGCACTCTACGAGGAACAAAAGCCCGATATTGTCGTTGACTTTACCGTATATCCCGTAACCCTGGATGTTGCCCGTGAGGCGGTTGTTCGCGGTATTGTGCCAATTATTGGGGCAACGGGTTGGACCGACGAAGATGAGATATCGTTCGCTGATCTCTGCGATACGGAAAATATTCCCGCTTTGCTCGTACCGAATTTTGCGCTTGGGGCAGTCTTGATGATGCGCTTTGCGCAGCAGGCGGCGAAATATTTCCCGACGGTGGAAATTGTCGAATATCATCATGATAAAAAGCTTGATAAGCCGAGTGGTACCGCAAAACGTACCGCACAGCTGATTCAGGATGCCTTACCCGATCATCATGCGCCGGTCGTGGTTCACAGCGTGCGTTTACAGGGTCTGATTGCTCATCAAGAGGTCTTATTTGGTGGGAATGATGAGTTGTTAACGTTGCGCCATGATGCGTTTTCGCGTCAGTCGTTTATGTCTGGCGTGTTGCTAGCGGTGAGTCGCGTGCATCAATTACCTGGTTTTGCAATCGGACTTGAGCATGTTCTCAATCTACCAGGAGATATAGACGAGTGAAGCTTGCGATTGTTGGCATTACCGGTGTAGTCGGTGAAATGCTTTTGCGGATTCTCGACGAGCGCAAGATCCCGGTGACCAAGCTCGATGGCTTTGCGTCGCGTGACCGCGAAGAGACGATCCCATTTCGTGATCTCGAGATTGTCGTGCGAGCTGCAACCCCTGCGGCTCTAAGTGCCGGCGGGTACGATGCCGTGCTTTTTGCCAGCTCCGATGATGCGAGTGCGGCCTTAGCCGAAGCGTGTGTCCAGAGTGGTGCGTTTGTTATCGATAACAGCGCCACATTTCGGATGGACCCTCAAGCGCCGCTTCTCGTTCCGGAAGTGAACCCTCAGGCGCTTACGTCTGAGCATAAAATTTTGCCCGTTGCCAATTGCACAGCGATTGTGTTGTGCGTGGGGATTGCGCCCATCAACGCGGTTGCGGGACTCAAGACTGTCCGGGTTGCGACGTATCAGGCCGTGAGCGGAGCGGGCCGTAGTGGTTTGGATGAACTAGCCGCAGGGGAGTCTGCCCTGAGTCAGGGAGCGGTCGAGCCGCTCCCGAAAGCTTTTGTCGCGCCGATTGCCCGTAACGTGATTCCCCAAGTTGGCAGTTTCGATGCCCATGGAGATTCAGGAGAAGAACGCAAACTGGCTGAGGAAACGCGCAAAATTCTCGGTTTACCGGAGCTGCATATCGCCGCAACGACCGTACGCGTGCCGGTTCGTTACGCTCATAGCGAAGCCGTCTTCGTGGAGACCGAGCGTGATACGTCGGTGGAAGAGCTCTCGGCTGCTTTGGCCAAAGCGCCAGGAGTCGTTTTTCACCCTGACGGTGTCGTTACGCCGCGCGATGTTGAAGGTACTGATCTTGTGCACGTTGCTCGTTTGCGTAGCGAAAGTGGCTCGAAACGGCATTTTCAGCTCTGGGTTGTTGGTGACCAAGTGCGGAAGGGAGCCGCAACAAACGCAGTACAGCTGCTTGAACTTTTAGTCACGACTGGGCGTATTCGCAGCAGTATCCATGAAACGGTAATATGAAGAAAACCATCGTTCAAAAGTTTGGCGGCAGTTCATTAAGCTCGCCGGAATTACGTGAGGTCGCTGCTTCGCGGGTGCTGGAAACGCGTTCGCGCGGTTTGGCTCCCGTGGTCGTCTGTTCGGCGTTGGGGCGTTTGCCTGATCCTTACGCAACGGACACGCTCGGCCAATTATTGGGTCCGAGTCGTGCTGGCGCAAATCGCGACCTTTTGCTGGCCTGTGGCGAAATGATTGCGTGTGCGGTCTTTGCCGAATTGCTTGCGAGCTGGGGCGTGGTTGCGCAGGCGGTGACTGGTGCGCAAGCGGGCATCATCACCGATGAAAACTTTGGCGACGCCAAAATTCTGCGCGTTGAGCCAGCGATTTTGCTGCAAATGATTGAGGCTGGCGTGATTCCGGTCGTCACGGGGTTTCAGGGTGCGACCCTGAAGGGAGCCATCACAACCTTAGGCCGTGGCGGCAGCGATTTGAGTGCGATTGCGCTCGGCGCCGCGCTGCATGCGGAATCGGTCGAGATTTATACCGACGTCAGCGGGGTCATGACTGGTGATCCGCGTCGCATCGCTGGTGCCCACCCGCTCGAGCGCGTGGAGTGGGGCGAGATGGTTGAGCTTGCCGCAGAAGGCGCGAAAGTGATGCACGCTAAGGGTGCCGAGCTTGCGCGAGTCACCAATACGCCGTACATGGTCAAGGGTCTGCGCAGTAATGTCGGTACGATTATCGACGACGGCGCGAAACCCGATAGCATGCGTCCGGTGACGGGCATTACCGCGTTGCGTTCGATTAGTTTTGTCCGGGTTATTCAAGGCGATATCGATGATACCGAACTGCGCCGCGATATCGAATTAGCATTGTTTGAGCGCTTGGCTCAGCGCGATATTTCAATTGATATGATCAACGTGAATAACGCTGGTATTTTCTTTACCGTTGATACACCCGAAGTCGAAATGGTCCGACGTGAGTTGGCTGATCTGAACGTTGCCGTTCGCATCCGTTCGCATTGTGCGAAATTATCGATCGTAGGCGCTGGGATGCGTGGAACCCCGGGCGTTATGTACCGGGTGATGCAGGCCTTGGGTAGCGCCGAAGTGCCGATTATCCACTCGACCGATAGCAATATTACGATTTCTCTGCTCGTCCCTGATGAAGATGCTCCGCGTGCCGAGCAAGCGATTCACGATGCGTTCCGTTTAGGACGTGCGCCGGTAGAGGCTAGTCTGTAAGATGATCGGGCGATTGCTCACCGCGATGGTGACTCCGTTTACCGCTGATGATCAGGTTGCGCTTGAAGAAGCCGGTCGTTTAGCCAAGTGGTTGCTCAAAGAGGGCAACGACGGTGTAGTGATCGCGGGGACGACGGGTGAGGCTCCGACGTTATCGGTTGAGGAAAAACTCGCTCTTTTCGAAGCGGTCGTTGAGGCCGCCGGCTCGAGTGGCTCGATTATCGCAAATACCGGTGGCAATGATACACGCAGTTCGGTCGCCTTAACGAAACGAGCGACCGAAGCTGGTGTTTCGGGCATTTTAGCGGTTGTGCCGTATTATAATAAGCCGACGCAAGAAGGCCTGATTCTGCACTTTTCTGCGCTTGCAGAGGCCACGCATCTGCCGATTATTCTCTATAATATTCCCAGCCGGACTGGCATCGAGATGCAACCGGAAACGATGCTGACGTTAGCGCAGCGGTATCCGCATATTGTTGGGGTCAAAGAGTCGAGCGGTAATTTTGCGCAATTTTCAGCAATTTTGCGCGAGCGCCAGCCTGCATTCAAGCTCTGGAGCGGCGATGATGGGTTGTTTCTTCCAACGTTAGCACTGGGTGCTGATGGCTTAATTAGTGTTGCGGGGCATCTCTGTGCACGTGAACTACGCGAGCTCTTAGATGCGTATCATGCTGGCGATGTGCAACGTGCGGCTGCTCTGCATCTGCAGCTGACGCCTTTATTCGCGGGGCTTTTTTGTGTTTCCAATCCTACCCCCGTTAAGTGGGCTTTAGCGAAGTTGGGAGTTGCGGTTGGTGGGGTGCGTGCGCCGCTCGCACCTTTGCCGCTTGCCCAAGAGCCGCATCTGGCAGCGCTGATCGAACCGTATCGCACCCGCTTTCAAGCCTGGCTTTCATGAAGCCCCATAGCTTCCAGTTACTCGGCTGTAGGGTGGATGCGTTGGGGCTCAATGCCGCCGTCAAAGCAATTTTGGAGGCTATCGACGATGTCCACGCGGGGCACGGAGAGCCTGCTTTCGTGGTGACGATTGGCACTGAGATGATCGTCCGCGCTCAGCACGATGAGATTTTTCGCCAAACTTTGGCGCGCGCGCGTTTTTCGCTCTGCGATACGATCGGGGTGCTCCTTGCGTCGCGTCTGCGCGGTGGTCCCTTGCGCGAACGTGTCGTTGGGGTGACGTTGGCCGAGCGTTTGTGTGAATTGCTCGCCAAGCGCGGAGACTCGGTGTATTTTTTGGGCGCAGCTGGTGATACCGCTGAAGCTGCTGCGATTGGCCTCAAGATTCGCTACCCAGGCTTGCAGATTGCCGGCTCACGCGATGGCTTTTTCCGATTTGAGGAGTCGAGCGAGGTTGCGCAAACCATACGCGCGACGGGGGCAACCTTGCTGTTGGTTGCTTTAGGTTCACCAAAGCAAGAAGAATGGATCGATCGTCACTTACGCGAGACGGGGTGTGCCGTGGCGATCGGGGTTGGTGGTGCCTTCGATGTTTTCTCTGGACGCGTGCCTCGGGCACCGGCAGCTTGGCAGATGTTGGGCCTTGAATGGCTTTACCGGCTGATCAAAGAACCGCAGCGCTGGCGCCGTCAATTGGCCTTGCCGCATTTTGTGTTTCTTGCTGCCCGTGAGGTATGTAGCGCAGCGCTCCCAAGGAAAGAACCCCGTCGATGAAAGCAATGCTCTTGGCTGGCGGACTGAGTACGCGTCTGTATCCTCTGACCAAGCAAGTCCCGAAGCCATTGGTGCCGCTTGTTGGTGAGCCCAACGCCGGCCAGGTGATGCGGTATCTGCACACCTTCGGCATCGATGATGTTGTAATGAATGTGTTTTATTTAGCTGACCAGATTGTCGCCGCTTTTGGTGATGGCTCGCGCTACGGAGTGCAACTGCGGTATCTCCACGAAAAAAACTTGACTGGTAGCGCTGGTGCGGTTAAACAAATGCAAGCGTTTTTTCAGGACGGCACCTTTGTCGTGGTGGGCTGTGACGGCGTCACGGATAGCAAACTCGATGAATTGATCGCTTTCCATCGTGAACGTAAAGCGATTGCTACGATTGGATTATTAGAAGCGCCGGTCGTTGATCAATTTGGTGTAGTCGTGCTTGACGATGCGGGTCGCATTCAGGAATTTCAGGAAAAACCCAAGCCTGGTACCGAGAAATCGCATCTAGTCAATACCGGTATTTATGTATTTGAGCCGGAGATTTTTGAGTATATTCCCGCCGATCAATTCTCGGATTTTGGCAACGATGTTTTCCCCGCTCTGCTAGCCGCAGGACAGAGATTTTACGGCATGCATCTATCGGATGCGTACTGGACCGATATCGGCACCTTAGCCGAATATCGGCGGGCCACAGAAGACGTTTTGTCAGGACGTTTGGTGTTACCAGGCGCGCCCCCAATCCGCATTCCCGCAAGCGCAAATATTGCCGAGTCAGCGCGGGTGGGGCCTTGCGTGGCGATCGGGGAACGCGTCAGCATTGCTGAAGGCGTTGTGATCGAAGGGCCGAGCGTGATTGGTGATGATGTGCATGTCGCCAAAAACGCTGCGATTCGTCAGAGTATTTTATTTGCACGTGCGTCGGTGGGTGCTACGAGTGTCGTCGCTGATTCTATTCTCGGCTTGGGCTATGTCGTGGGCGAGGACGAATGGATTCAAGATGCGGTGATGGGCTACGACGCCGTCCCTACGCCCGCTTAATGCGCTGATGGTGATCTTATTTGACGGAGAGTGTGGCTTGTGCCATACTCTCGTCAACTTCGTGATCGACCATGATCCAAAGCAGCAGTTTCGCTTTGCGCCCTTGCAGTCTGAGGCAGCCGCCTCGGCTTTGGGGGCGCTTGGGCACACACTGGCTGAATATGACAGCGTTGTCCTCATTGCGGGTGAAGAAATCCTGACTGCAAGTGATGCAGTTCTGCGGATTCTTGGCGTGTTGGGCTTGCCTTGGGCCTTGCTGAGCGTAGGTTGGATTTTTCCTCATCGTTTCCGTGATATGGTGTATCGGATGGTTGCTCAGCGTCGGTATCGTTGGTTTGGTCGGCGTGAAGGCTGCCGCATGCCTACGCTTGCTGACCGTGAGCGATTTCTATGAAATCGGAATAATGCGATGAAGCTATCTCTCTCACCCTGGATCTGCTGGGCGTTGCTTTCGGCGATTTTTGCCGCGCTTACCGCGGTTTTAGCAAAGGTAGGGCTTGAGAATATCCATTCAGACTTCGCGACGTTTCTCAGAACTATTGTGGTTGTTATTATCTTGGGATGCATACTGGTGTTTACCGGACAATGGCAGCCGCTCCAGGATATTTCGAGCAAAACCTATCTCTTCCTGACACTTTCGGGGATTTGTACCGGAGCGTCATGGGTATGCTATTTCCGTGCTCTAAAATTAGGCGATGCCGCGCGTGTGGCTCCTGTCGACAAATTAAGCGTGGTGATTGTGGCCTTGCTTTCGGTGGCTTTCCTTGGAGAGCGACTTGTGCTGCTGAATTGGATAGGAATCGTGCTCATCGCTGCTGGTGTCATTTTTGTCACTTGTAAAAGTTAATTATTGTTCAGCGCCCTGTTAATGCAGGTTTTCGTGGCGAATTGATGCCAGCCGATATGATCGTACTGATTTTTCTTGCGACGATTTTGTGCATCATTGTCAGGCCAAGAGGGATTCAGGAATGGGTCTATGCCAGTGTGGGCGGCAGTCTGCTGGTGCTCTTTGGGCTTATCTCACCCAGGCTTGCCTTAGAGGCGATTGCTCGTGGGCATGAAGTCTATTATTTTCTGCTGGGGATGATGCTTCTTGCGGAAATTGCAAGACAGGCTCGAGTCTTTGATTGGCTTGCCAGTTATGCAGTTGTTGCAGCCCAGGGCTCGCGTTTGCGGTTGTTTGGCCTCATCTATCTGGTGGGAATTGTGGTCACCGTGATTCTTTCTAATGATGCTACCGCGGTTGTTTTAACGCCTGCGGTCGCTGCGGTCATGCGGAAAACCGATGTAGAACCGCTGCCATATTTGTTGGTGTGTGCCTTTATTGCTAACGCTGCAAGCTTTGTGCTGCCTATTTCAAACCCAGCAAATTTTGTCGTTTTTGGCGGTTCGATGCCCAATCTTTTCCACTGGCTGAGCATTTTTTTCTTGCCATCCGTTTTAGCTATTGTGGCAACGTTTGTGGTGCTCGTCATTCTTTTTCGTCGTGACCTCTTGGGCGAAATCCGTGGCAACCCGCCTCTTGAACAGCTTGGGTTTCAGGGGGTCGTTTCGCTAAGCGCGATCGGGCTCACGGTGCTCGTATTGATGCTGGCATCGATAGTACAAGCCCCACTTGGCCTGATCACATGCATCTGTGGGCTTGCGACGTTGTTGGGAGTTGCGCTGACTGACCGAAGCATTGTTGTTGAAGTGCTCCGTCAGGTTCCATGGAGTGTATTGCTTTTGGTTGCTAGTCTGTTTGTGCTCGTTGGAGGACTTGAAACTACCGGGTTGTTGCAGCAAATCGCGCATGGATTATCGCGGATGCAAACGTGGCCACCGTTCGTGAGCCTGCTGAGTGTCGGCGTGCTGACTGCGGTCGTCGTGAATTGTATCAATAACCTTCCGGCAGGACTTATTGCGGGCAACACGCTGGCGGCGGTGCACGCCCATGAGGCGTTGCGAGCAAGCATGTTAATAAGCGTTGATTTGAGCCCGAATCTCTCGATTACGGGCTCCTTAGCAACGGTATTATGGCTTATTGTCTTACGACGCGAGAAAATTACTATGAGTGGTTGGGATTTTTTGCGGGTTGGATGTCTGGTTATGCCGCCTGCACTAATTCTTGCGATTGGCAGTATTGTTGCGAGGTACGCAATAGGCTACCTCGCAAAATAGCTGCTTTGCCATCGTAGGTCGTTAGGCTGTCTGAGTCTGCGCATACTTGTTGAGAAGTTGGAGTACTGATTTCCAGCCTTCTGCATGATTCTGACGGTCTAGTTCTCGTACGAATCCGGTATGAGTTACTGTGAGTGTGGTTACTCCTAAACGCTCTTCTAATGCGTAGCGTACGAGGGTGAAGGGAACGTTCGCTTCGGTCTGTCCTAGGGTGCGCCAGGTGAATTCAATGAGATGTGGCGCCTGAATTAATGTAAACTCTCCGTTGATCTCGAATGGATCGCCATCACTATCGGCACCACGCATCACCCAGCTACCCCCGGCTTTCAGGTCGGCATGATAGCTTGTCAGTGTGCATGCCCCTGTCCACCACTGAAGTAACTCGTCTGATTGCGTTAATGCCGCAAAAACCCGACTAGCAGGGGCGTTGATCGTGATGCTTTCAACGATGTTGGCGACTTTTTGAGTGATTGACATGCTGATTTGCCTCCACGTGCGCTTTTAGGCGCGACAGTTGATTTTTCCAGAATACTCTGTATTCGGAAAGCCATATATCGATGAGCTCTAATGGCTCTGGGTTGAGTTCGCAGATGCGCGCGGTGCCGACAGGGCGATCGATGATTAAACCCGCCTCGCGCAATTGGCGCAGGTGTTTCGAGACCGCTGGTCTGCTCATCTGAAAATTGACAGCGATATCGCCAACGCTAGAGCCGCCCGAACGTAGAAGAGAGAGAATTTCCCTTCGTGTTGGGTCTGCCAACGCTTTGAAGACCATGTTCTGGGGATGAGTCACTGGCGATCTCCTTGGAAACCATATGGTTACTGATTGAGTGTAACCAAAAAGTTTCCAAGAGTCAAGCGATGGGCGCGCGCTTGTCTGTGCTGAGCACTTCTTTTTCGTACACATAGCGTTCATAGGCTTTGCGCTGCTCGGATTGGTCTGAGGTGACAGTGCCATATGAGTGTGTCACGTTGACTCGGGTACCAGGCCCGGTGACGGGGAGGACTTCGTGGGGGAGTTCTCCGGCCAGGCTGATGTGTGCGCTATTACCTGGTAAATAGAAGGTTTTGGCCCGCGCGCGATATTTTTTTGTGATGGCTTTGATCTTTTCTGGATACACTGGACGATGCCGCGGGGGAACGTTGAAAAAGCGCATTCCACCCCCTGCTGACTTTGGAAGTCCTTTGAGGATCAAGACTAAGGCGATCAGTTTGGGATCAACGTGCGTACCGTGGCTGAGCCCTTTGCTGAGTTGATGCGCAACGACGCGATCTTTGGCAAATTCATCGTTGAGTTCGGTTACCGTGTCGCCGACGATCGATGAGGCGAGGCGTTGGAGACTTTTTGATTGATATAAACGTTGTGCAAGAATCGATTCTCGCATCACGATATCGTATGGTAGCTTTTTGTATTTCCGTAATGTGCGAGTTTCATTGTTGATTAGATGATGTTCTTCGCCCGAATTTTTGAACGCGCGCTCTATTTCCCATAGATACTGACGATGAATTTTTTCAGGAAGAATGTGGTCGAGCTGAACAGAACCGTTTTTGTCAAACTGGGTTTTTAGTGCAGCCAATCGATCCGCAGGAAAATGCTTTTCAATATGCGTCGCGATCGAGCGTTCGGTTGCGGTTTGAGCAATGGCGAGTCGAGTATCGCAGTCTGCCAGTTGCGGCGTGATCAGGTGTTTGGGCGTGATAGCGACAGCTTGATGACGCGCATTCTGGGCTCGAGTAACGCTCACAAGATACCTCCTGATTCACTATGGGCAAGCGCGATACGATCGGTTGGGCGGGTAAGGCCTGTTGTAGCAGGACTTACCCGCGAAGCCAGGTTCACGTTTGTTAGCACCGGGATAAATCGAACCCAGTTCCACCGGGATAAGACGAACCCACCTGGGCCGCTCGTTTACGATCCGCTGTGCGCGCTCCTTTCATGACGCGACTTTTTTCCCTACGTCGGGACTAAATTCTCGCAACCA